>JACZSK010000019.1 GCA_022574255.1 Pseudomonadota bacterium
GCGATAGTTTGACTTACGGGCTTTCCGACGATGCCGGCGGGCTGTTCCAGATCGACGCGGCCACCGGCGAGATATCTCTCGCTGGCGGTCTCGATTTCGAGAGCGCGGTATCCCACAACCTCACCGTTGAAGTCACCGACGCCGGTGGGCTGACTGCCAGCCAGGCGGTTACCATCGATGTGAGTGATACGAACGAAGCGCCTTCGCTGAGGGTCACCGGCTCGCTGGTCGCCGAGGATGCCGCCGCCGGCGCCGTGGTCGGCCAGGCCACCGGCTCCGATCCCGACGCCGGCGATAGTCTGACTTATGCGCTCACCGACGACGCCGGCGGGCTGTTCCAGATCGATGCGGCCACCGGTGAGATATCTCTCGCTGGCGGTCTCGATTTTGAGACGGCCGTCAGCCATAACCTCACCGTTGAGGTGACCGATGCCAGCGGGCTGACCGCGACGCAGGCGGTTACCATCGATGTCAGTGATACCAACGAAGCGCCTTCCCTGACGGTGACCGGGTCGCTGGTCGCCGAGGATGCGGCGGCGGGCATCGTGGTCGGCCAGGCGACGGGGACGGACCCCGACGCGGGCGACAGCCTGACGTATTCCCTGAGCGACGATGCCGGAGGGCTATTCACCATTGACGCCGCCACCGGTGAGATCACCCTCGCCGGCGGGCTCGACTTCGAGACCGCGGCATCCCATAACCTCACCGTTGAGGTGACCGACGCTGGCGGCCTCACCGCCTCGCAGAATCTCACCATCGACGTTGCCGACGTCTATGAAGACCCCGCCGACGAGGATGATGCGCCCGCGATTCCGCCGGGCTACGATTACATCGTCCTGACGCCGGGCGACGACGTCTACAACGCCAAGCAGGGTTCGCAATATGTTGATGCGCTGGGGAGTGACGACATTGTCACTGGCGGTCAGGGTTCGGACATCCTCTTTGGCAACGATGGCAACGACCAACTGTTTGGTGAGCAGGGCGCCGACCAGCTCTATGGTGGCGCTGGTGACGACATATTGGACGGTGGCCAGGGCGCCGACGAACTGTATGGCGGCTCGGGCGATGACACATTGCTGGGCGGCCAGGGCGCGGACACGTTGACCGGTGGCTCGGGCAGCGACACGCTGGACGGCGGCAACCAGAACGACACCCTCAATGGCGGCTCGGGAAATGACACGCTGATTGGCGGCAAGGGTGATGACATCCTCAATGGCCAATCCGGCGACGACATCATGGACGGTGGCGCCGGGGATGATCTGTTCCTCATCGGCAGCAATGATGGCAACGATGTTATTTCCGGCGGCTTTGGCTCCGACAGCATCGATCTGAGCGCGACCGGCGGGGCGCCGGGCGCCGGCTGGACGGTGGTGCTGGACACCGGTAACCAGATTACCGGCCAGGGGGCGGACTATCTTGACCTGTCCGGCGAGTCTTCCGGCATCATTATTTTCGACGATGGCACGGAAATCGCTTTCGAGGGTATTGAGAAAGTTACCTGGTAGGTCCATATAGCGGTTGTGGCGCTGATCGGAATAAGGCGGCGCCGCCGGATCGGAACAGGATCAGGACCGGAACCGCCTATGTCGAGCGCTACCCTCCGCTATGCCGACTTCATTATTCGATGGCGCTGGCCGGTCGTGCTGGTCAGTCTGGTGGTGGCGGTTCTGCTGGCCTCGGGTGCACGGTTTCTTACATTCTCCGACAATTACCGGGTCTATTTTTCACCCGACAATCCCCAGTTGATCGCCCATGACGCTGTCGAGAAAACCTATATCAAGGTGGACAACACGACCTTCGTAATCAGGGGCGCAAGCGGCGACATATTCACGCCGGAGCGGCTGGCGATCATAAAAGAAGTCACCGACCGGGCATGGCAGTTGCCCTACGTGATCCGCGTCGACAGCATCACCAATTACCAGCACACCTGGGCGGAAGGAGACGACCTTCTGGTCCGCGATCTGGTGCCGGACCCCGGGGCGCTGACGCCAGAGGACCTGGCTGAAATAAGAGAGATCGCCCTCAGCGAACCCTCCACGGTCAACCGTCTGGTCTCGGCCGACGGCAGGACCGCTGCGGTTGCCGCCATTCTGCAGTTTCCCGACGGCGTTGGCGGGCTGCAGGAAAAGGTTGCAATTGAAGCGCGCCTGATCCGGGAAGACATAGAGGCGGCCCACCCGGATGTGGAAATGGCACTTTCGGGCGTGGTCATGCTGTCCAACGCTTTTCAGGAATCGTCGCGCCGGGACATCGTGACATTGTTTCCGCTGATGGGATTGTTCCTGACCATCACCATGTTCCTGTTTCTCGGTTCGTTGGGGGGAACCATAACCGCCTTTGTGGTGGTGCTGCTGTCGGCGGCCACCGCCATGGGCGGCGGCGGCTTTGCCGGGCTCCAGATAACCCCGGCTTCGGCGGTGGCGCCGATTATTGTTCTGACAATCGCCATTGCCGATTCGATTCATATTCTGGTGACGCTGTTTTCCGAAATGGACCAGGGGCGCTCGCGGCTGGACGCCTTGAGGGAAAGCCTGCGCGTCAACATGCAGCCGATCTTTCTGACCAGCGTGACCACGGCGATCGGCTTCCTGTCGCTGAATTTTTCCGATTCTCCGCCCTTCCGGGACATGGGAAATATCTGCGCCATGGGCGCCGTCATGGCCTGGCTGTTTTCCATAACCCTGCTGCCGGCGATGATGGCCATCCTGCCCGTAAAAGGACGCCGCCGCGGCAGGATCGAGGGCCTGGCCCTGAAGCGCATTTCGGAGTTCGTGATTCGCACCCCCGGGCGCATTATGGCGGTGATGCTCGGGTTGGCGGTAGTGGCGTCACTCTTTCTGCCGAAACTGAGCATCAACGATAAATTTGTCGAATATTTCGCCGAAGGCACGGAATTTCGCGACGATTCCGATTTCATATCAGAGAATCTGCCGGGGATTTACCTGCTGGATTATTCGGTTGGATCGGGTAGCGATGGCGGCATATCCGAGCCCGAATATCTTCAGCGGCTCGATGCCTTCGCCCGTTGGCTGGAGCTCCAGCCCGAAGTGGTGCATGTGAACAGCTTTACCGATATCATGAAACGGCTGAACAAAAGCATGCATGGCGACGATCCTGACTGGTACCGGCTGCCCGACAGCCGCGAGCTGGCGGCGCAATATCTGCTGCTTTACGAAATGTCACTTCCCTACGGGCTGGACCTGAACAACCAGATCGATATCAGCAAATCGGCGACGCGGATCATGGTCACTGTCGGCAATGTCTCATCCACCGAGCTGCGCTCTCTCAAGCAGCGTGGCGAGGACTGGCTGGTGGCCAACAGCCCCGAAGAGATGCATTCCGTGGGCAGCGGCGTCTCGGTGATATTTTCCTTCATTTCGCAGCGCAATGTGCAGGCCATGTTTGTCGGCACGTCGATCGCGCTGGTGCTGATTTCCGGCTGCCTGTTCCTTGCCCTGCGCAGCTTCAGGGTGGGCCTGATCAGCCTGCTGCCCAATCTCATGCCGCCGGTTTACGCTTTCGGCATATGGGCCATCATTGTCGGCGAGGTGGGCATGTATTCGGCAATCGTCGTGCCCACGGCGCTGGGCCTGATCGTCGATTTCACGGTGCATTTCCTGAGCAAATACATGCGCGCCCGGCGCGAGCGCGGCGAGTCGCCCGATGAGGCGGTGCGCTATGCCTTCCGCACGGTTGGCGCGGCCCTGTGGATTTCGGCATTCGTGCTGGTGGCGGGGTTCACTGCGCTTATGTTTTCGGATTTCGTCATCAATGCCTATCTGGGTATCATGACCTCGATGATCATCATCATTGCGTTGATCACCGACTTCCTGCTGCTTCCCTCGGTGCTTCTGTTTGTTGAGCGGAGACTTATAAAGGCACCACAGACGACCTGAGCCGGAGATATTGTTTTATGAAGGATGGAAAAATATTAAGAGCGGCTTTGGCTGCCGGCCTTGTGGCGGCAAGCCTGATTGCGCCAGTTGCAGCCGAGGATTCGTTGTCCACTTCCCTGTTTACCGAGGGCATGACGGCGGCTGAAAAAGGCTATGCCGTGGCCGAGGCCGCGGACCGGCGCGACGATGGCTATGGCGACAGCGTTGCCGAACTCAAGATGATCCTGACCAATCGCAGCGGCGCCACCAGTACCCGCGAACTGAGAATCAAGTCGCTGGAAGTCCCCGACCCCGCCCTCGGTGACCGGAGCATGGTGGTGTTCGACCGGCCGCGCGACATCAAGGGCACCGCCCTGCTGACCCACGCGAAAATCCTCGATCCCGATGACCAGTGGATGTTCCTGCCCGCCCTCAAAAGGGTGAAGCGCATATCCTCGGTCAATAAATCCGGCCCCTTCATGGGCAGCGAGTTTGCCTTCGAGGACATGGCGGCCCAGGAACTGGGAAAATATACCTACATCTATAATGGCCAGGAGGCCTGTGGCGCGCTCACCTGCTATGTGATCGACCGCATTCCGGCCTACAAATACTCGGGTTACACGAAAAGCGTTGTGTGGATCGACGATCAGGAATTCCGCTCGCAGAAAGTGGACTTCTATGACCGCAAGGGGTCATTGCTGAAGACCCTGACCTTCAATGACTACCGCCTGTATCTGGGTAAATTCTGGCGCGCCCATGACCTGTTCATGGTCAACCACCTGACCGGCAAGACCTCGCGGCTGTTATGGGGCGACTTCAAATTTCAGACCGGCCAGGATGAGGGTGATTTTACCAAGGCCAGCCTGCGCCGCGCCGACTGAGGCCGGTGAGGCCTGATACCGGTTTGTGGTACGGCGAAAACCGTATAACGTTATGAAATGGTAGGGAAATTCCCTTATTTGGCGGCTTGCATGTCGCCTGTCCTCATTGCGGCGGGCTGCTTGGCCGGTGCGCCGGTGAGTGTACCGGCATGGGCTGCGGATGACGCCGCCGATTTCGAGGTCGATTTCACCGGCAATATCGAGGCCGAGGCGCGGCATTTTTTCCAGGATTCGGTGCCTCCCGGCCCCTCCCGGCACAACGCCTCTCTGGCCGGTGAGGCGAAATTGCACATCTACTGGAACGATGGCGATTCCATCCTCACCATATCGCCCTTTGCCCGGGTTGACGGGGTGGACGGCAGGCGCAGCCATTTTGACCTGCGCGAGGCCAAATGGGTGGGCGTGTTCGATCCTTTCGAAATTCGCATCGGCATCGATAAAGTGTTCTGGGGGGTCACCGAATCGGTGCATCTGGTGGATATCATCAACCAGGATGACGCGCTGGAGGATATCGACGCCGAGGACAAGCTGGGCCAGCCGATGGTGGCGATCACCTATGATGCCGGCGTGGGCCAGTTGACAGGTTACTTTCTGCCCTGGTTTCGCGAGCGCCGCTTCCCCGGTGCCGATGGCCGCCCCGCCGGGCCGCTGGTTGTGGACCGCAGCCAGACCCGGTTTCAATCGGGAAGGAATAACTGGCACGCCGACTGGGCCCTGCGCTGGTCGCAATATATCGGTGATTTCGACCTCGCGGTCTCGTATTTTTCAGGCACCGCCCGCGACCCGCGTTTCGCGCTCGGGCTGGGGGCGGCTGGCGAACCGGTATTGGTGCCGCGCTATGACCTGATCGATCAGGCGGGGCTGGAACTGCAGGGCACCTTTGGCGCGCTGCTGGTGAAGGGCGAGGCGATTTACCAATGGAATGACCAGGATGATTTTTTCGCCTTTGCCGGCGGCTTTGAATACAGCTTTTACGGCCTCGGCGACGGCGCCAGCGACATCGGGGTTCTGGCCGAAATTCTCTATGACGACCGGGGATCAAACGCCGGCAATCCTTTTGAGGGCGATCTTTTCCTCGGCGCCCGCTGGTCGGCCAACGATGTGAGCGGCACGACAATTCTGGCGGGCGGCATATTCGATCTGAACAGTTCCAGCAAACTGGCGAATATCGAAGCCAGCCGCCGGCTGGGCGACGACTGGAAGATCACGCTGGATATACGCCTCTTCCTTGATGTTGCCCCCGCCGACCCGCTGCAGCCCTTCGCCGATGACGACTTTTTCCAGCTCCGCATCGCGCGCTTTTTCTAAGCTCCCATTTACGCTTCCCATTTACTGGCCATTTACTGGCCATTTACGGAGAGGCTCTTTCCCCCTAAACTCCCGCGTGTTCCAGGGGCGCTCTGTTCGCGTCAAGGGTATGTTGCGGGGGTATATGGTTGCGCATGTCAATACGGTTGCCTTCCACGGGGTCGAAGCCCGGCCCGTTGAGGTAGAGGTCCAGATGGCCGGCGGTCTGCCGGCCTTCACCATTGTCGGCCTGCCCGACAAGGCGGTCGCCGAATCGCGCGAACGGGTGCGCGCCGCCCTCACCGCCATAGGTCTGGCCCTGCCGCCGAAGCGCATCACCGTCAATCTTTCCCCCGCCGATATGCCCAAGGAAGGCAGCCATTACGACCTGCCCGTGGCGCTGGGCCTGCTGGTGGCCATGGATGTTCTGCCCGAGGAAGACCTGGCCGGCCAGATCGTGCTGGGCGAGCTTGGTCTCGACGGCCGTATTCGCGCCGTGCCGGGCGTGCTGTTGGCTGCGTTGCGCGCGTCGGCAGACGGCAAAGGCTTGATCTGCCCTGAAGAAAGTGGCCCGGAAGCGGCCTGGGCGGGCAATATTCCGGTGCTGGCGCCCGGCCACATTCTGGCGCTGATCAATCATTTCAAGGGTACCCAGGTGATGAGCCCGCCCAAACCGGGCGCCGTGGTCGACGACGTGGTGGTCGCTGATCTGCGCGACATAAAGGGCCAGGAAACCGCCAAGCGCGCCCTTGAGGTGGCCGCCGCCGGGGGGCATAACCTGTTGATGATCGGGCCGCCGGGCGCCGGCAAGTCCATGCTGGCCTCGCGCCTGCCCGGCATTCTGCCGCCGCTCAGCCCCGAAGAGGCGCTGGAAGTCTCGATGATTACCTCCATCGCCGGCGAAATGGATGCGGGCGTCATTCGCCGCTCGCGCCCCTTTCGCAACCCCCACCATTCGGCATCCATGCCGGCGCTGGTCGGCGGTGGCAGCCGGGCGCGGCCCGGTGAAATATCGCTGGCCCATCTGGGGGTGCTGTTTCTCGACGAACTTCCGGAATTTTCGCGGGCCGCGATTGAGGCCCTCCGCCAGCCCCTGGAGAGCGGCAAGGCGGTGGTGGCGCGCGCCGCCGCCCATGTAACCTATCCGGCCCGCGTGCAGCTGGTCGCCGCCATGAACCCCTGCCGCTGCGGTTACCTGGATGACCCGGCACAGGCCTGCAGCCGGGCGCCCCGATGCGCCGCCGACTATCAGGGCAAAATCTCCGGGCCGCTGTTTGATCGCATTGATCTGCATGTGGATGTGCCGGCGGTCTCGGCTGCGGATCTGTCGTTGCCGCCCCCCGCCGAGGGCAGCGCCGAAATTGCCGCGCGGGTGGCGAAGGCGCGCGACATCCAGATGCAGCGCTACAGGGGGGAAGGCGTTGACGCCCCCATTCGCACCAATTCCGAGGCCGACGGCAAGCTCCTGGAGCGGGTGGCGGCGCCCGACGATGATGGCCGGGCACTGCTTGGCCAGGCGGTGGATAAAATGCGCCTGACCGCGCGCGGGTATCACCGGGTGTTGCGGGTGGCGCGCACATTGGCCGATCTGGCGGGCAGCGAGGGCGTCTTTCGCCCGCATATCGCCGAGGCGCTCAGCTATCGCCGCCTCTCGCCGCAAATGCGCTAGCCGGTTCGCCGACGCCCCTTCTTTTTGCCGTATTGGCCGCTATGATGCGCCTCATGCAGGCACGCCATTCCCCGTTAGAGACTCTCGCTCTTTATTTGCAGCCACGCCAGCTGGTGGTCTTTGCGCTGGGCATTTCACAGGGCGCACCTTTCGCGCTGATCGCCGCCACGCTGTGGTACTGGCTGACGAAAGAGGGTGTCGACAAATCAACCGTCGGCCTCTTCGGGCTGGCCGGGCTTTCCTACAGCCTCAAGTTTGCCTGGGCGCCCTTGCTCGACCGGGTGCGCCTGCCGCTGCTGGCCGACATGATGGGCGTCCGGCGCAGCTGGCTGATGCTGTTGCAGGTTCTGCTTATTCTTTCCATCGCGGCACTGGGTTATTCGGCCCCGGCACAAAATATTGCGCTGACCGCGCTTCTGGCGGTGATTATCGGCTTTCTTTCGGCCAGCCAGGACGTGGTGATCGACGCCTATCGCATCGAGATTCTCAAGGACGATGAGCAGGGCGCGGGCGCGGCGATGATCCAGTTCGGCTGGCGGGTGGGAGCGCTGCTGGCCGGTGCCGGGACGCTGGTTCTGGCCAAGCGCATCGGCTATCCGCCCGCTTACGCCATTTCAGCGCTGGTCATTCTGCCCGGGCTGGTCGCCGCCTATCTCTGGGGCGAGCCGGAGTATATTGAAACGCCCGAGGCGCGAAAGCTGCGCGAGCGCGCTGAAGACCTGTTGTCCCGGCAGGCAAGCCCCAGTCGCTGGGAGCGCGCCAGCGTGTGGATATACACCGCCGTTTTCGCCCCTTTCGCCGAATTCATGACCCGGCGGGGCTGGTATCTGATCCTTGTCTTCGTGCTGCTGTTCAAGTTCGGCGATGCGGTGGCCGCCAACCAGACGCCCTCTTTCCTCTTCGAGATGGGCTTCGATGAAGACGAGATGGCTCTCGCCAACAAGCTGGCGGGCCTGCCGCCGCTTCTTCTGGGCATTGGCCTCGGCGGCACGCTTTATTATGCCGTCGGCGCCTGGCGGGCGCTGCTGGTGAGCGGTATTCTGATGATGGTCACCAACCTGATGTTCGTCTGGCTGGCCAGTGTGGGACATTCGATTCCGATGCTGGTGGCGACAATCGGCTTCGAGAATTTCGCCAGCGGGCTGGGCGGAACAGCGGTGGTGGCCTATCTTTCGGGCCTCTGTAACAAGAGTTTCACGGCCACTCAATATGCGCTGCTGTCCGCGGTCACCCTGTTGCCGCGCAGTATATTCGCGTCCTTTTCCGGCTTTCTCGCGGAACAAGTTGGCTGGCATGACTTTTTCATCATCTCGACGCTGTTGGCCATCCCCGGCATTCTGATGCTGTTCGCCATACGCCGGGTGGCCTTTGATGCCGACGGCCGTCCGCTGCATGAAATCGCGGGAAAAGAGTCCGTGACCTAAAGCCCCGGCAGCGTCCGCCGACTAAATCCCCGGCAGCGGGCGCTCCTCTTCGCCATCCTCGATAGAGGCCATGGCCGCAAGCCCGGCCATATTCACCAGTTCGCTGGCGGTTGAGTTCATGCGCACAATCTGCACGGATTTCTCCAGGCCGAGCAAAATTGGCCCGATCACCGCGCCACTCGACAGCTCGGCCAGCAGCTTGAACGAAATATTGGCCGCATGCAGCCCCGGCATGATGAGAATATTTGCCGGCTTTGAAAGCCTGGTGAAGGGATAAAGCTTGCGCAGGTTTTCATTCAGCGCCACGTCGGCGGCGATCTCGCCGTCATACTCGAAATCCGTTTCGCGATCGTCCAGAATAGCCACCGCATCACGCAGCCGCTGTGAGCGCTTGCGCATGGGATTGCCGAAGTTGGAGAAGGAAACGAAAGCAACCCGGGGGGTCTGCCCCAGCCGCCGCACCGCCTCAGCCGCCTGAACCGCGATATCCGCCAGTTCCTCGGCGGTCGGTTCCTCCGCCACTGTGGCATCGGCGATGAACACCGTGCTCTTGCCGGTGACCACCGCCGCCAGTCCGAAGGGCCGCCGGCCTTCCTTGGCGTCGATGACCAGCATGACGTCCTGCAGGGCCTGCCAATAATGGCGGGTGACGCCGGTGACCATGGCGTCGGCGTGGCCCTTGGCCACCATGCAGGCGGCGAAAACGTTGCGGTCGCGTTTCACCAGCCGCTGCACGTCGCGGTAAAGATGCCCGCGCCGGTTCAGCCGCTCATAGAGGAATTCGGTAAATTCCCTGGCCAGATTTTCGGAGCGTGAGCTGTAGACTTCAATACCCTCGATATTCTGCGCCCCGGCCGCCTCCAGCTTGGCGCGCACAATCTCTTCCTGGCCGATCAGGATGGCGGTGCCGTAGCCGCCGGCCTGAAAACTCAGTGCCGCGCGCAGCACCCGGTCTTCTTCCGCTTCGGCAAAGACCACGCGGCGCGGCGTTTTGCGCAGACGCTCGAACATCTGCGACAATGTGCTGACCGTGGGGTTAAGCCGCGCCCTCAGGGTTTGTCTGTAGGCATCCATATCCTCGATATCGCGCCGGGCCACACCGCTGGCCATGGCCGCCGCCGCCACTTTGGGCGGTATGCATTCGATCAGCCGCGGATCGAAGGGCGAGGGAATGATATACTCCGGGCCGTAATGCGCCCGCCGCCCGGCATAGGCATTGATCACCTCGTCGGGCACCTCCTCGCGCGCCAGCTCCGCCAGCGCCTCGGCGGCGGCAATCTTCATGGCCTCGTTGATGGTGGTGGCGCGCACATCCAGAGCGCCGCGAAATATATAGGGAAAACCGAGCACGTTATTGACCTGGTTGGGATAATCCGAGCGCCCGGTGGCGGTGATGGCATCAGCGCGCACCTCATGCACGTCTTCCGGGGATATCTCCGGGTCGGGGTTGGCCATGGCGAAGACGATGGGCTTTTTCGCCATCGATTTGATCATTGCCTTGCTCACCGCCCCCTTCACCGACAGGCCGATAAATACATCGGCGCCCTTCATCGCATCGGCCAGCGTGCGCGCATCTGTTTTGGCCGCGTGAGCCGACTTCCACTGGTTCATGCCCTCGGTGCGGCCCTGATAGATGACCCCCTTGCTGTCGCAGAGAATGGCATTCTCATGCGGCAGGCCCATGGCCTTTATCAGCTCCAGGCAGGCGATGGCTGCGGCGCCGGCGCCGTTCACCACCACCCGGGTCTTTTTGATATCGCGTCCGGTCAGGTCCAGCGCATTTATAAAACCCGCCGCAGTGATAATGGCGGTGCCATGCTGGTCGTCATGGAATACGGGGATATTCATGAGCTCGCGCAGCCGGTCTTCAATGATAAAACATTCGGGCGCCTTGATATCCTCCAGGTTAATGCCGCCGAAGCTGGGCCCCAGAAGCTTCACACAATTTACAAACTCGTCCACATCCTCGGTATCGATCTCCAGGTCCATGGCGTCCACATCGGCGAATCGCTTGAACAGGACCGCCTTGCCCTCCATCACCGGTTTCGAGGCCAGCGCCCCCAGGTTGCCCAGGCCGAGAATGGCCGTGCCGTTGGTGATGACCGCCACCAGGTTGCCCTTGGCGGTATAATCGTAAACGCAGTCTTCATCCTTGGCGATGGCCAGCACCGGCACCGCGACGCCCGGCGAATAGGCCAGCGACAAATCGCGCGCCGTGGCCATTGGCTTGGTCGGCGTGATTTCGATCTTGCCCGGCCTGCCCTGCGAGTGAAACAGCAGGGCCTCCTGGTCGCTGAAAGTGGTCATTTTCTCGCTCACGGCGCGTTTGTCCTTTCTCATGCCGGCATGCGCGGGCGGTTTAGTTGGTATGGCATGCCCGGCCCGAATGCTCTAAAACTCTGGGGTCTGGACCCTTTAGAGCCAGATAGACTGGAATATACGCAAATCGAGCCGAAAACGACCCCTTATCATGCCACCAGGTGCTGACATAACCCCGATCAAGGCAGCCGTGCCTCCCGAGCCTGATGATTCGGGCGCCGGGGAAGACGTCGCGGTGGCGGCAAACGACGACCCGAAGAGAGCCGCGGCGGCGGTAACGCCCCCCACGACTCCCATGATGGTGCAATATCTGCGCATCAAGGCCCAGCACCCCGATTGCCTGCTTTTCTATCGCATGGGGGATTTCTACGAACTTTTCTTTGACGACGCCCGGCAAGCGGCCAAGGCGCTGGACATTGCACTGACCAAGCGCGGCAAGCATCTGGGCGAGGATATCCCCATGGCCGGGGTGCCGGTCCATGCCGCCGACAGCTATCTCGAGCGGCTGATCAAAAAAGGACACCGCGTCGCAGTCTGCGAACAGGTGGAGAATCCCGCCGAAGCCAAAAAGAGGGGCGCAAAAGCGGTTGTTAAGCGCGAAGTCGTGCGGCTGGTAACGCCCGGCACGCTCACCGAGGAGAATTTGCTCAACGCGCGGCGGCATAATTACCTGGCGGCTCTGGCGGTCTCGGGTGACCAGCTGTCTCTGGCCTACACGGATTTGTCGACCGGCGACCTGTTTGTGCGCCAGGTGGATGCGCGCGACCTGGATGCCATCCTGTCGCTGATAAACCCCGGCGAGATTCTCGTCAGCGAGACTTTGTCAGTGGAAAAGCTGGGGACCACGGAAAAGGCAGGAAAACCGGGGACCACGGAAAAGGCAGAAAAGCCTGGCGGCGATTTGGCGGATTGGGCGCGGGTGATGGTTTCCCAGCCTTCCGCTTATTTCGACAGCACGCGCGGCGAGCGGCGCCTTCTGGAGGCCTACGGCACCCCTTCGCTGGACGGCTTTGGTGATTTTGCGCGCAGTGATATCGCCGCGCTGGGCGCGCTCTATGCCTATCTGGATGAAACCCAGAAAGGCGCGAAGGCGCGGCTGAAGGCACCCAAATCCATCGCCCCCGACGGCGTAATGATTATCGACAGCGTGACACAGAAAAGCCTGGAGCTGTCCCGCACACTTTCAGGAAGCGAAGAAGGCAGCCTGCTGGCGGTCATGGACAGAACGGTGACCGGCGCCGGCGGACGCCTGCTGGCGAGCCGTCTCCTCGCCCCCCTGACCGACCCGGAGCGCATCAACGGGCGGCTCGACGCGGTGGCGTTTTTTGCCGGCGATACGGCCAGCACCGAGGCGCTGCGCAGCGCCTTGCGCCAGGCGCCAGATCTGGAGCGGGCGCTCTCGAGATTGTCGCTGGGGCGTGGCGGGCCGCGCGACCTGGCCGTCATCCGCGACGGGCTGATGGCGGCGCGCGCCATCCGCGCGCAATTGTCGGCCAAACTGCCCCAGGAGCTGGCCCAGGCGCTCAATGACCTTGGCAGCCATGACGCCCTGATCGCGAATCTGACGCGGGCGCTGGCTGCGGAACTGCCCTTCATCATCCGCGATGGCGGCTTCATAGCCGAGGGGTTCGACGGGGCGCTGGACGAGTTTCGTGGCCTGCGCGATCATGCGCGCCGCCTGATAGCGGGGCTTGAAGCGGGTTACCGCGAAGAGACCTCAATCAGACAGTTGAAGATCAAGTTCAACAATGTGCTTGGTTATCATATCGACATCCCGGCGCGCCATGCCGGGCCCCTGATGCAGCCGCCGCATCTGGAGCGTTTCATTCACCGCCAGACGCTGGCCAATGCGGTGCGTTTCACAACCGCCGAGCTGGCGGAACTGGCGGCAAAAATCGCCGGTGCGGCGGATCAGGCGCTGGCCCGCGAACAGGAAATTTTTGCTCAGCTGGTCGCCGGCGTTCTCGAGAACTGGGAGGCCATCAACCTTGCCGCCCGGGGGCTGGCGGTGTTTGACGTATCGGCGGCTTTCGCCACTCTTGCGGCTGAGCAGAATTATGCCCGGCCGCTGGTCGATGACAGCCGCGCCTTTGCCATCACCGCCGGCCGGCATCCGGTGGTCGAGATGGCGCTGACCAGCGCCAACCAGGGGCCGTTCGTCGCCAATGACTGCGATCTGGGCGAGAAGACCAGCCTGTGGCTGGTGACCGGACCCAATATGGCGGGCAAAAGCACCTTCCTGCGCCAGAACGCGCTGATCGCCATACTTGCCCAGGAAGGTGCTTTTGCCCTTCCTGCGCCAGAACGCGCTGATCGCCATACTTGCCCAGGCGGGTTCGTTCGTGCCCGCCGAGGCGGCGCATATCGGCATCATAGACCGGCTTTTCTCGCGCGTCGGCGCGTCGGATGATCTCGCGCACGGGCGCTCGACTTTTATGGTTGAAATGGTCGAGACCGCCACCATACTGAACCAGGCCAGCCCGCGTTCGCTGGTGATACTGGACGAGATTGGCCGTGGCACGGCCACTTTTGATGGCCTGTCCATTGCCTGGGCGGTGGTCGAGCACCTCCACGAAGTCAATTGCTCGCGCGCGCTTTTCGCCACCCATTACCATGAACTGACCGTGCTTTCCGATACCCTTCCGCGCCTGTCGCTGCATTCGGTGAAGGTGCGCGAGTGGCAGGGCGACGTGGTCTTCCTGCACCAGGTGCGCCCCGGCGTTGCCGACCGCTCTTACGGAATCCAGGTGGCCAAGCTGGCGGGATTGCCGGCTCCGGTCATCGAGCGCGCCACCTCGGTTCTGGCCAGCCTCGAGGAGGAAGATATCCGCGCCGGCATGGGAAAGCTCTCCGGCGAGTTGCCGCTGTTCCGCGCGCTGGTCGATAAAGCCGCCAGCGAGGCCCGGCCGCCACCGGCCAGGGTATCGGGGGTGGAGAAAGCGCTGGGCGATCTGTTGCCCGATGAAATGACCCCGCGCCAGGCACTCGAAGCCCTCTACCGGCTGAAGGAGCGGTTGGATGAATAGGGCGCCCTGCCTGCTGCGTGGCTGGTTGGCATGAGCGAAATCCAGAAAAAGCGGGACATCGTCAATCGCAAGCTCCTGTCCGCGCGGATCGACGAGTTGACACGCGGGCTGGACGGCGACGCGTGCCGCAAGGTTCTGGTACAGGTTCTGAAAGAAGCCTACGCCGCCGGATTTGCCGAAGCCCGCCGCCGCTCCGAGGCCGGGGAAAAGGGACGTGTGACGGCCCATACCCTCAGTTACCTGACCGACCAGCTTATCCGCATACTCTTTGATTATGCGGTGGGCACGGCCTACCCGCTGGGCAATCCAACCACCTCCGAGCGCCTCTCGCTGGTCGCCACGGGGGGCTATGGCCGTGGCGAGCTGGCGCCCTATTCAGACGTGGATCTGCTCTTTCTCTTTCCCTACAAACGCACCCCCTGGGTCGAGAATGTCGCCGAGTTCATTCTTTATGTACTCTGGGACATGGGCCTTAAGGTTGGCCATGCGGTGCGCACCATCAAGGAATGCATACGCCTGTCCAAGGGTGACCTGACCATCCGCACTTCTTTACTGGATGCCCGTTACCTGTGGGGCGACCAGGCGCTTTTTGACGACATGCGGGCAAAATTCCAGAAGGAAATTGTTGCCGGGAAAGGCCGCCAGTTTGTCGAGGACAAGCTGGCCGAGCGCGACGCCCGGCATCTGCGCATGGGCGACACCCGCTATGTGGTGGAGCCCAACATCAAGGAGGGCAAGGGCGGCATGCGCGACCTGCACACGCTGTTCTGGATTTCCAGATTCCTCTATGGCGTCTCCGATATTTCCGGGCTGGTGGGCGAGGGTGTGATTACCGCCGAGGAAGCACGGCAGTTCAAGAAGGCCGAGGATTACCTCTGGACCGTCCGCTGCTTCCTGCATTTCCTCGCCGGTCGCGGCAAGGAGACCCTGACCTTCGACGTGCAGGGCGAACTGGCGGCGCAATTGAAATACCGCGACCATCCGGGCCTCTCGGGGGTCGAGCGTTTCATGAAGCATTATTTCCTCACCGCCAAGCTGGTCGGCGACCTGACCCGGGTATTTTGCGCCAGCCTTGAGGCGCGCCAGCAAAAGAAGGGTATTCTCGGCATGGCCCGGTTTGGCCGCCGCCGGGCCGTCGACGGCTTTGTGCTGCAGGGCGGGCGGCTGTCTCTGGGCGACGGCGAGAGCTTTGCCGATGATCCCGCCAAGCTGCTCAAGATATTTGCCGTTGCCGACCGGCTGGGCGCCGACATTCACCCCGATGCCCTGCGCGGGATCGGGCAGAATTTGCGCCTGATCGATGCGCCTCTGCGCCGCGACCGCGTAGCCAACGAATATTTCATGGAGGTTTTGACCTCGCGCCGCGAACCGGAAATCAATTTACGGCGGATGAACGAAGCCGGCGTCTTCGGTCGCTTCATTCCCGACTTCGGGCGCGTGGTGGCGCAGATGCAGCACGACATGTACCACCATTACACCGTCGATGAGCACACCATCCGGGCGATCGGCCTTCTTTCCCGGATCGAGAAAGGCGAACTCTCCGACGACCATCCGTTGACCTCGCGGGTGATCCACAAGCTGGCCTCGCGCCGCGTGCTGTTCGTGGCGGTCCTGCTGCATGACATCGCCAAGGGGCGCGGCGGCAATCATTCCATCCTCGGCGAGGAGATCGCCCGCAAGCTTTGCCCGCGCCTCGGCCTTGACGCCGCCGAAACCGACAACGTTGCCTGGCTTGTGCGCAACCATCTGTATATGAGCCACCAGGCTTTCAAACGCGACCTGACCGACCCCAAAACCATCGAGGATTTTGTCGCGGTCATCCAGAGCCCCGAGCGCCTGCGCCTGCTGCTCACCCTGACCGTTGTCGACATTCGCGCCGTTGGCCCCGGGGTGTGGAATGCCTGGAAGCGCCAGTTGCTGCGCGAGCTATACGAGGCGGCGGAAGAGAAGCTGATCGCCGGCCATATAGAGCGCGGCCGCGCCTATCGCGTGGCCGAATTCAAGAGGCTGGCGAGAGCCCGCCTGCGCTGGCCGGCCAGGCAGTTTGATCCCCATGCCGCGCGTTTTAACGATGCCTACTGGATTGCCGAGGGCAGCGAGACCCATGCCCGCAATGCGCGGCTGATGACCGAGACCGACAAGAAAGGGCTGGAACTGGGCGTTGCCGCCCATGTGGACCACGCCCGCGACATGACCGAAGTGACGGTCTACGCCAAAGACCGGCGCGGGCTTTTCGCCCGCATCACCGGCGCGCTTGCCGAATTGGGCGCCAATATTGTCGACGCCAAGATATTCACCACCACCGACGGCATGGCGCTGGATAATTTCACCGTGCAGGACGCCGAAGGCAAACCCTTCGACGAGCCACGAAAGCTGGCGCGCATAGAGGAATTCGTCGAGCGGGCGGTGCTCACCGACCATAAGCCCGACAAACAGATAAACCGCCAGCCCGCCGTCGGCCGCCGCCGTCATTTGTTCAAGATCGAGCCGTTCGTTGTCTTTGATAACAAGGCGAGCAACAGCCACACGGTTCTGGAAATCAATGCCCGCGACCGCACCGGGCTTCTCTATGACCTCGCCCGGGTATTTTACCTGGCGAAACTGTCGGTGGTCAGCGCCCATATCGCTACCTTTGGCGAGCGCGCGGTTGATGTTTTCTATGTGCAGAATGCGCAGGGCAACAGGATTATCCGTAAAGACAGCCTGGCCAAAATCGAGCGCGCGCTGCTGGTTGCGGCAAAGGGGGGCGGCGCGGCGGAACCCAAGCCGGACAAAAAGACTCCTAGGAAAGCCAGACCCCGGAATGCTAATGCTGGAGCCGCCTCGGGTGGCCAGGCTGGCTCGGGCGGCGGCTGACAAACCAGGGCGGAATCTACCCATGTCATTGTTGCGATCCATATCGACTGTCGGCGGGTTGACCATGGTCAGCCGGGTTCTCGGTTTTACCCGCGACATCCTGATGGCGCGCTATGTGGGTGCCGGGATGGTCGCCGACTGCTTCTTCGTGGCCTTCAAGCTGCCCAATTTCTTTCGCCGCCTGTTCGCGGAAGGGGCCTTCAACGCCGCCTTCGTGCCGCTTTTCTGCGGTATTCTGGGGGACGGCAGCGACCCGGCGCGGCGCGCTGACGCCAAACATTTTGCCGAAGAGGCGCTGGCGGTATTGCTGCCCGTGCTGCTGGCCTTTACCGGCCTGATGCAGGCGGTCATGCCCTGGGCGATGTATGGGCTGGCGCCGGGATTTGCCGATGACCCGGAGAAATTCGCGCTGGCGATCCAGTTCACCCGCGCCACCTTCCCTTACCTGATGCTGGTCTCCATGGTCTCGCTGATGGCCGGCGCGTTGAACGGGCTGGGGCGCTTTGCCGCCGCCGCCGCCGCGCCTATCCTGCTGAACATCACCCTGGTCGGCGCGCTGGTCTTTTTCCACGACAGTGATTTGCAGGCTGGCCGGACATTGTCCCACGCCGTCACCATCGCCGGCATTGCCCAGTTTTTCTGGATTTCAATTGCCGCCTCGCGCGCCGGCATGGGGCTGCGCCTGCCGCGCCCACGCCTCTCGCCCCGCATCCGCGAGCTCGGCATCATCATGCTGCCGGCGGCACTGGGCGCCGGGGCGGTTCAGGTCAACCTGGTGATCGACATTATCCTGGCGTCATTCCTGCCCGAGGGTTCGTTGTCTTATCTCTTTTACGCCGACCGGCTGAACCAGTTGCCCATCGGGGTGATCGGCGTGGCGGTGGGCACGGTGCTGTTGCCCGCCCTGTCCATAGCGCTGGCCAGCGGTGACCCCGGGAAAGCCCAACGCCAGCAGAACCGCGCCATCGAAGCGGCGCTTTTCTTCACCATCCCCGCCGCGGTGGCCCTGGCGCTGGTGCCCGGCGTTCTGATCGGCACTTTGTTCGAGCGCGGCGCATTCACCCCGGAGGCAACAGCGGCCACGGCCATGGCATTGACCGCCTACGCGGTTGGTCTGCCGGCCTATGTGCTGGTCAAAGTTCTGACCCCGGCATTCTTCTCGCGCAAGGACACCAAAACACCGGTCAAAGTGGCGCTGGTGGCGTTGCTGGTCAATCTTGTGCTCAATCTCATTCTCATGATCCCCCTCCAGCATGTGGGGCTGGCGCTGGCCACGGCCATAGCCGCCTGGGTGAATGTGGTGATGCTCTATGTGATCCTGGTGCGGCGCGGGCATTTCCGCATGGATGCGCGGCTGAAATCCCGGGGCCTTCGCATCATTCTTTCCTCCTTCGCCATGGGCGCCGGGGTGTGGCTGCTGGCCGCATATCTGGGAGACCAGTTTGCCGGTGGCACGTGGGACCGTGTCGCCGCGCTGACCGGGCTGGTTGCCGCCGGGATGTTGCTTTACGCGCTGGCGGTGCGTTTGTCGGGGGCGATGAAGGCGGGCGAACTCAGGGATATCCTCAAGCCGGGCGCCTGACCCCCGTGCCTGACGGTCACTTGACCGGATGCCGCCCCCTTGCCATAACAGCCGCCAATTACCACGGGTGGACGAGACGCCATGACCGACAGCGGCAAAAAAACATTGGGTCGAATATTTTCCGGGGCGCAGCCGACCGGCGATATGCATCTCGGCAACTACCTGGGGGCTATCCGCAACTGGGTGCGCCTGCAGGAAGACTATGAATGCATCTACTGCGTGGTTGATCTGCACGCCATCACCACATTTCAGGATCCCCGGTTGCTGGCCGGCCATACCCGCGAGGCGGCGGCCACTTATCTGGCTGCCGGTGTCGACCCAAAAGAAAGCATTCTCTTCAACCAGAGCCAGGTGCCGGCCCATGCCGAGCTGGCCTGGATATTTGCCTGCGTGGCGCGGATGGGCTGGCTTAACCGCATGACACAATTCAAGGACAAGGCCGGCAAACACCGCGAAAAAGCCAGCATCGGACTGTATAGCTATCCAACCCTGATGGCCGCCGACATTCTTGTTTACAAGGCAACCCATGTGCCCGTGGGTGACGACCAGAAACAGCATCTGGAATTGACCCGCGATATTGCGCAGAAATTCAACAGCGACTTCGGCGTCGAATATTTTCCGCTGGTGGAGCCGCTGATCCTTGGCGGCGCGACCCGCGTGATGTCGTTGCGTGACGGCACCGCCAAGATGAGCAAATCGGACCCCAGCGACTATTCGCGCATAAGCCTGACCGATGACCCCGACACGATCGCCAGGAAATTTCGCAAGGCAAGAACCGATGGCGAACCCCTGCCCGGGGAGATTGCCGGCCTGAAAGATCGTCCCGAGGCGCTGAACCTGGTGACCATATTCGCGGCGCTGGCCGACCGGAAGCGCGACGACGTGCTGGCGGATTTCGCCGGACAGGGTTTTGCCGATTTCAAGGCGGCGCTCACCGACCTGGCGGTGGAAAAACTCGGCCCCCTGACCGCGGAAATGATCCGGCTGAAGGATGACCCGGGGTATGTGGACGGGGTTTTGCGTGATGGCGCCCGGCGCGCCGCGGCCATCGCAGAGCCAATTCTCCGTGAAGTCCGGGATATTGTCGGGTTCCTCAGGCCCTGAAAATGAGCGGCGATCATCGCGAAAACGTGTGATTTCATTCATTTTGGGTTCAGTTTGGCGGGTGTAGTCTGCTAGACTAACGTAGCCAACAGCAGATGAGGTGAGCCCATGACCAGTTTCAGAATTTCAGTTATCACCCTCCTGGGACTGATTCTGGCATCCTGTTCCAATTCCATCCGCTCGGACGTGGCGCGCTTTCATAATTTGCCGGCGCCGTCGGGCGAGAGCTTTCTGATCGTGGCCAAGGATGAGGCCAAGGACGGCGGCCTGGAATTCGCCCAATATGCGGGGTTGATTCGCGCCCGCCTGATGGACGCGGGCTACCAGCCGGTTACCGAGGGAACCCCGCAACTGGTTGTTGAGGTCGATTACCGGATTTCCGACGGCGAGGAAAAGATCAGATCCAGGCCGGGATATGGATATGGATATGGTTACGGCGGATACGGCTACGGCCATTACGGCTTTCACCATTTTCACCATTCATCCTATCTTTATGGGGGATATGGCGGTTACGGCGGCTATTCATCCGGCGTTTATTCGGTCACCGTTTATTCGCGCGTGCTGGAAATGGATATTATCCGGGCCGATGGCGAGAAGTTGTTTGAGGGCCACGCCCTGAGCATAGGGCGCGACAACAGGATGCCTGAAATAATGCCCTACCTGGTGCAGGCCATGTTCACCAACTTCCCCGGAGAGAGCGGCGTGACCAAGTTGGTGGAGATCGAGATTCCGGGCGGTGGCCGCTACTGAGCCGCTGCTGACAATATTCTTGATAAAGCGCATGATCCTCCCATCTTTCCAGGGTGGGAGGGTTTTTGTATGCGGCGGCCTTCCAGAGAGAGCGCCGAAGAGAGCGCTGAACGGAGGATATATGTGGGACGGTATCAAGGGTTTTCTGGGACGCAGCTTCAGTAATGCGCGAGATTGGGCCAGAGACTGGATAGGCGACAGGCTGGCCGATATCTCCGGCAACACCTGGAGGAAACTGGCTGTCGGGGCGCTGGTACTGCTCGCCCTCTATTACCCCGTCGGCATGCTGGTCACGCACCGGATCGACGATAATCTCGATTTTGCCTATCAGTCCGGCCAGCAGCCAGGCGGCAGCCACGCCGTTGCCGTTGTCTCGGCGCTGATCGAGCGCGAGGTCGGGACGCACGGCTGGGTGATGAACGACCCGTTCTTCAAGCCCTCATCGCTGCTCGACAATATGCCCAATTTCCAGCAGGGCATGTTTGCCGCCTTTGCCCGCTTTGCCATTGAATTGCGCGACCAGATTGGCCGCACCCGGGGCTCCAGCACGGTCGATCGCGACCTGAATGATGCGGCGGGCCTGCTGCCCTATCCGGGCGATGTGTGGATTTTCAATTTTTCCACATCGCTTTTCCCCACCGCCTCCGCTGAGCAGCAATATATGAAGGCGCAGCGGGCGCTGGACTCGTATAACCGGCGGCTGGCTTCGGGCGAGGCGGTCTTTGACCGGCGCTCTGACAATTTGCTGGCCACCCTTGATCGCATTGCCCTTGACGTGGGGGCCTCGTCGGCGGCCATCGACAACCATATTACCGAATATTCCGGCGACTGGCTTGATTTCCAGGCCGACGATCTTTTTTACAACATAAAAGGCCAGACCTACGGCTATGCCATGATCCTGACCGCTCTCCGGGAGGACTTCACCGACATTATCGCCGCCCGCGATGTGACAAATATTTACGACCAGATGCTCGCCAGCTTCAGGGCCGTGGCGGCGCTGGACCCCTTGGTGGTTACCAACAACGAGCTGGACGACCAGTTTATACCCAACCATCTGGCGGCGCAGGGATTCTACTTGCTCAGGGCGCGCACCCAGCTGCGCGAAATCACCAATATTCTGCTGAAATAGGGGTCGCCTGACCGCGCCGGACTGATTCCCGCTTAATTCTGCACCGGATTAGTCTGGTTTTGCTTGACCCGGGCCCGGTTTGCCACCAAATAAAGCCAAACAAACTGAGGGTGATATGTTTATCCAGACCGAAAGAACGCCTAACCCCGAAACGCTCAAGTTCCTGCCCGGGGAGCCGGTTTTGCCGGAGGGCAACGCCGATTTTGCCGACCAGGAAGCCGCTGCGGTTTCACCCTTGGCGGTCGCCATTTTCGAGGTGGAACGGGTCACCAGAGTATTTTTTGGCGCTGATTTTATTTCCGTGACCAAGACCGGCGGCGACTGGCCGGAGGTAAAGGTCGGGGTTCTGGGCGCCATCATGCAGCATTACACGTCCGGCGCGCCGGTGCTGGCCCCCGGCGCCACGTTGCCGGCCGCCAGCGAAAGTGACGCCGACCCCGAAACGGTCAAGCAGATCAAGGCTATCCTCGATGAAAAAATTCGCCCGGCGGTGGCCCAGGATGGCGGCGATGTGGTGTTTGACAGCTTCAGGGAAGGCGTTGTTTACCTGCATATGCAGGGTGCCTGCGCCGGCTGCCCGTCATCGACCATGACGCTGAAAAGCGGCATCGAGAATCTGCTGCGCTATTATGTGCCCGAAGTTCTGGAAGTCAGGCAGACCTGAGGCCCGGCCCCGCTGCCCGCGCCCTATTCGGCGGTGGCCGGCGGCGCGTAAAAGAACTTTCCAAACCAGTACCAGCGGCGGTCCGGTCCGGGGAGCGTGCAGTTGATCCTGTGGCGGCCTTCGGGGAAGGGCTTGTTGAAGCGTATCTCCACACGCCGGCCAGCAAGAATCTCGATCCTCGCCGCCCTGTCCATATGAGAAGGATAACAGGCCAGCGCCGCCAGCCCGGTAACCGTCTCGGTCAGGCTGAAGCCGTAAGCCGGCGGGTTATTGTCCGGCACAACCACGGGGTCGTCGGGAATGATATTCGCCACCGGCAGCGAACGGGCGTTGGCAATCAGGCGAAAGCGCTCAATTTCTCCATAGCGTTCGTTCACCGGAAATCGTGGCAGGGTGAAGGCATCGCTGCCAACGCGGGCGACGCTGGAATATTGCGCGAAGGCCGCGGCAAAGCCGGAATCCTCCAGCGCGTTCCTGATTTCCATGCTGTATTCGCCGTAGGGATAGGCGAAAATATCCGGCACAAACCCCAGTTCTTCCTGAAAGCGCAGGCTGGCGCGCTCGATATCCGCCAGGCTTGCGGCCAGGCCCACCCCCACCATGTGGTGATGGCTGGCGCCGTGATGGGCAATTTCAACGCCGTCCTCCATCAGATCGCGAATCTGGTCCCAGCTCATATAGGTCGCCGAGCGACCGTCAACCGGGTCGGTGGCAACGAACAATGTCATTGGAATGCCCGCCGCCTTCAGACGCGGCCAGGCTTCCGTATAGGCTGATTCATAGGCGTCATCGACGGTGATCGCGATGGTCCGGTCGGGCAGCGGCTGGGAATTGCGTATGGCATTGACGATCTCGGACAAGGGCAGAAAATTATAGCCGCCGCTCTTCAGTTCCGCGATATGCGCCTCGAACTGGTCCAGCCGCACATTTGTTGTGGGATAACGCTCTTCTCCAAAGCGGTGATAGATAAAGACCACCGCCGAAGAATGGTCGGGTTCGGCGCCGGCGGGGCGGGGCGACAGGGCTGTCCAGCAGCCCACCACCAGCAGGCTGACCAGCCAGGTGACCGACCGATGCAATATTCTGTTTTGAGGCAATCGCCTGATTCTGATATTCATAGCGCCGAAATATATCCCCCGGGAGCCGAATTAGCACAGCTTCTTTTGCAGAGAAATGGCTGAGGCGTTATAAGTCAAGGCGCGGCGCGGGCAATCGGGTGATCTGTGCGGCAGAAAACAGTATTCAGGTGGAGACAGCCATGCTCAGCGACAAGGATCTAGACCTCATTTTCCGCGAAGCCCGGTCATTCAGCACCTGGTCCGACCGCAAGGTGTCGGAGGTAACGCTCCAGGCGATTTACGACCTCATGCGCTGGGGTCCGACCAGCGCCAACTGCTCGCCGGCGCGGCTGGTCTTTCTGGCCAGCGACGAGGCCAGGGAGCGCATCAAGCCCCATCTGTCGCCGGGCAATATGGACAAGGTGATGACCGCGCCGGTCACCGCGATCATCGCCAGCGACAGTAAATTTTACGACCGTATCCCGGAATTACTCCCCCATAACCCCGACGCACGGGAATGGTTTTCCGGCGACGAGAAGCTGGCGGCGGAAACCGCCTTTCGCAATTCGACGCTGCAGGGAGGCTATTTCATTATTGCGGCGCGCGCCCTGGGCCTTGATTGCGGGCCGATGTCCGGTTTCAACCCCGATGGCGTGAATGCCGAGTTTTTCCCCGAGGGCCAAGTGAAGGCGAACTTCATTTGCGCGCTGGGCTATGGAAAACCGGAAGACCTTTTCCCCCGCAGCCCGCGTCTTGGCTTCGACGACGCCTGCCAGATTTTGTAGCGGCGGGCGGCGGTTTTCTCATGCTCCTGGCTTTTGATACGACCCTTGACCTTTGTTCGGTGGCGCTGCTCGACAATGCCGGTCGGTTGGTGGCCCATATCAGCAGACCCATGGCCCGCGGCCATGCCGAAGCCCTTGTGCCGATGATCGACGAGGCGTTGCGCGAAGCGGCAACCGGCATGGATGCGCTGAAGCGCATAGCGGTAACCACCGGTCCCGGAACATTTACGGGCGTACGGGTGGGGGTGTCGGCGGCGCGGGGTCTGGCCCTGGGGCTAAAGCTGCCGGTGGCCGGGATCACGTCGCTGGACATGCTGGCCGGAGCGGTTGTTTTTTCCGGCGCGGACAGGGAAGGTTCAAAAATTCTCGCGGCCATCGACGCGCGGCGGAACCAGGCCTATCTGGCGCTCTACGAGGCCGGCGAAGCAACCAGCGGTTATCCGCTTCGCTGTCTCGCGGCGCCTGCCGTGGTGGCGCTGGAAGACGCGCGCGTATGGCTGAACGGGAATTGCGCGGCGGGCGAGGAGGTCAGGGTTATGGGCAGCGCGGCGGAAATTCTTTCCGCGCAGGATGACCGGCTGCGGTGCGCCACTGTTGACCTGACGCCGGACGCCGGCGTGGTTGCCAGGCTCGCCGCCTGCCTGCCGGCCCCGGGCTGGACCGGCAAACCCCGGGCGCTTTATTTGCGGGCTCCCGACGCCAAGTTGCCCGCTGGCATAAAATGAGCCCGGTCCCGGGCATGCGCCCGCGCCCCGGCGTCGAATCGCAAATAACCAAAAGAGATTAGTTGGTGTTCGTGAGCGGTTTTTCTTGCCCAAACGACATGGCCACAAGTACTACTTGGTCTATATTGATTAATTGAAACCGTGATTCTATCATCTGACCCCAATTCACCGCGGTAACAGAAATTCGGCGGGAAAACAAAATGGCCGGTAAAAACGAAGATAATGACGAACTGTTGTTGTTAACCACCGATATCGTGGCGGCATATGTGTCGAACAACAGCGTCGACAAGGACGAGCTGCCGGCGCTGATCACCCAGGTCCATGGCGCCATGCGCGACATTCAGGGTGGCGCGGGCCAGAATGTGCCAAAGCCCGCGGTTCCGATCAAAAAGTCGGTCACACCGGATTTCATTATCTGCCTGGAGGACGGGAAGAAGCTCAAGATGCTGCGCCGTCACCTGAAAAGTCAGTTTGGCATGACGCCGGAGGATTATCGCCAGCGCTGGGGGCTGCCGCCGGACTATCCCATGGTGGCGCCAAATTATGCCAAGAAGCGTCAGGAACTGGCCAAGAAAATTGGTCTGGGCAAGAGGCATCGAAAGAAAAAATAGCCGCCCGCCCTACATAAATAGCCGCCCGCCCTACATAAATAGCTGCCCGCCCTACATAAGGAACTGAAGGCCCGCCAACGCCCCGAATGTCAGAGGACAGGATGCCCGATCGCCACCAGGATATCGAGAAACTGTGCGTCGAAAAAGGAATGCGCATGACCGACCAGCGCCGGGTGATTGCCCGCGTGCTGAGCAACGCCACGGACCATCCTGATGTGGAGGACGTCTACCGCCGCGCGACCAGGGTCGATGAGGGTATTTCCATCGCCACGGTTTACCGCACGGTGCGCCTTTTTCAGGAAGCGGGTATCCTGGAGCGCCATGACTTCCGCGACGGACGCTCGCGTTATGAACCGGTGTCGGAAGATCACCATGACCATTTGATCGACCTGGACAGCGGCAAGGTTCTGGAATTCCAGAGCGAGGAAATCGAACGTCTGCAAAAGCGCATTGCCGAGGAAATGGGTTTTCGCCTTGTCGATCATCGCATGGAGCTATATGGAGTACCGCTGGACCGCGACAAGAACCGCGACAAGGATTGACCGGGCCGTTTTCGCCAGCCGCGGCCTGTGCCCCGCCACCTGCACCCAATTGGCCCTGACCCAACTCCAGCCTGACTCCGGATTATGAGCAAGAAGCTATATATCAAGACCTACGGCTGCCAGATGAACGTCTATGATTCCAACCGCATGGAAGATGTTCTCCGGCCGCTGGGCTATGCGACCAGCGACGCGGACGGCAATACCTCCGCCAATACACCAGAGAACGCCGACCTGGTGATCCTGAACACCTGCCATATCCGCGAGAAAGCCGCCGAGAAGGTCTATTCGGACATTGGCCGGATCAGAATTCTAAAGGAACGGCGCCAGGCGGAAGGCAAGGAGATGATCCTTGTGGTTGCCGGCTGCGTGGCCCAGGCTGAAGGTGCTGAAATCATGCGCCGGGCGCCGGCGGTTGATATTGTGCTGGGGCCGCAGACCTATCACCGGCTGCCGGAACTGCTGGAAAAAGCCCGGGCGGAAAGAGCGCGCGGTCGCGCTCCCCGCGTGATGGACACCGAGTTTCCCGCCGAGCCCAAGTTTGATGCGCTGCCGGCTGAAACGCGCAGCCGCGGGCCGGCGGCCTTCCTGACCATTCAGGAGGGCTGCGATAAATTCTGCACCTTCTGCGTTGTGCCCTATACGCGTGGCGCCGAATTTTCGCGCCGCGTAGAGGAAATCGAGGCCGAAGCCCGGCGGCTGGTGGCCGGCGGCGCCGCCGAGATCACCCTTCTGGGCCAGAATGTGAACGCCTATCACGGGCTTGACGAATCGGGCAAAACCGTTGGCCTGGGCCGGTTGATCCGCCGGGTCGCGGCCATTGAAGGGCTGCAGCGCATCCGTTACACCACCTCGCACCCCCTGGACGTGGACCAGGAACTGGCCGACGTCCATGCGGATGTGGCGGAATGCATGCCCTATGTTCATTTGCCTGTTCAATCGGGTTCGGACAATATTCTACGGGCCATGAACCGGCGCCACGGCATTGATGACTATTGCCGGGCGGTCGATATGCTGCGCCGGGCGCGCGCCGACCTGGCGCTGTCCAGCGACTTTATTGTCGGATTTCCCGGCGAGAGCGACACTGATTTCGAGGCCACGATGCGCCTGGTCCGCGAGGTGGGATTCTCCCAGGCTTATAGTTTCAAGTATAGCCCGCGCCCCGGCACGCCGGCGGCGGCGATGGAAAACCAGGTGCCGGAAGAGGCCAAGGCAGAGCGGTTGGCGGAATTGCAGGCCGAACTTAATCGCCAGCAACTGGCTTTTAATGAGGCCAGTGTGGGCAGGCAAATGCCCGTGCTGTTTGAACGCGCGGGGCGCGAGGCCGGCCAGATTTCCGGTCGCAGCCCGTATATGCAGGCGGTTCATGTGATTGCCACCGCCGCCGATGCGGCAGACAGCACTATCCGCGGCGAAAATAAGGCGCGCGGCAACGGAAATCCGGACGGGGTTGCCCCCGCATACACTGGGGCATACACTGCCAATATTACTGGCGTAGCCAATTTTACTGGCGTCGCCGTTGCAGAGATTATCTCGGCAGGGCCCAACAGCCTTCAGGGGCGGCTTCTCTGACCCCGACGCGGGGCGGGCCGGAAATTGTAACAGGAGCGACTGAAGAACTTGAGCGCCCGGTCCGGAACGGAATCAGCCCAGAGCGCCGAAAAGGTGGTGCTGAATTTTGATGACAACCAGCTGCTCGGCGCACTCTTCGGTCAGCATGACGAAAATCTTGCCCGGATCGAACAATTGCTGGATATAAACATTGCCAGCCGGGGCAACCGTCTGGCCATTGAAGGCCCGCCCGCCGCCTGCCGGATGGCGGCAGGGGTGCTTAACAGCCTGTATCAGCAATTGCGCGAAGGCCGGGCAATTGAAACTGGCGATGTGGACGGCGCTGTCCGCATGGCTGACGCCGCCGATGCGATACCAGATAGCGCCATTACCGGGAAAGGATTTGCGGTGACTGCCCCCGCGAAAAAATCGACCAGTGGCGGCGCCGCGCATGCGGTGACCCAGATCAATACCGGGAAGCGGATCATATCGCCGCGCTCCCCCGGTCAGGCCGTTTACATGGACATGCTGGCCAACCAGCAGATGGTTTTCGGGGTCGGTCCGGCGGGCACCGGTAAAACCTATCTGGCGGTTGCCATGGCCGTGGCCAAGCTTTTGGCGGGCGACGTGGACCGTATTGTCCTGTCGCGGCCCGCTGTCGAGGCCGGTGAAAACCTGGGTTTTTTACCCGGCGACATGAAGGAAAAAGTCGATCCGTATTTAAGGCCGCTTTACGACGCCCTGTATGATGTGTTGCCCGCCGGGCAGGTTGAAAAGAGATTTGAAAGCGGCCAGATCGAAATCGCGCCGCTGGCTTTCATGCGCGGGCGGACATTGTCCGATGCATTCGTCATCCTCGACGAGGCGCAGAACACAACCGCCATGCAGATGAAAATGTTTCTTACCCGCTTCGGCGTCAATTGCCAGATGGTCATAGCCGGAGACCCCAGCCAGACCGACCTGCCCGGCAGCGCCCGGTCCGGCCTGCTGCATGCGCTGGACATCCTTCGCGGCGTCGAGGGTATTTCCGTGGCCCGCTTCGGCGACGAAGATGTTGTCCGCCACCCCCTGGTCGGGTCAATTGTGCGGGCCTATGACCGGGAAGACAACATATCTGCCGCCGTCAAGCCCGGCCGGCGGAAAAAAGGCTGACTGAAAGAAATGACCATCGCCAGCACAGAAGAGCCTCCATCTATTCCCGGTGTTCCCGAAAGCGTCGATTTCGCGAACCCCTCGGCATTGGCGGCATTTGGGGAATTGACCCGGCGTATTACGGTTGATGTGAACATCCCCGAGGAACGCTGGCTGGAGCGGTTGCCCTGGCTGGAGACCCTGGCCGTTGAAGCGGCGCGCGATGCCTGTCTCGCCGGGGGCGCTTCGGTGATACCCGCGGAGGCCATGGCGGAGATGTCACTGACTTTTGCCGATGATAATTATATGCAGGAGCTCAACGCCCGGTATCGCGGCATCGAAAGCCCGACCAACGTCCTGTCTTTTCCCGCCGCCTCCGTGGCGGACTTTCCTGTGAACCCGGCAGACTTTTCTGTGAGCCCAGCAGAAGGCCCTCGGCCCGAATTGTTGCTCGGTGACCTGGTGCTGGGGTTCGAGACAGTGGTGAAGGAAGCGGAGAACCAGGGCAAACGCCTGGGTGACCATGTGGCGCATCTGGTTATTCACGGTGTGCTGCATTTGCTGGGGTTCGATCATGTCCAGGATGATCAGGCCGCCAGAATGGAGCGGCTCGAGACCAGTATTATGGAAAATCTCGGCATTGATGATCCATACTGCCCTTCGGATGGGAAAACCAGATGAGCGGGCAGGAAACAGGAAAGACCAGGAACCATAATGGCTCCGGCCTTGCCGGGGGATTGCGCCGCATTGGTCGTTGGCTGGGGCTGTTGCGAAACGGCGAGCCGACGTTGCGCGAGAGCATTGAAGAGGTGATTGAGGAACACAGGGAAGAGGGCGCCGGAGACGTGCTGGGCGACGAAGAACGCGCCATGCTGATGAATGTCCTGAAATATGGCGAGCTCAGGATTGACGATATCATGGTCCCCCGCGCCGATATTGTTGCCATCGATGCCGCCATGTCGATGGGCGATCTGGTCGGCGCCTTCTCTGCCGCCGCCCATTCCCGGCTGCCTGTTTATCGTGGCACCCTGGACGACCTGATCGGCATGGTTCATGTGAAAGACGTGGTATCCCTGTTTGGTGGCCCTGAGGCGGCCCGCGAAAAAGCGACCATCGGAAAATTGCTGCGGCCAATGATTTTTGTCGCCCCCTCGATGAAACTGATGGACCTGTTGGCCAAGATGCGCGCCCGGCGCACCCATATGGCGATTGTGGTTGACGAATACGGTGGTACCGACGGTCTGGTCACGATTGAAGATCTGGTTGAGCAGATCGTTGGCGATATCGAAGACGAACATGATGAAGTGCCGCCCCAGAGACTGATGGCGAGGGGCGAAGGCGTCTATGATGCCGACGCCCGCACCCGGGTGGAGGAACTCGAAGAGGTGCTGGGTTGCGACCTGTTGCCGGACGAGCGCGACGAGGATGTGGAGACCGTCGGCGGGCTTGTGGCCTCGCTGGAGGGCCGGGTGCCGGGCGTTGGAGAAACCATCACCCACCCCCTGGGGCATCGTTTTGAAATACTGGAGGCCGACCCGCGCAGAATCCTGCGGGTACGAATCCACCCCCCGGAAACCGACAAGGAAACCGCCGCGAAAGCCGGCAATGCCTGAGCGCGTGAAATGAGGGCAGATCCGCGCCGTGCGGCGGTCTGGGTGCGGTCGCTTGACGACCGGCGCGCCGCGGGCCTGGCTTTCGTCGCTGGTGCTGGAGCGGCGCTGGCCTTTGCGCCTTTTTACGCGGTGCCGCTGATCTTCATATCCTTTCCGCTGCTGGTGCTTCTTATTGACCGCGCGGGAAATCGCCGCGCCGCCGCGGTCAGCGGCTGGTGGTTTGGGCTGGGCTATTTTCTGGTTGGTCTCTACTGGGTGGGGAACTCCTTTCTGGCACAGGAAGATGTACCCAAATGGGGTGGCATAATTGCCGCCCTCGCGCTGGCCATGGCGCTGGCGATCTTCGTGGCAGCCGCCGCATGGCTGGCCAAATCATTGTGGGTGAGCGGCTGGCGCCGCGTGCCCCTGTTCGCCGCGTCCTTTGCCACGGCGGAATGGTTGCGCGGTCATTTGTTCACCGGCTTCCCCTGGAATTTGCAGGCCAATGTCTGGGGCTGGTCGGATGAAATTTCCCAGTCGGTCTCGTTTCTGGGCAGCTACGGGCTTGGTCTGCTGACCGTTTTGGCGGCCGCCAGTTTTGTGCGTCTTGCCGATGACCACGGTGAAGAGGCCGGGGCACGCCACGCCTGGGCGCTTCCTGGTCTTTCACTGGGGCTTATGGCGGCATTGTTCGTCTTCGGCGCTGTCAGATTATCGGGGGCTCAAAATACCTTCCACCCGGATGTGCGATTGCGCATTGTTCAGGCCAATATTCCCCAGATCGAAAAATGGCAGCGTGAAAAATGGCGCGATAACTTTGTCCGCCATATCGGGCTTAGCATTGACGGAAATGGCGGGCTTGACGGCATTACCCATGTCATCTGGCCGGAAACCGCAGTGCCTTATTTTATCGGCTCCGAGCCCTCGCGGCGTCATCTTGTGGCGCGCGCCCTCGGCAACCGGCCGGTGGTCATCACCGGCGCACCGCGATTCGAGGAGGGCGAGCAGAAGCCCAGCTATTACAATGCCGTGCAGGTTATCGGCGCCGATGCGCAGCTTCTGGCGACCTACGACAAGGCCCATCTGGTGCCCTTCGGCGAGTATTTACCCTTTCGCGGCCTGCTGAACAGGTTTGGCCTGGAAAAGCTGACCCCGGGGGCGGTTGATTTTACCGCCGGGCCGGGGCTTCGCACCATCGCCATCCCCGGTCTGCCGCGCTTTGGCCCGCTGATCTGCTACGAGGTGATTTTTCCCGGTCGGGTTATCGCAGACGAGGAAAGACCGGAATGGCTGCTGAACCTGACCAACGACGGCTGGTTCGGCACCAGCCCGGGACCGTATCAGCACCTGGTCATGACCCGTTTTCGCGCCGCGGAAGAGGGTCTGCCGGTGATTCGCGTGGCCGGCACGGGAATCTCCGCGGTCATCGACCCCTATGGCAGGGTGCTAAGCTCCATTGCATTGAACAAGCAGGGGGTGATTGATACCGGCCTGCCGAGGGCGTTGGGCAGCACCACCCTTTATGCCCGTATCGGCGACTGGCTTTTTGCCATGCTGGTCATTCTCGGTTTTGCGGTTCGCTTGCCGCTGCATGGTGCGCGCGCGTGGCGGCAGCAAAGTTAGCCCCCGCGGCAAGCCACGCCCATCATTTGGTTGCATCCCGCTTTTCATTCTCCCTCTCCCGGCTCGACTTCTTCTTGCACCGGGATATATAATCGAATACCTATCGGAGAGGGCACGCGGGAATCAAAATAAAAAGACTAGTAAAGAGGTAATTATTGTGATCTCCAAACCCGACCCCATTGATATACATGTGGGCTCTCGCGTACGTTTACGCAGAACTTTACTTGGAATGAGTCAAGAAAAGCTGGGAAAGGCGCTTGGCCTGACCTTTCAGCAGATCCAGAAATATGAAAGAGGCGCGAACCGTATTGGTTCCAGCCGGCTTTACAGACTTTCGCGTATTATGGATGTGCCCGTTTCCTTCTTCTTTGAAGAAATGTCGCAAGACGTCATCAGCGGTGCCAAGGGCATGGCGGAAGGAACGCAGCAAACCTTCGAGACAGACCGCCTGTCCAGGCGGGAAACCCTGGAACTGGTTCGCGCCTACTACCGCATTTCCGATCCGAAAGTTCGCAAGCGCATTTTCGAGCTTGTAAAGGCTGTCGGTCAGGCGAGCTAAGAAATATCGCCGGCGAACGTAGCCCCGAACCGGCACCGGCTCTTGCTGTCCGGTTCATTCGGGAAACCTGTGCTGTGCCGCGCCTGCCCGCGGCGCTATCGCTGGCGTACGGCATCTTGATAAGGGCTGCATACTGCTGATATACAGCCGTGCAGCGGCGTTGCGTCTCCACGATGCAATGCCCGCCAAGCATATCAAAATTTGTCAGGCAGGATGGAGAATCAGATGTCCTTGCGGAATTACCTCTTTACCAGCGAATCAGTTTCCGAAGGGCATCCGGACAAGGTTGCCGACAGGATATCGGATGCGATCCTTGACGCCTATCTGAGCGATGACCCGCAATCCCGGGTCGCGGTTGAGACCATGGTGACGACAAACCGGATCATCGTTTCCGGCGAAGTGCGCGGTTCCGACAAGATAACCGAAGCCGTGCTCGAACAGGTGGCCCGTGATGCGGTCAGAGACATCGGCTACGAGCAGGAGGGTTTCCACTGGCAGACGGCAAAATTCGATTGCCATATCCATGCCCAGTCCGCCGACATCGCCATGGGCGTCGATGCTGCGGGCAACAAGGACGAGGGCGCGGGCGACCAGGGAATCATGTTCGGCTATGCCTGCAATGAGACCGAGGAACTGATGCCCGCCACCATTCAATATTCCCATGAAATCCTGCGCGTGCTGGCCGAGGCGCGGCACAGCGGCGCGATGCCCGGGCTGGAGCCGGATGCAAAAAGCCAGGTCACCCTGCGCTACGAGAATTATCTGCCGGTGGAAGCCACATCGGTGGTGGTCTCGACCCAGCACAAGGAAAGTGCCTCGCAGGAAGAATTGCGCGAATTCATACGCGCCCTTGTGATCGACGTTCTGCCTGAAGGCTGGATGTGTCCGGAGGAGGAATTTTATGTCAATCCCACCGGGCAGTTCATTATCGGCGGCCCCGACGGCGATACCGGCCTGACCGGGCGCAAGATCATTGTTGATACATATGGCGGCGCGGCGCCCCACGGCGGCGGGGCGTTCTCCGGCAAAGACCCGACCAAGGTCGACCGCTCGGCGGCCTACGTGGCGCGTTATCTGGCCAAGAACCTGGTTGCCGCCGGCCTGGCCACCAGTTGCACGATGCAGCTTAGCTATGCCATCGGCGTTTCCAGACCGCTGTCGGTTTATGTGGATATGCACGGCACGGGACAGGTCGACGAAATGCGCCTGGGAGAAGTGCTGCAACAGATGGTGGATTTGAGCCCGCGCGGCATCCGCGAGCATCTGGGCCTGTCGCGGCCGATCTACGCCCGCACTGCCGCCTACGGACATTTTGGACGCACACCCACCGAAGACGGTGGTTTCAGCTGGGAAAAGACCGATCTGGTTGAGGCGCTGCGGTCTGAATTCGCCTGACGCGCCTCCCCGGCGGACTGATTCCGATGACCCACCAGCCTGATCCGCAAGCCCGGTCAAGACGGCTTTATGGCCGCCGCCGGGGGCCGGCCCTGTCGGCCCGCCGCAAGGCATTGATCAGAGAGCTTTTGCCGCGGGTTGAGCTGAGCCTTGATTCTCCTACTGTTCCCGGTACGGATTTCGCCGCCGCGACCATAGATGCGGGCGCGCTTTTCAAGGAAAACATGGTGGATCTGTGGGTCGAGATTGGCTTTGGCATGGGCGAACATCTTGCCGCCCAGGCCCTGGCCCACCCGACAATCGGCTTCATCGGCTGCGAGCCCTATGTGAACGGCATTGCCGGGTTGCTGTCTCTTATTGATGAGGGCGGTATGCGGAATATTCGCATTTATTGTGATAATGCGCTGAATCTGATGGAGGCGTTACCCGCCGCCAGTGTCGGGAAAATTTTTCTTCTTCATCCGGATCCCTGGCCCAAAAGAAGGCACCAGAGTCGGCGATTTGTCTCGCCCGGGAATATTGATATCGTTGCCCGTGTGCTGCGCGATGGCGGTGAATTCAGGCTGCAGACAGACGAGACCGGGTATGTACGCTGGACCATGAGATGTCTGGAAAAACGGTCGGATTTTAAATTGCTGGCGGAGGGCCCCGGCGGCGCGCGCCAGCGCCCCGGGGACAGGCCGCGAACCCGCTACGAAGCCAAGGCGAGGCTTTCCGGGCGCCGCAGTCATACCCTGTGCTTCAAGCGCCTGCCCCGACTTCATTAAAGAGCTTGATCGCCGGGGGGTGGTGGCTATATGCTAGGGCGACTATTGAAGGAATCGTCGGGTGGATCGGGAGTGGGCAGCGGCCCACTTTTTTATTGGTATTTCTGGTCTGGCCGGGCTGATTGAAAAAACAGCGAACAGAGCACAGCGAAGCAAACAGAGCAGTGGATAACGAAGAGAAAATCCAGCAGTTGATCGCGCCTGTTATTGAGGGGCTGGGCTTTGAACTGGTCCGGGTCGTGCTCACCGGCGCCAGGCGGCGGGTGCTGCAGATAATGGCCGAGCGGCCCGATGGCAGCATGAATGTGGAAGATTGCGCCACCATAAGCCGCGCAATTTCGGTGCTGCTGGATGTGGAGGACCTGGTCCAGGGTGAATATTCCCTTGAGGTGAGTTCGCCCGGCCTTGACCGGCCGCTGACCAGGCCCAAGGATTTCGAGCGCTTTGCCGGCAGCGATGCGAAGGTCGAATCTCGCGTTGCAATCGGCGGGCGCCGCCGCTTCAAGGGCCGGTTGCTGGGTCTTGCGGACGGTGATGTGTTGATAAGAACGGAGGAAGGCGAGGTCGCCGTCCCTCTGGCCGATGTAA
>JACZSK010000107.1 GCA_022574255.1 Pseudomonadota bacterium
CGTGCATAGCAGTCGGGCGGGTCGGCCAGGTAGTCATCAAGAAACGCATGCAATTCGTCGGTTGGGACAAGGGGTAGATTCCACCAAGCCCGTCCTTCGCCGAACCACGCCCAGCTGTTGCGCTGCAGGATGGTCCCGTCGCAGTCGATGATGTGTGCCACCAGTGCAACTGACGTCACCAATCCGCGCATGCACAACCTCCACAAAACGATGTCGCGCCGGGCGCGCGATCATTACAGTCCGTAACGTTCGGGAGCTGACCGCGTACCGACTTGGCGGGTGGAGTATGCCCGAATCTCTGCACCAGGCCGGGCATCCGGCGTGGTGCGTCAATCCGGAGGAAGAAAAATGAACCAGAATCTAAGGAACAAACTCGTCATCCTGGCGGCCACCGCCGGACTCGCCACGGCGGGCATCGCATGCGGTGGGGACGCCCCCGCCGCCGAGGAGGAGGGCGCGGCCGCAGAGACCGCGGGTGGTGAGGGTTCGTGCAGCGGCGAAGGTTCGTGCAGTGGCTCCAAGGGTGACGATGGCGACGATGCGGCGAAGAAGGACGGTGCGGAGGCGGCCGAGGGCGAAGGGTCCTGTGGCGAAGGTTCCTGCGGTGGCTGAGCGTACGTGCCAGGGCGCGCCCGCATCGGGCGGGTGCGGCCCGACAGCATTGAGGATTACGTTGCCGAAGGTGGCTTCGACGGGTTGAAGAAAGCCCTCGAAATGACGCCCGCTCAAATCGTCGAGGTGGTGACAAAGTCTGGCCTCAGAGGTCGCGGCGGCGCGGGTTTCCCGGCAGGCATTAAATGGCAGACGGTGCTGGATACCGGGCCGGATCAGAAATACATCGTCTGCAACGCCGACGAAGGCGATTCCGGCACCTTCTCCGACCGCATGCTGATGGAGGGCGACCCGCTTACACTCATTGAAGGCATGATTATCGCCGGGCTGGCGGTGGGCGCCGACAAGGGCTTCATATACCTGAGATCCGAGTACCCGCTGGCTCTTGAAGTTTTAGAGAAGGCGCTGGCCATCGCCCGCGTCAGCCGCTGGCTGGGCAAGGATATTCAAGACTCCGGCAATGCCTTCGATATCGAGATTCGCATCGGCGGCGGGTCTTACGTTTGCGGCGAGGAAACGGCGTTGCTGGAGAGCCTGGAAGGCAAACGAGGCCAGGTGCGCGCCAAGCCGCCCCTGCCCGCCATATCGGGCCTCTGGGGCCAACCCACCGTGGTCAATAACGTGGTGACGCTGGCCAGCGTACCGGGGATATTGGCTCAAGGCCCTGAGAAATACCAAGAATACGGCGTCGGGCGCTCGCGCGGCAGCCTGGCTTTCCAGTTGGCCGGCAATGTCAAGCGGGGCGGCCTTGTGGAAGTGCCTTTCGGCCTGACCCTCAGGCAGTTGATCGAGGATTTCGGCGGCGGCACCGCCAGTGGCAGACCGCTGCGTGCGGTACAGGTGGGCGGGCCGCTGGGCGCCTATTTTCCCGACAGCTTGCTCGACACCCCCCTCGACTATGAGGCCTTTGTGGAAGCAGGCGGTTTGCTCGGTCATGGCGGCGTCGTGGTGTTCGACGATACCGTGGACATGGCCGAACAGGCGAAATTCGCCTTTGAATTCTGCGCCATCGAGAGCTGCGGTAAATGCACGCCCTGCCGCATCGGCTCGGTGCGCGGCGCCGAGGTGATCGCCCGCATCCAGGCGAACGAAGACCGCGAGGCCAACCTGGCACTGATCGACGACCTCTGCGAGGTGATGGAAGCGGGCTCCCTCTGCGCCATGGGCGGTCTCACTCCCCTTCCGGTCAAATCCGCGCTAAGATATTTTTCAGATGATTTTGGTATGAGTTCAGATGCAGCAAAAAACAAGGCACCCGGGTGACCCCATGACCCTGATCAAGGAAACAGATTTCGGCACCCCTCCTTCGTCTCTGGCCGCCGACGCGCAGAAGACCGTGTCACTGACCATTGACGGGCAGGATGTGAATGTGCCGGCGGGCACGTCGCTGATGCGCGCGGCTGCCCTGGCGGGCATCGCCATCCCCAAACTTTGCTCCACCGACAGCTTGAATGCCTTTGGCTCCTGCCGGCTGTGCCTGGTTGAGGTCGACGGGCGGAAAGGCACGCCGTCTTCCTGCACCACGCCCGCCGAAGAGGGCATGAGCGTCTCCACCCGGACCGACCGGCTGGCGCGCATCCGCCGTGGGGTGATGGAACTTTATATTTCAAACCATCCTCTGGACTGCGACACCTGCGCCGCCGACGGCGACTGCGAATTGCAGGATATGGCCGAGGTCGTGGGCGTCAGCGATACGCGCTATGGCTTTGGGGGCGAAAATCACTTCGCCGCCGAGAAAGACACATCGAATCCCTATTTCACCTTCGATCCCACGAAATGCATCGTCTGCTCGCGCTGCGTTCGGGCCTGCGATGAAATACAGGGAACCCTGGCGCTGACCATTCAGGGGCGGGGGTTCAAATCAAAAGTCGCAGCCAGTATCAACGAGGATTTCTTTTCCTCCGAATGCGTGTCCTGCGGTGCCTGTGTGCAGGCCTGCCCGACCGCGACATTGGTGGAAAATACCATCATTGAGCAGGGCCAGCCGACGCGCAGCGTCATCACCACCTGCGCCTATTGCGGGGTGGGCTGCTCGTTCAAGGCGGAAATGAAGGGCGATGAGGTGGTGCGCATGACGCCGTGGAAGGACGGCGGCGCCAACCGCGGCCATTCCTGCGTCAAGGGGCGCTTCGCCTGGGGCTACGCCACCCACAAGGACCGCATTTTGAAGCCGATGATCCGCGAAAAAGTGACCGACGCCTGGCGCCAGGTGTCCTGGGAAGAGGCCATCACCTATACCGCCAGACGTTTCCAGGCGATCCAGAAAAAGCATGGCCTGAAATCAATTGGCGGGATTACCTCCTCGCGCTGCACCAACGAAGAAGTCTATGCGGTGCAGAAACTGATCCGCGCCGGCTTCCGCAACAATAATGTGGATACCTGCGCCCGGGTCTGCCATTCGCCCACCGGCTATGGCCTGAAAGAAACCCTCGGCACTTCCGCCGGCACCCAGAATTTCGAATCGGTCATGCAGGCGGATGTGATGATCGTGATCGGCGCCAACCCCACCGACGCCCATCCGGTGTTCGCTTCGCGCATGAAAAAGCGGCTGCGTGAAGGGGCGAAGCTGATCGTCATCGACCCCCGGGCCATCGACCTGGTGCGCAGCCCCCATGTGGAGGCCGACTATTTCCTGCCGCTTAAGCCCGGCACCAACGTGGCGATCTTGAACGCGCTGGCCCATGTGGTGGTCACCGAGGGACTGGTTGCCGAGGAATATGTAAAAGAGCGCTGCGACAAGAAAGCGTTCGCGGAGTGGCGTGATTTCGTTTCCGAGGCGAGAAATTCGCCCGAGGAAATGGCCCGGGTCACCGGCGTCCCGGCGGAGGATATCCGCGCTGCGGCGCGGCTCTACGCCACCGGCGGCAATGGCGCCATCTATTACGGGCTGGGCATTACCGAGCATAGCCAGGGCTCCACCGCCGTTATGGCAATCGCCAATCTGGCCATGGCCACCGGCAATATCGGTTTCGAAGGCTGCGGGGTTAACCCGCTGCGCGGCCAGAATAACGTCCAGGGCTCCTGCGACATGGGCTCCTTCCCCCATGAATTCCCCGGCTACCGGCCGGTTCAGGATGACGCGGTGCGGAAGACCTTCGAGGAAGACTGGGGCATTGAACTGGATGGCGAACCCGGCCTGCGCATTCCTCATATGATGGATGCGGCGGTTGATGGCGCTTTCAAGGGCATCTTTATTCAGGGCGAGGATATCGCCCAGTCGGACCCCAACACGGCCCATATCGAAGCGGCGCTGACCGCCATGGAATGCGTGGTCGTGCAGGACCTGTTCCTGAACGAGACCGCGCGCTTCGCCCATGTTTTTCTGCCCGGAACCTCCTTCCTGGAAAAGGACGGCACGTTTGTTAACGCCGAGCGGCGCATCAACCGCGTGCGCCAGATTATGCCGCCCAAGACCGGCATGGCCGAATGGCAGGTGGCCCAGGAGATAGCGCGCGCCATGGGCTATGACATGGGCTATGAATGCGCCGCCGATATCATGGCCGAAATTGCCCGGCTCACGCCCACCTTCGCCGGCGTCACCTACGAGTTGATCGACGAGCTGGGCAGCCTGCAATGGCCGGTCACCGAGGCCGCGCCCCGGGGCACACCGACCATGCATGTGGACGGCTTCGTGCGCGGCAAAGGCAATTTCATCGTCACCGAATTCATCCCCACCAAGGAAAAGATATCCAGCCGCTTCCCGCTGATCCTGACCACCGGGCGCATCCTCTCGCAATACAACGTGGGCGCCCAGACCCGGCGCACCGAGAACAGCCAGTGGATGGATGAGGATGTGCTGGAAATCCACGCCGCGGACGCCAAGGCCCGCGGTATTCGTGATGGCGACCTGGTCTCGATCAGAAGCCGCAAGGGCGAAACCTCGCTGCGGGCTGTGCTATCGGCGCGCATGCAAATTGGCGTCGTCTATACCACCTTCCACATGCCGGAAACGGGCACCAACCTGATCACCACCGAGCTCTCGGACTGGGCAACAGATTGCCCTGAATACAAGGTAACGGCGGTGGATGTGCATCTCTCCAATCACCGCTCGGACTGGCAGGAGAAATATCCGGAATTCTCCGGGCAGCGCCGCCGGGTTACGGTGCCCGATGCTGCAGAGTAATGAATGATTCCCAAAGAGGTGGCGGAGACCAGACCATCCGCCCGGCCAATCTGGAACTTTCCTTCGATCTGCTGAAACCCGGAGGCAGAAGCGCTTCGACCTGGAATATCGCCGAAGAATGCCCGATTGCGCTGCGCTTTAATGGCGCCATATTCGCGGTGATGCTGGCCAGCCCCGGCGACCTGGAGGACTTTGCCCTGGGCTTCGCGCTGTCCGAAGGCATTATCGACGCCGCCGATGAACTTCAGAATTGCAAGATCAAGCCGCTGGATGGCGGGATAGAGCTGGACATCACCATTGCCGGGAAGCGGGCTGTCCGGCTGGAGGCCAAGGAGCGTCGCCGGGCGCTGGCCGGCGGCTCGGGCTGTGGCCTCTGCGGCATACAGAGTTTCGAGGAATTCACCAACCCCCTGCCCCGCGTCAGCAGCGCGCTTTGCGTGCCGCTCGAGGTTATCCGGCGGGCCGGGAAGGACTTTCCCGATGCCCAGGAGCTGAACAAGCTGAACCACTCCGTGCACGGCGCCGCGTTCGTCGATGCGTCGGGAGAGATCAAGGCGCTGCGCGAGGACGTGGGTCGCCATAACGCGCTGGACAAGCTGATCGGCGCGGTGCTGGGCGCCGGGCTGGATCCCGCTTCGGGCTTCGTGCTGCTGTCCAGCCGCGCCGGTTACGAATTGATCCACAAGGCGGCCCGCACCGGTTTTCCCATTGTCGTCTCGATTTCCGCCCCTACCGGCATGGCATTGCGCGCCGCGGCGGATTCTGAAGTAACCCTGGCCAGCTTCGCCGGCGACGGGGAACTGGCAATCTTCAGTCACGCCGAACGCATATCGGGCTAGGTCACGAACTCAATTACCGGTGAGGACTGCTCCGGTCAATTTGGCGCGGTCCATGAGGATTGGCCAGAAAAGCCCGGTAATTGGGCTCAGGCCCTAAGCCAGATCAGGCGGCAGTTCATCGAGATGCTCTTCCATTTCCATGAAGCTGGGCTGCAGGGGCCCGGGCACCGAGCGCCGGCCGATCTCGACCGAGATCTGCGGCGCGTTGCCATGCAGATGCGAAATGATGATCGACTTGACCACAAGGAAGACCTTGGATTCCTCCTCGATGATCTGGCCCAGCCGGCTGGCGATGGGCCCGACCATGGCATAGGCCAGGAACACCCCCAGGAAAGTGCCAACCAGGGCGCCGGCGATCATGCCGCCGAGAATCTCGACCGGCTGACTGATCGAGGCCATGGTCTTGATGATGCCCAGCACGGCGGCCACGATGCCCAGCGCCGGCAGGCCGTCGGCCATGATGGTCAAAGCATGGGCGGGCTCATGAGCCTCGGCGTGGTGGCGCTCGAGGTCCTTTTCCATGGCGTCTTCCATCTGATAGGCGTCATCGAAATTCATGGTCACCATGCGCATGAAGTCGGAAATAAAGTTGACCAGATGATGGTCGTCCTTGATGGCGCCGAAATGCTGGAAAATCTTGCTCTCATGCGGGTTTTCGATATGCGCCTCCAGCGCCACGACGCCCTTTGATCGCAAGGTTTTCATCAGCACGAACATCAGGCTGAGCAAGTCCTTGTAGTCGTCCTGCTTCCATTTTGGCCCCTTGGCGACCTTCCCGACGCCGCCAATCGAAGCCTTGATGATTCCCATGCTGTTGGCGATGATGAACGCGCCGACGGAGGCGCCAAAGATGATCATCAGCTCGAAGGGCGCCGCCTTGGTGATGACGCCCATGCTGCCGCCGGCCAGGAGATAGCCGCCGAACACCATGGAGAAGACAACAACAAGGCCGATAATTAGAAACATGCGCCCGATCTCACCTGAACAGTCCGGCCCCCACACGATCCCGGGCGGGCCGCAGTCGGCGCGCCCCGGAGGCCAGCCCAATATCAGCGAATAGGCTTAAAATTGGTTTAACTTTAAGGCGTGGCAAAAGGCCTGAGAGGCGCTCTGAAGGGCGCTCCGGGGGCTCTATAGGGAGAACGCTCTAGCGGATGGCGACCCCGGAAACATAGGGATGCAGATAGAGAAGCGCGCCGTACATCACCAACCCAATGGCCACCGCCAACAGTCCCTTGTCCGGGCTACCGGCCGTCGTGCGTCCCGAGAACAGGGCCAGCAGGGGTATTGCCGAGGTACGGTGACGCAGCGCCGCCCAGCCCTGCGGGTCGGTTCGCCGCATTTTCCGGTCGCCCAGCCATTGCGCCGCCAGCGAATAGAACAGCATGCTGCCAAACAGCATGACCGATCCCTTGTCGCCGTTGGCCACCAGATGCGCTGCCGCCCACAGGAACACCCCCCACAGCATGGGGTGGCGGGTTATGCGCTGGATGCTGGGTCTCGAGACCCCGGAACCAGCCAGCAGGATCAGGGCAAATGGCATGACCACCACCGGCGCCATCATCGCAGCAGGAGGCAACGCCCAGAGAATTTCGATGGGCCGGTCGCTGTATCCCATGACCATCAGGACCAGGCCAACGACCGCCAGACCGGAATGAACAAGCCGCAGCATATTCTTGCCCAGCATTGCAACCAGGCGGCTGTGCACGGCATATAAACTGATCAACAAATGCCCGATAACAAATATCGCCAGGCCCGCCACCAGTGTCTCATAGCCCTCGATACATGCCAGCAGGCCGGTAATCTGCGCTCCGAAACTCTCCATATTCAAGCTCTCCGTCTACCCCAGGAAATTCGCGGAAAGTGCCCCGCTGGCAGATTAGTGCGTTATCCGGCAAATTGGAATAAATTTGATGGCCCACCCCACCGCCACGGCATGGTCCTAGTCAAGATGCTTGCTGACCCTAGTCAAGATGCTTGCTGATCAGTCCGATGGCGCGGTCAACGGTGAGGATTTCGGGCAGCGGCACCGCCGGTCTGTTGGGGTTGGCGGGGTAGAACACGTAAAAGGGAATACCGCTTCGCCCAAAACTTTCCAGCATGCGGGCTATCTCGTCGTCGGGCTTGGTCCAGTCCGCCTTCATCATGATAATGCCGTTGTCGCGCATGAACCGGCTGAATTCCCCGGTCTCGAAAACCAGCTTGTCGGTGATAATACAGGTGATGCACCAGGTGGCGGTGAAGTTCAGGAATACCGGCTTGCCCAATCTCCGAAGCTCGGCCAGACGCGCCCGCGAGAAGGCAACCTCCTCATAGCGTGGTTCGGCATTCAAGCTGGGCCGGTCCTCCCAGCGGTCGCTGTATTGCAAGCTGTTGTTCGCCCACACCTGATACCCGCCGGCGAGCAGAATGACCGCGGCATAGGCTGGCCAGCGCAGGGCCCGGCGCACTTTATCGCCCAGTCCGCGAAAGCGTTTCGCGGCCAGCACCAGGATTACCAGACCGATAATCCCGGCCAGCGCCACCCCCAGACCGCCCGGCACGGTTTGCGAGCGCAGCACCCACAACAGCCAAACCACCGTTGCGAACATGGGCAGCGCCAGCCATTTGCGCAAACTATCCATCCACGGACCGGGTTTGGGGAAATGTTTGTGCAGGGCCGGGATCATGCCCACCAGCAGATAGGGCAGCGCCAGGCCCAGACCCAGCGCCAGAAATACCGCCAGCGCCACCGGCGCCGGTTGCGACAACGCATAACCCAGCGCCGGAGCCATGAAGGGCGCGGTGCAGGGCGTCGCCACCACCGTGGCCAGCACGCCGGTGAAGAAAGCGCCCCCGGTGCCCTCTTTGCCCGCCAGACCGGCGCCAATGCCGGCAAAAGCAGAAGTGGATATTTCGAACATGCCCGCCAGGTTCAGCCCGACCAGCGTCAGCAACAGCGCCAGCACCAGCACGAAGCCCGGTGACTGAAGCTGGAAGCCCCAGCCAACCTCTTGCCCCAGCCCGCGAAACACCAGCAGCGCCCCGGCGACCAGCAAAAAACTTACCAGGATACCCGCCGTGTAGGCGATGGCGTCAAGGCGCATCCGGCGCGGACTGTGTGCCCCGGCACGAACCAGCGCGAACAGCTTCATGGACAGCACCGGAAAGACGCAGGGCATCAGATTCAGGATGACGCCGCCTAACAGCGCGAACAGCAGGGCCAGCGCGACGCTGAGATCGCGGCCATCGTCGGCGGCGGAAAGCAGCGGGTCACGCAGCGGTCTTATGTCGTTCCATGCCTCGATTTCATAGCCGGCAATGGTCTCGCCCGCCGCGTCCAGAAGCAAGAGCAGGCCGTCGACCATTTCAATGTATGGCGCGCCGCGCACCCGGCGGCCGGTTATTTCAAGCCCGGCGTCGCCTGTTTCCAGGCGCATCGGCCGCCCGGCGTCCACCAGCCCCGGATGGCCGGGCAAAAAACGCATTTCCGCGGTCTGGTCCAGTGTTGCCGGGTCCAGGTAAACCGTGACCCGGTATTTGTCGGCACCGACCACCGCCATTGATGGCCACAGTGACGGCAACGGCATTGCGCCCCGTGCGGCGGCAAACAGGTCGCGCCTGGCCGTGGCCCGCCCGCCGTCGCCCGGCCCCAGCGCTATAACCAGTTGTACTTCCGGCGGCGCACTTTTTTCT
>JACZSK010000020.1 GCA_022574255.1 Pseudomonadota bacterium
GGAAGAGGCGACTTATTCGGGATTGGGGGTTCTGGCGGGAATCCCCGGGGCAGAGGGCGTGGTCGCCGATCTTGGCGGCGGCAGCCTGGAGCTGGCGCGGATCGAGGGTAAGGACGTGCGGGATGGCCTGACGCTGCCCATCGGCCCGGTACGGCTGCTGGCGGGCAAATCGAAGCTGCGCGAACGCCACCTGGATGCGGTACGAACAGCGCTCGGGGAGGTGTCCTGGCTGGAAGAATCCCGGGGCCAGTCACTGTATCTGGTGGGCGGGGCCTGGCGGTCTCTGGCACGGCTGCATATGGCGCGCATAAACGCGCCGCTGCCGCTGATACAGGGATATATAATGCCGGGTGATGAGCTGTATGACTTCGCCGATTTTGTCTCTGGTCAGAGCAAGCAAAACCTGGTCGGCGTGGCAAAGATCTCCGGCAAGCGCCTGGCCCTGTTGCCGCTGGCCGCCGCGACCCTGAAAATCCTGCTCGAACGGCTGCGCCCGGATCAGGTGGAAGTCTCGGCGTTCGGGCTGCGCGAGGGGCTGCTGTTCAGCAGGCTGGATGCCGCCATCCAGCGGGAAGACCCCTTCATCGCCGTGTGCAAGGAATTGGCGGTGCGGACCGGGCGATTTCCCGAGCACGCCCAACGGCTGATGGCCTGGAGCGCGCCATTATTTTCTGGCGAGAGCGAAAAACAGACACGGGCGCGTTATGCCGCCTGCCTGATGAGCGATATCAGCTGGCGCGGCCATCCTGATTTCCGCGCCGAGAACGCTTTTTATGAAGCCTTTCTCGGGCGTTTTATAGGCGTATCACGATCTGATCGCGCGCTCATCGCCTGCGCGCTCTTCTTGTGTTATGGAGGCCCGCGCGAGGCGGAAATCCTGCGTCCGGCCTTGCGATTGCTTGGCGAGGATGAGGTGCTTTATGCCATGGCCCTGGGATTGACGCTGCGTTTGGGCCAGCGGCTGACCGGTGGCACCGCGCGGCCTCTGGGCTATAGCGAACTGGAACTCAGCGCCTCGAAACTGCTGCTCAAACTGCCGCGAAAATACGGCGATCTGGCCGGCGCTGCCGTGCGCAGCCGGCTGGATACACTGGCCGAAATCCTGGGCGTGAGTGGCGAAATTCAGGTATCCGGCGAATAGCCGGGCATCTGTGTGGTCCAAAATTAAATTTTGCGGGATACCTTCCTTCGTCACCCTCACTCTTCGTTGCCTTGGCACTCTCCCATCAAGGGAGAGGGGATAAGAACCGAAGTCCGAAGGACTGAGGCAAGGCCGCCAGGGCGCATCACGCAAAAATGGTGGGAAGGTGAGGGGTGGAAAAAGAGTCCCCAAGGCGTATCGCGCAAAATGGTGGGAAGGTGAGGGGTCAAAAAAAGAGGCCCCAAGGCGCATCACGCAAAAATGACGGGAAGGGGCCGCGTATCACTCGGCTGGCGAAAGCGGGGCAACCTTCAGCTTGGCGCCCTTGGCGGTCAGTGCAATTTTACCTTCGATCAGCGCCAGCGCGTCCTTGCCGAATAATTCATGCCGCCAGCCCTTGAGCAAGGCCAGGTCCTCGCGGTTGCCCAGAACCAGCTCCTCCAGGTCTCTGGCGCTGGCGATCAGCTTTGGGGCGACACCGGAATCGTTACCTCGGTACTTGAGAAATATCTTCAGCAAATCCAGCACCGCAGCCATTTTGTCGGCCTTGCGGCGCTCCTTGGGAGGATCGGGAAGCTGGTCTTCCGCCAGGGCCTCGGCGCGCGCCAGTCCGGCAAGGATATCCTTGGCCTTATCCGGGTTGGCGTGATAGCGCTTGGGCAGGGCGCGCACGTTCTTCAATGCATTGTAATTGTCGGGCGGATGGGCGGCGATCTGCAGCAACACCTCGTCGCGAATCACCCGGTTGCGGGGAATATCGCGGCGCCGCGCTTCTGTTTCGCGCCACGTCGCCAGCTCCCTGACCCGGGCCAGAAAACGCCGGTTGGACGAGCGCGTTTTAACGCGTTTCCAGGCGTCACCCACGTCCATGTCGTAGGTGCGGGGGTCTTCCAGAACCGCCACCTCTTCCTCCAGCCACGTCGCCCTGCCGTTTTTTTCCAGCTCGGCGCTAAGCTTGCGGTAAATCTTCCTGAGGTAGGTCACGTCACCAAGGGCATAGTCCAGCTGCTTGTGGCTCAGCGGTCGCCGTGACCAGTCGGTAAAGCGGATGGCCTTGTCCAGCTTGCCGTTGGTCATGGTCTTGACCAGCGTCTCATAGCCCACCGATTCGCCAAAGCCGCAGACCATGCCGGCCACCTGGGTATCGAACAACCGGTGCGGAAGCTTGCCCGACGCCAGGTAAAAAATCTCCAGATCCTGGCGGCAGGCGTGAAATACCATCATCGGGTCGCCGTTATTCAGCAGGTCATAAAAAGGCGTCAGGTCAAGCCCCGGCGCCAGCGCATCAATGGCGTAGGCGTCGTGATCGTCGGCCACCTGAATCAGGCAAAGCTGCGAATAATAGGTGCTGGTGCGCACAAACTCCGTATCGATGGTCAGAAATTCGGCCGCGTTCAGCCGGACGCATAATTCGCGCAATTCGTCGGTACGGGTGATTGGTTCGAAGTGGAGTTTTGGCATATCGGGTACGACCTATACACACTCCTTGGGCCGCCGTCAGCCGGTAAGCGCGTCCCTGCCAGGAATAGCCGCAAAAATTGCATTGCGCCGCCCGGAATTTACCCCTATTCCATGCGCGTTGAAGCGCACTCCTGCTCCTGTCAGCCGAAAGCCCCGCCATGCATGTCTATCGTACCCACACTTGCGGAGAACTTCGCGAGGATCATGTCGGCAAAACCGTGCGCCTGTCGGGCTGGGTTCACCGCAAGCGCGACCATGGCAATCTTCTTTTCATCGACCTGCGTGACCATTACGGCCTGACCCAATGCGTGGTTGATGTGGACGCCAGCGCCTTCAAGGAGGCTGAGGCCGTGCGTTCCGAATCGGTAATCCGGGTGACCGGCAAAATAGTCAAACGCAGCGACGATACCATCAACGCCGACCTGCCCACCGGCCATGTGGAGCTGAAGGTCGAGGATTTTGATGTTCTTTCGGCGGCGGCGGAACTGCCCCTGCCGGTGTTTGGCGACGCGGAATATCCGGAAGATATCCGCCTGAAATACCGCTTTCTCGATTTGCGCCGCGAGCGGCTTCACAAAAATATCATTCTGCGGGGAGATATTATTTCCTCGATCCGCCGGCGCATGCACGACCAGGGCTTTTTTGAATTTCAGACACCCATTCTGACCGCCTCCAGCCCCGAGGGCGCGCGCGACTTTCTCGTGCCCAGCCGCCTGCATCCGGGCAAGTTCTACGCCCTGCCGCAGGCCCCCCAGCAGTTCAAGCAGCTGACCATGATATCGGGCTTCGACCGCTATTTTCAGATTGCGCCCTGCTTCAGGGACGAAGACGCCCGCGCCGACCGCTCGCCGGGCGAATTTTACCAGCTCGACGTGGAAATGAGCTTTGTAACCCAGGACGATGTGTTCGCGGCGATTGAGCCGGTGATGGCCGGAGTGTTCGAGGAATTCGCCAATGGTCGCACCGTCACAAAGGCGCCGTTCCCGCGCATCCCTTACAAGGAAGCGATGCTCAAATACGGCAGCGACAAGCCGGACCTGCGCAATCCAATCGAAATTCAGGATGTGACGGAGATTTTTAGAGGCGGCGGCTTCGGTATATTCGCCAGGATGATCGAAAGCGGGTCGGTGGTGCGCGCCATTCCGGCGCCGGGGGCAGGGGCTCGCACGCGCTCTTTCTTCGACAAGATGAATTCCTGGGCTCAGGGCGAGGGCTTTGCCGGGCTTGGCTATATCAACATCAAGGAGGGCGCGCCGGGCGGCCCCATCGCCAAGAACCTGGGTGAAGAGCGCACCGCGAAACTGCGCCAGCAACTGGGCCTCGGCGACAATGACGGCGTGTTTTTTGCCTGCGACAAGGAGGCCGGTGCGGCCCGGCTGGCGGGTGTGGCGCGGGCGCGGGTCGGCGAACAACTCGAACTTCTGGATGAAAACGAGTTTCGTTTCTGCTGGGTCGTCGACTATCCCATGTACGAATATGACGAGACCGAGAAAAAGCTCGATTTCTCCCACAACCCGTTTTCCATGCCGCAGGGCGGGCTGGAAGCGCTGGAGAGCGAAGACCCGCTGGATATTCTCGCCTGGCAATATGACATCGTCTGCAATGGCATTGAGCTTTCCTCGGGCGCCATCCGTAACCATCTTCCCGAGATCATGGTCAAGGCCTTCGGTATTGCCGGCTATGACAAGGCGACGCTGGAGAAGGAATTCTCCGGCATGATGCATGCCTTGTCTTTCGGCGCCCCGCCCCATGGCGGCATCGCGCCGGGCATCGACCGCATTGTTATGATGCTGGCCGGTGAAGATAACCTGCGCGAGGTCACCCTGTTCCCCATGAACCAGAAGGCCGAAGACCTGATGATGGGCGCGCCGGGCGAGGTCTCCGCCCAGCAACTGCGCGAGCTGCATATCCGCAGCGTTATGCCTGCGAAGAAGGAAGAGTAACTTACTCGGACTTCCCGCCAGACTTGCCGCAAAATCCAATACCTGCCAGATTGCTGCCACGCGGCGGACGCTTTTTGTATGGGGTCGGGATGGTTAGAAAATTTGGGGCAATCACTGGTCTGCGCGGGCTTTTGAGCCTGGTTATCCTTACCGCGCTGGCCGGCTGCGCGCATGGCACCGGGCCGTCTGACTGGCAAAATGCCTTCGCACAGGCGGACGCGCATTTCGGAATCGCCGAATACGAAAAAGCCATCTCCGGATTTCAGCAGGCCCGCGAAATGGCGCGCGGCGGAGAGGAGGTAAGGTCAAGCCTCTATGCCGAAGCCGTATCAAGGATTTGGGGCGAAGATTTTCCCGGTGCCAGAGATTTACTCGCGGACCTGTCGCTGCGCTCTCGAGAGGCAGGAGACGAGGTGAGCCTTAGCGAGGCACTGGCCCTCTATGCCTTCGTACTTCAGCATCTCGGCGAAGAAGAGGCCGCGAACGTTTTAGAACGGCAAAGAGCTGAACTCACTGGCGACCTGAATCCCTTTATCTGGCGTTACGATGAGGATTCGGAGCTGACCAGACATCTGGCCACTGGAATGAGTTTCCCCTCGCAAATTTCGTCATTTTACCAGGCGAGCGTCTCGCAGAACAATGAATATGGCAGTGATGTTTCCATCGAATATCTAAGAGAAACAGCGTCCGGCACCGAGAGAATATCGGTGGAACTGGTTTACAAGTCCGACATATCCTATGCGGATTTTATCGACGGATCACTTAGCAGTTTGCACATGTATCCTGGTGAGCCGACCTACGCGAACAATTTTCTGTACACCCGGATACGCGATGGCAGGGCGATTTCCATTCGCCGCTACAACATAACTCTGGAATCCTTTAGGGGCGATCAGCGCCCTTACAGGTCGGACATGTGGGTGATACCCGTCGATAACTGGGCCATCCGGATTTTTCACGTCTATCCGTCGTCAATGGCGGAAACAGCTGATGAGGCGTTCGAGAAATTCTACGATAATCTCAAATGGCCAAGCAAATTTCCCGATTTGACCCTGACTTCGGATTTATCCGGAGAAGCGCCGGAGATTGATCCCGAGCTGACGGCAATAATTGATGATGACTCGGCTGAAGTTGGCGAGCGCCAGGACAAGTTGAGAACTTATATCGCCCGCGGTGACCTGACTGATGATCAATTGGGCCAGGCCTATCGCGCCTTGGCAGGCAACTACTGGTCCATGGACGAAAAGACCAAGGCCCTGGAGGCTGCGATAACGTCTGCCGGACTGTTGCAAAACAAGTTTAACGGGTGGTGGTACCTGGTACGGTTGGCACAGTCGGCGGAAAAACCGAAGATCGCCGCGGAGGCTTTGATCCACCTGATGCGGGAGGCTCCCGACAGGCTCGCCGATATCGAAATGAGTTGGTTTTGGCGGGTCATAAGGGGGCTCAGGGATGCGGGCGATGACGAGGAACGCTTGGCCCTGCTGCAGGTCGCCTACGAGACAAGGTATCAAAAAGGCGAGCTTTATGGCGGTGCCGACTATATTTATTTCAACCTTCTGGAGCTGTTTCTGGAGTCGGGTGACGTGGATGCGGCATCTGCGATGGCCAGCGAAATCAGCACCGCGAGCCCCTGGCTCTCGATCGCCGCAGACCGGAAATATGAACAGCTATGGAACAGCGAATTTATAGATATCGACGCCATTTTAGACGATTTGCCTGAGAGAGACATCCGTGCCGCAATGGATGGCGCCATGACTCATCCGGAATCGGTTATAGCGATGCTGTCTCTTATTCAGGCCTTGCATTACTCTGGCCAACTCGCCGCAGCGGAAAAGCTGGTCACCACGACCGGCGGCAATACGAAGCTTTATAACGGGTCGCAGGAAGACTGGTATTGGTTCATGAATGAGGCGGCCTATCTCTTTGAAGACATGAACCAGTTCGAGCGGGCCAATCGCGTTATGCAGTCTCTGGCGAATATAAAACCGGAGGACGATGGGGATATTGTCAATCAGATCATTAACTTCGGCGCCATGCTGGTGCGCCAGGGCGACCCGGAACGCGCTCTGGAAATACTCTCGATTGTCGATGGCACCGAATATGTGAGCGAATATGGTCAGGGTTGGATCGATGCCAGCGCCGCCTGCGCCTATGTCATCCTGGCTGACGAAGGCGCGGCAAGCACCGCCGCCGCCAATCTTGCGGAACATGCTGACCAGAACTACGCCGCCGCGATGGAGGCCTTGCTTTGCCTGAATCGCATTGAGGAGGCCGCTGAACTGGCAATCACGCGATTGCGGGAGGAAAAAACAAGAACCGGCATGTTGGAGGCTTTCGCCAACTATCGGGAATCCGCCGACCAACCGCCCTATGAAAAGGAACTATTCGATCGGCTGCGATCGGTGCGGGATCGGCCCGAAGTACTCGCCGAAATCAACAGGTACGGTCGCGTCGTCGATGTGCCCATGGAGCGCGCCTATTGGGGTGAATTCTGAAACGGGATCTGCCTGGCGGAATCCAGCCTAAAGATAAGCTTCCCGTATCTTGCGCTTGAAAATCTTGCCCGAGTCCTCGCGGGGCAGGGCATCGGTAAAGTCGATGCGCCCGGGTATCTTGAAGTTTGCGATGCGCCCGGTGAGCCCTTCCCGGATGATATCCGCGCCGAGGTCATGGTTGCCGTCGGCCTGGATCACCGCCACCAGCTTTTCGCCGAATTCCGCGTCGGGCACGCCGAACACCGCGCAATCGAGCACGCCGGGTATCTCATGCAGCGCCGCCTCGATTTCAGCGGGGTAGATATTCACACCGCCCGAGATGACCATGTCGCTGGAGCGCCCCGCCAGATGCAGGTAGCCTTCGTCGTCCAGCCAACCCTGATCGCCGCAGGTGACGTATTCGCCCAGCGCAATTTCCTGGCGCTTTTTTTCGTCGCCGTAATAGGTAAAATTATTGGTCTTGTCGTTGCGGCAGAAGATTTCGCCCATATTTCCGGCCCCTGAAGGCAGTTCATCGCCCGCATCGTCGGTGATCTTGATGAATATTTCCGGCTGTGGCCGGCCGACGCTGGAGGGCCGCTTCAGCCATTCCTCGGATGATATGACGGTAACGAAGCCCATTTCGGTGGCCCCGTAATATTCGTATATCAGCGGCCCCCACCAATCGATCATGGCGCGCTTGACCTCGGGTGGGCAGGGGGCGGCGCCGTGGATCACATAGCGCAGCGAAGAGAGGTCATATTTCGCGCGCACCTCGGCAGGCAGCTTCAGCAGGCGCACGAACATGGTTGGCACCATATGCAGTTGGCTGATCTTATGTTCCTCGATCAGGCGCAGCAACTCCTCGGCGTCGAAGCGTGATTGCAGGACCAGGAAACCTCCCATCCGCAGAGAGATGGTGGCATAGGCGTTGGGCGCGGAATGATACATGGGGCCGGTAATCACCGTGCGGATCGGCCCCTGGTCAAAGCCCAGTGCCAAAGCCACGCCCCTGACAAATTCCATGTATTCCTGCAACGAGCCGAGCTGGCGGCGCACGCCCTTGGGATGCCCGGTGGTGCCCGAAGTGTAAATCATGCTGCCCGTGAGTGGCGTTTCGGCAGGTGGCAGCGGCTCGAAGCCATCCAGCCAGTGGTTCCACGAGGTCTTGCCCGCCGGCACCGCCGCCCGGTCGGGGGGAATGCCATAGGCCGCGCAGATCGCCTGATGGGTGGGCACCACGAAGACCGGCAGGCCGGGCGGCAGGTGGCCTTTCACGCCGTCAAGCAGGTCGGCATGAACCACCAGCGCCTTGGCGTCGGAATTCTCGGCGATATAACGTGTCTCGGGCCCGGTAAAATGCCAGTTGATGGGCACCGGATAGGCCCCCAGCCGGGCGGCGCCGCCCATGGCCTCGAAAAAAGCGAAGTCGTTGCGCATGAGAATGGCCACGGAATCGCCGGGACCAACACCCAGTGAGGCAAGCGCGGTGGCGGCGCGGTCAATCCTCTCCTCGATATCGACGATGCGACGCTTTTCGCCGCCAAGGATGACTGTTGCTTCGGCTGTGCTCATGCCCCCGCCTCCCGCGTCGAGACTTTTACTTCGCTGTGCAGCGTGCGGTGAACCGGGCATTTGTCGGCAATTTCCATCAGTCTCCCGCGCTCCTGCTTGCTCAGGTCGCCGACCAGTTCAACTTCGCGCTGGATCAGGTCAATCCTGCCGTCTTTGGTTTCGCAATCGGCACAATCCTCGGTATGGATTTTCTTGTGCTCCAGCCTGACCGCCACATGCTCCAGCGCCAGCTTTTTGTGGTCGGCATACATGCGAATGGTCATGGCGGTGCAGGCGCCCAGAGACGCGAGCAGCAGGTCATAGGGGCTGGGTCCGGTATTGTCGCCGCCGAAATCCACAGGCTCGTCTGCCAGCAGCCGGTGGCCGCCTGCGACAATATTCTGGGTGAATTTGCCGCTGCTGCTTTCGCTGACGATTGTCTGACCCGGCCCGACCTGCATAGAGGTGCGCGGCGCATGGCCGGTTTCGCCATCCAGATAGCGCCCGGCCCAGGCGGCTATAATCTCGGCCGCATATTCGGCGTCGCTGCGCCGGGTAAGAAGATGGTCGGCGCCGTCCAGGGCCACGAAGCTCTTGGGGTGCCTGGCGGCGGCATAAATATCAGCGGCGTTGTCGATGCTCACCACCTCGTCGCGCGGCGCATGAAGAACCATCAATGCCTTCCGCAGTGCGCCAATGCGCTTTTCCTGATCGTGGATTGCCAGATCGTCGAGGAATTGCTTCTGGATACGGAAGGTGCGCCCGCCAAGCTGGACTTCGGCCTCGCCCTGTTCTTCAATTTCACCGATCTTGCAGCGGAAGTTTTCTATCACATGTTCGGGATCGTAAGGCGCGCCGATGGTCGCGACACAGCGGGTCTCGGGTATTTCGCCCGCCGCCGCCAGCACCGCCGCACCGCCCAAAGAATGGCCAATCAGCAGCGCCGGGGCCTCATATTCGCTGCGCAGATAATCGGCCGCCTTCAACAGGTCGCCGATATTCGACGAGAAATTTGTATTGGCGAACTCACCATCGCTGGCCCCCAGACCGGTGAAGTCAAAACGCAGCACCGCAATACCTCTCTCGGCCAGGGCGCCTGCGATGCGCGAAGCCGCGAAGATATCCTTTGAGCAGGTAAAGCAATGGGCGAACAGGGCGTAAGCCCTGGGTTTTCCGGCGGGACTGTCCAGACGCGCGGCCAGGGAACCCTGGTTGCCCTCGAAAGTGATTTTCCTGTTCTGACCCCTCACCGATGTCTCCTTTGCTCGCTTGGCGCGCTCTTGCTTTCATCTTGGACTGGTGCCACCGTCAAGTTCGTTCCGCGCGGTATTCTAGAACAGGGTAGAGGAAATTCCCATGGGGCCTTTGGCCGGAATTAAAGTTATCGAGATCGCCGGGATTGGCGCCTCACCCTTCGGCGCCATGATGCTGGCTGACATGGGTGCTGAAGTGCTGCGCATCGAGCGACCGGCGGGCACCACCACACCGGGGGTGATAGACCCCGCGAAAGACCTGTTAAACCGCGGCAGGCGCTCGGTGGCTCTGGACCTGAAAAAGAAAGGCGCGGTTGACTGCGTGCTCAAGCTGGCGGCGGGCGCCGATGCGCTGATTGAAGGTTTTCGTCCCGGCGTCATGGAACGGCTGGGCCTGGGACCGGAGGATTGCGCAGAGGTTAATCCGCGCCTGGTCTATGGCCGGCTGACGGGCTGGGGGCAGGAGGGTCCGCTGGCGGCCTCTGCCGGGCACGATATCGACTATATCGCTCTGTCGGGGGCGTTGCATGGTTTTGGCCGCAGGGGCGAGGCGCCGGTGCCGCCGGTCAACACGGTCGGCGACTTTGGCGGCGGCGGGTTGTTGCTGGCCTACGGTGTGGTCTGCGCCCTGCTGGAAGCGAAAAGCTCAGGGCAGGGCCAGGTGGTGGATGCCGGCATGCTGGATGGCGCCGCGCTTTTTACCACCATGATGCACGGGATGATGGCCCAGGGCCTGTGGCGCGATGAGCGGGGCGAAAATTTGATCGATACCGGCGCTCATTTTTACGAAGTCTATAAGACCAAAGATGGCAAATACCTGGCCATCGGTGCTATCGAACCGCAGTTTTACGCCGCCCTGCTCAAGGGCCTGGGGCTGGCGGACGACGCCGGCCTGAAGGATCAATGGAGTGTGGAGAAGTGGCCGGAACTGAAAGGGGTCATCGCCGCCCGCGTGGCCGAGAAAACCCGCGACGAATGGTGCGCCGTATTTGATGGCAGCGATGCCTGCGTGGCGCCGGTTCTGGCCATGCGGGAGGCGCCCGCCCACCCTCACAACAAGGCGCGCAGCACATTCGTGGAAAGGGATGGTATAATCCAGCCGGCGCCGGCGCCGCGCTTCAGCCGTTCAACGGCGGAAATTGGTGCGTTGCCACCCTTGCCCGGGGAGCACAGCCGGGCGGCGCTTTCCGACTGGGGCATCAGTTCAGAGGAAATCGGGCGCCTGACGGAAGCAGGCGCACTTTACCAGCGCGAATAGGGCCAAGGCCGTGCAAGCCTCCGCCAACGGCACTTATATCGCTATATCAAGGGAATTCGGGCGGTCAGGCGTCGATATCGACATTATCGCCAACACCGTCCTCGGTGGTGGCACGATCAGCCGTGGCGCGCTCCAGCTCCGCCCGCTCAATTTCGGCATCCTCGGCGGCCTTGCGCTCACTTTCGCGGGCCTTCTGATTCTCATTGGCTGGGCTGGTATTGTTTGCAGGGGCCTGGGCCCCAGCGCCTGGTGACTGTATTTCCATCTGGTGTTTCTCCTGGGAGGCTATCGCCATTCTGGCAACCACCGCGCGTTCTGCCGTTTGCAATTTCTTTGCCGCTCTATCGAGATTTTTCGATCGCTCCAAACTACCAAACCGCTGTTAACAGCCCTTTAAGGAACATCGTTAACGAGGCTGTTTCGCAGCCCGGCGCAATCCCGTATCTTGTGGTTATTATTGCTCGCGGCATATTTCTGGTGTGTTATGCTGCCGCAGCACGGAATCAGGCAGAACCAGATTATCGAGGCCGCAATGATCCTCATGGGCAGTTCAGGCATTCTTCGAAATGGAAGAAAATTCCGCAAATACAATCTATTAACGTTTTTTCTTCCTATCCTACTTGCGGCTTGCGCAAGCTCTGGACCGGCCTCTCGGGGGATGTCGGCGCCACCCGGACAATTGCGCACGGATGTGTCGAAGATCGATGATGCCATGGCCGTGCGCATGGCACAGCGCTTTGAAAGCGCCGGTGACATGGGCTCGGCGCTTAACATGTATCGCCGTGCGGTCTTGGTTGCACCGGAAAATACCACCGCGCTGCATGGCATGGCCCGGATTTTCGCACTGGCCGGGGCGCAGGAAGAAGCGGCGCGCTACTACAGCCGGATATTGCAGCTGCAGCCGCGGGACAGCCGCGCGGCCGTCAATGTTGCCGAAAATCATATTTTCAAGGGGGATGCGCGCCAGGCGATCAGTTTTATCAATGAATTCATGGTTTCGGCGTCCGGCACATCGGCGTTGTTTAATGTCCTGGGCATTGCCCATGATCTGAACGGGGCCCATGGTGACGCGCAGTTGGCCTACGCTGCGGGACTTGATCTGGCGCCCAACGACGCGGCAATCACCAGCAATCTGGCGCTGTCCTTTGCTGTCAGAGAGGATTACCAGACGGCTCTGGCGCTGTTGGAGCGTGTTCTGGGCGATTCTTCGCGGAGTGACGAAGAAGGCCGCTCGATTGCGCGTCAGAATCTGGCGCTGGTCTACGCGCTTTCGGGTCAGCTGGAAACCGCCCTGGAAATTGCCGGCGCTGTCCTCAGCGCGGAAGAAGTGGCCATAAACCGCACTTTTTATGCCCGACTCCCCGGACTGGACAGCAAGGCCAAGGCGAAAGCAGTTTTTCTGGGCAGCCTGCCATCGCCGCAGGAAGACCGCGAGGAAGCAGCGACCACCCCGGAAGAGCAGACCGGGCCTGTGCAGGCCGGGCAGCCTTTTGCACCGCCCTCGAGCGAGGCCGAAAGGGATGCCGCCGCCAGCCGCATTGTTCGGGGCCTGGGCCGGGAATGGACCATACCGGAACCGCCGGCGGCGGAAGCCGGCATTCAAGAAGCCGACATCGAGGCGATCGGCAATGAGGTCGGCAATGAGCAAGCCCGTGACACCGTGGCGGCGGACGATTATCCGCCCTATTGGGTGCAACTTGGCTCCTATCGCAGCCCCGAGCGTGCGAGGGCAGGGTGGAATACGCTCTCGACGCAATTCCCTGATCTTCTGGCTGGTTATGTGGGGTATCTGAAAACCTATCAAAGCGAGGATAGAGGCCAGTTTTTCCGGCTCATGGTACAGGCTTCCGAGACCCGTTCCGCAGCCAATCTGGTGTGCGGGACCTTCAAGGTCGAAGGGATGGATTGCCTGGTTATCAGAACCAGAAATAATATCGGGCTGCTGCAGGAGGCGGAATAGCGGGATTCAGATCAGTCTGATCAAGCCGCGCAGCCGGCGCATTGCGCCGTGGCGGGGTCCAGCTCCAGGCGTTTCAGTTCGATGGGGTCGCCGCAAGTCATGCAAAACCCGTATTCACCGCCGTCAATGCGCTCAAGCGCCGCATCTATGCGCCTGAGTTCAACACCGCGCCTTTGGTCCAGCGCCTCTGACATGGCCTGGGCCTGCAGCGCATCCATTCGCGAAAGCCGCCCCACCCTGGTCTGATCCAGCTCTTGCGGCGCACGTTCGCCGGCCGAGGATTCCCGCGCCGCGAGAACGTCGGCCTTATGCGCCTTCAATGTCTTTCGAATTTTTGCCAGATCATGCGACATGACTGTCGTTCTCCCTGTCGCGGGTGATGATCCATTGTAGTGCAAAGACCGGCAAACCGCACTGAATTGTTGCTGTCGCCGTTTCCGGTCCGCGACGTCATGACTTCAACACTCAATGAGAAATGGTCAAAATGCGCCCTTTTCCGGGACGCACAGGGTGGAAAAGCGCGAAAGCACTTGCATTGCGCGGGCGAGATGGAAAGATGCCGGGCAGGCGCGCCATATTGAGCGGAAGGCGGAGCGGAGTGACTGTATTGGACTGCCTGATAGCGATTGACCAGGGGACCACCAGCTCCCGGGCCATAGCGTTTGATCTGGACGGCGGCATTGTGGCGGTGAGCCAGCAGGAAATAACCCAGCATTATCCCCGGCCAGGCTGGGTTGAGCATGATCCGGAGGAAATCTGGAGGACCACGGTCGCGACGCTGCGCGATGTCCTGGACCAGCTCAAGGGCGAAAACCGGCAGGCTGCGGCCATTGGCATTGCCAATCAGCGGGAAACGACCGTTATCTGGGAGCGGAAAACCGGAAAACCGGTCCATAATGCGATCGTATGGCAGGACCGCCGCACCGCCGATATTTGCGCGGGTTTAAAGGAAAAAGGGCTGGAGCCCGGAATTACCGGGAAAACGGGGCTTTTGCTCGATCCCTATTTTTCCGCCACCAAGATCGCCTGGATACTGGACCAGAAGCCCGAGCTGCGCGAGGCGGCCAAGAAGGGCGAACTGGCATTCGGGACCATTGAAAGCTTTTTGCTTTGGCGATTGACCGGGGGCGCCCATGCCTCGGACGCGACCAACGCCTCACGGACCTTGCTGTACGATATCCAGGCAGGAAATTGGGACGATGAATTGCTGGAGATATTTAACGTGCCCCGGGCGGTGATGCCCGAAGTGGCCGATAATTGCGCCAGCTACGGCGTCACCGATGCGGCATTGTTCGGTCGCGCTATCCCCATTACCGCAATGATCGGGGACCAGCAGGCCGCTGCGGTAGGGCAGGGCTGTATCACGCCCGGCGCCGTTAAAAGCACTTATGGAACCGGCTGCTTCCTGTTGCAGAACACCGGCAGCGATATTGTCCGCTCCAGCCATCGCCTGCTCTCGACCGTGGCCTACCGGTTGGCCGGGCACAGCAGTTACGCCATTGAGGGGAGTATTTTTATCGCGGGCGCGGCAATTCAATGGCTGCGCGACGGCCTGAAACTGTTTGGAAGGGCCGAGGAAAGCGAGGAAATGGCCCGCCGGGCCAGCGATAACAGCGAAGTCATCATGGTTCCTGCCTTTACCGGGCTTGGCGCGCCCCATTGGGATGCCCGCGCCCGCGGCGCCATTTTTGGCCTGACGCGCGATACCGGGCCCGAGGAACTGACCCGGGCGGCGCTGGAGGCGGTGGCTTACCAGACCCACGATCTCCTGGAAGCCGTATCCAGCGACGCCGCTTTCCCGCTGGGCATCATTCGCGTGGATGGCGGCATGACGCGAAACGGCTGGTTCGTGCAGTTCCTGGCAGATGTGCTGAACACCACGGTTGACAGGCCTCAGGTCGTGGAGACAACCGCTTTCGGCGCCGCCTTTCTGGCTGGTCTGGGGGCGGGCATTTATGACCGCCTTGGCGACGTATCCTCGGTCTGGAGGCTGGATCGGCGCTTCGAGCCTGCCATGCGCGCCGGGGAGCGTGACGCCCGGCTCCGGGGCTGGAAAAAGGCGGTATCACAGGTTCTGAGCCATGGCGATTAGGGTCCAGACCCTCACCAGGCCGGGTCAGAAAAACATGATAAACCGTTGGTTCCGGTATATTTTTATCCATTGTTAATGGCTCTTCGAATACATTGCGCTTACCAATTTCCGCGAATTTTGTGATCCTGACCTGAGTAGGCAAGAATGGCATGGCAACGAAACCGACCAGCGCAAGCGGACCCAAACGTAGGCTGGATATCCGGGTCAAGCCGGCGCCCAAAGCCAAAACGAAACCCGAGCTCAGGAAAACGGCAAAGCCGGCGCTGCGCGCGAAGCCGCGAGGAAAGGCAAAGAGCAGGGAACGCCGTAATCTCAACCGGCGGCGGCTGTTGTGGCTCGGGCGCCTGAAATACGGCGAGTTCGCCTTTGAGTGCCGGGTGTTCGATTTATCGCTGGGTGGCGCCAAGGTCGAGCTGGACCTGCCCCTTAAGCGCGGCACGCTTGTTACGCTGCAAATACCCGAAGTCGGCATCATGATTGCCAATGTCGCCTGGGCCCGGGACGGTCAGATGGCGCTGGCTTTTTCGGAGGGGACGGCTGCGATCCGCAAGAAACTGGCGGCTAAAGCATCCAAACTCGGTCTTCTCTAGAAAAACCGGGGCAAATAGAGTCCGGCTCCTGATACGATTCCTCGCTTTAATCGTCGTCGCCCAGGTCAAACTCCCCATTTCTCGACTTGAATGGCTCGCAGACTCCGCTGACCCGCGGCTCGGGGCGGCCAAAGAGAAACCCCTGGCCAAACTGAACCCCTATATCCTTGAGTAATTCGGCCTGTCCGTTGGTCTCGACGCATTCGCCGATGGTCTCAATGCCCAGGTCCTGGCACAGCCGTGCCATGGATTTAAGGAAGGCGCGGCCGCTCTGGCTGTCTTCGGCCTCATGGACATAGACGCCGTCGATCTTGACGTAATCGGTTTCAAGCTGGCGCAAATACTGATATCCGGCGGCACCGGCGCCGAAATCGTCGAGGCACACCGCGTGCCCCAGTTGACGTAGTTTTTTCAGGATTTCGTTGGTCCGCTCAAGGTTTTTGATCTGCGAGGATTCTGTCAGCTCAAACATCAACTGGCTGCGGATTTCGCTGCAGGACAAGAGGAGATTCATCAGCTCGTCAACAAAGATATCGCTTTTCAGCGACCGCCCTGAAACGTTAATCGCGATGCTGAGATTACCGCTGTGCTGGTTGGCATATTGGACCTGGGCAATGGCTTTGCGGCATACAGCCAGGTCGAAGTCGCCGATGACACCGACATCTTCGGCAAAAGTGATGAACTGAAAAGGCGAGGCGTCCGGCCCCAACTCATGAAGCCGGCTTAGAGCCTCATAGTGATGCACCTTACCGGTTTCCAGGTGGACAATGGGTTGCAGGTGAATGTCGAATTCTCCGTTAGCCACCGTCTGCTGGAATCTCTGCAGCTTCTCCTTGGTCTCGGACAGCATGTCGGTGTAGGCGCCGGCTAACGAAGTGAGTGTGAATTCCTCGTTCTCCTCGGCGAATTCCTTGATGGTGTAGGCCAGCGCGCGCGCGATGTCTTTTTCAGACATACCGTGAGAATCGATGGGCAGATCCACCGATTCCACTTTCAGATTTTCGGCGAAGGGCTGCTCTTTCAGGCCGCGTATCACCGCCTCCTGATCCAGGTTGCCGTCGTGAATCAGGCCGAACTTGTCGTCCTCGAGCCGGCCCGCGAAGGTGCCGTCCACAGACAGGGCCTGCAGGTAGGCAACGATATTTTCAACGAAGTCGCGCTCGGATTCTTCATCCAGGGATTTGCGCTCCTTCTCGAAACCCTGCAGTTCCATCAGCGTCATGAACAGGTTGGCGCAGGCCTCGGGCTGCGATACGGCCAGCTCGGTGGCCAGCTTGGCAAAAGAATCCGCGTCCAGAAGACCGGTATCCTTGTCTTTTGTCGCGTCGCCCAGATCAGCGGCTATCATCCGCGGACGGCCACTTTGAATCGATAGATAAACGGAATCAGGATATTCCGGCAGATAGGTGCCATAGACGGTTGCGGTGCGGAAGCGCGTCGCCTCGTCGCCAAAACGAATGACCGTGGCATTCGCGCGACCAAGAATTCGACACTGGTTCATGACCGCTTTCAGAAGAGCGCGCTGGTCTGAATCAACCTTGTCAAGAATGGATTGCCCGATCAGTTCGCTTTCGGTCTCGTGTAGCAGCCATTGGGTGGCGCCACCCGCGAACTGGATGTTGCCCCAGGTATCGAGCTCGAACACCACGTCGGCGGCGGCGAAGCAAAACGCGATGAAGCGATCCCTGTCCCTGACAGGCGAACGTGAAGCCACCTGATGCTGCGCCATCTGTTCTAAAACCTCGCGGGTCGGAGCCCGCTGATGCATGCCTTTGCCCATCCCGGCATAGCAGTTCAGCACTTAAGAAAGTTATAATGGCCAAGGGTCTGGATTGCTTCAAATTTGGCACTTGCCGCGCCATACAGCCGAGGCGTGTTATATGGTTAACAAATCGTCAACAGACGGCCGGTAAATATGCTAGTGTTCCTCTGTACGGCGGGGGGTCGTAGGGGTGATCCAGTTGTGTTGATGTTTGTGCGATGAGCCAATTCGCGAATGATTCGCTTGCGTTGCTCCAGGTGAGCCTGGATCACATGGATGAAGGTCTTGCGATCTTCGATGCGGATTCGTGTCTGGTTCGCTGGAACAAATCCTTCGCCAAGCAATTTGGATATCCGGCAAGCCTTATGAAGGCGGGTATATCCGTAAAAAAACTTGTTCGTTTCGATGCCGAACGAGGAATATACGGTGAAGGCGATCCCCAGGCCCTGGCCGAGGATCGGGTCCGGTGTTTTTCAGAGAGAAACCAGCACAGTTATTCCCTCGACATGCCCGACGGAGCTTTTCTGCAAGCCAATTGCTATCCGCTGCCCGAAGGCGGAATGGCGCTGGTGTACCGAGACATAACCAGGCAACGGCGGACCGAAGACAGGCTGCGGCGCCAGGCCGAGATCATTCAGGGTATACATGAAGCGATCTTCGTTGTTGATGAGGCCGGGCTGATCACCGGCTGGAATCGCTCTGCGGCACGCCTGTGGGGTCATGAGCCCGAAGAGGTTGTGGGCAAGCACCGCAGCCTGTTAATAGAGCCGGGACAGCGATACACGTCTGAGCCGGAAATTCGCAAGGCGATCAAGGCCAAAGGCCATTTCGAGAGCGAAATTCGTTGCATCAAGAAGAACGGCGAGAAATTTGTCGCGTCCATAATCGTGTCGCTACTGGAAGAAGAACAGAATGGGCGCCAGCGATTTGTCATCTTTGCGCGCGATATTACCGCACGAAAACGCGCCGAGGCGGAAGCTGCCGACATGCAGCAGCGTTTTGAAGCATTTATGACCCACAGTCCGGCGATGGCATTTATTAAGGATGCCGAGGGCTGCCTTGTTTACGCGAACAAAACTTATGAAGACACGCTGGGTCCAGATCGCCGGCACTGGCTGGGAAAAAAGAACTCCGAGATTTGGGACGAAGAAACGGCGCGGAAGCTGAGCGAGAGTGACGAAAAGGTGCTCGCCACGGAAATGCCAGTGGTCACGGAAGAGCGGATCGACACCGGTAACGGTATTAAAGTCTTTTTGGTCTCCAAATTTCCAATCAAGAGCAAGACCGGGGAAATACTTTTGGGTGGGCTGGCGCTTGATCTTACCGAAACCAAGAAGACAGAACAGGCCTTGCGCGAAAGCGAAGCGCGCTTGAGGGGCGTTCACGAAAGTGCCGCGGATGGCATTTTCACCATGGACGAGAAGGGTATCATAGAGACCACCAATCAGGCGGCGGAGGAAATGTTCGGTTATGGTCGGGGGGAACTGATCGGCAAGGATGTAGCCGAACTGATGGGCGGAGAACACAAGGCAAATCATCAGGCTTATGTCGATAAATACATGGCGACCGGGCGCGGGCAAATCCTGGGAGTTGGTCCGCGGGAATTGACCGGTATCCGTAAAGACGGCAGCGAGCTGGCAATGGATTTGGCGGTCAACGTAATGAAAATGGATGAGCGGCGCATTTTTGTCGGGGTGATACGCGACATCACCGACCGCATGGAGACCCGCAAGCAACTGCAGCAAGCCCAGAAAATGGAAGCCATCGGGCAATTGACCGGCGGCATAGCACATGATTTCAACAATATGCTGGCGGTTGTGTTGGGCAATCTGGAACTGGCGGTGGAGCGCGTCGCGGAGGGCAGGGAGATTGGTAAATTACTGGATCTTGCTTTGGAGGGTGCGACCAGGGGATCGGACCTGACCAAGCGGCTTCTTGCTTTCTCTCGCCAGCAGTTCCTGGAACCCCGTATGGTCGATATCAACGACACAATCGGCGAAATGGCCGAAATTCTGCACCGCACCATCGGCGAAGGCGTCGAAATTGTCATGAATCCGGGCTCAGGTATATGGGGCACCAAGATCGACCCGATCCAGCTGCAAAGCGCGGTGTTGAATTTGACCATCAACGGTCGGGACGCCATGCCTGAAGGCGGGCGGCTGCAGATAACCACAGCCAATAAGGAAATCAGGAAAGACGGCAAGGGCAGCCGCCTGGGCCTGGAGCCCGGCGATTATGTGGTGGTTTCCGTCAAGGATAACGGCACCGGTATAAGCACTGACGATCTGGAACATATCTTTGAACCGTTCTTTACAACAAAAGAAGTCGGCAAGGGCAGTGGCCTCGGACTGAGCATGGTGCATGGCTTCGCCGAACAGTCTGGCGGTAAAGCAGTCGCCAAAAGCAAGCTGGGCAAGGGCACGGAAATACTCCTGTACCTGCCCCGCTGCCAACAGACGGAGGAAGAGAGACCTGCCTCCCGGCACATTGAGGAAATCGCCGCGAAAGATTTCAGTGTGCTGTTGGTCGAGGATGATCGGGAAGTCAGAGCGCTTGTGTCCAAGTATTTGCGAACAATGAATCTTCAGGTGCTGGAGGCGGAAGATGGCGAGAGTGTGGAAAATATCTTGCGGGACAAGCCCCAAATTGACCTGTTGCTGACCGACATGGTTCTTCCCGGCGGCGTCGGCGGACCCGAAATTTCACGGCGCGTTCGCGAGCTATTTCCCGAGGTGAGGGTGCTGTATATGTCCGGATATGCGGCTCATTCGATGCTGCAGGGTGAAACCATCGAAGAAAGTGCGCGCTTGATTCAAAAGCCCTTCCGGCGCCGGGAATTGCAAAAGGCCATCTCTGAAATCCTCTCGCTCTCTCTCTGATGCATTATGAATCGGCAAAAAAAAGGGCCCGCGCTCGGCGGACCCTAATTCAGAATTGCTCTTGTATCAGTCGGCGAGCTTTAGATTTTCCGCTGAGCTCTTCCCGTTCTGGCCGGGTGTGAGTTCAAACTCGATCCGCTGACCTTCCTTGAGGTCATTCAGACCGGCTTGCTCAACAGCCGAAATGTGAACAAAAGCGTCCTTGTCACCTTCGTCAGGCGTGATGAAACCATAACCCTTGACGGAGTTGAACCACTTAACGGTTCCGGTAGTCATTAGCGTATTCCTTCTTCAGTCGTTACAACCACTCGCACAACATCGTGAGAGTGGGACACAGCTCAAAAAATCGCGGGTATTGAAGCTAGGTCGGCGTGACGAAGCAGGATACGCCGTGTATTCGAATGCTGATAACGACCATTTAGGCCGGGATTCGGCGAAATGCAATGAAATTTTGCACTTTTGGGAAACCCGGCGATCTTGTCGCGTCTCCGGGTGGGCCTCAAATGGCCTTTTCCATACGGATCATCGGAACAGTAATGTCCGCTGAAGTGTCAACGTCAAGGCGCTCCCTGGGCCGGTAGCCACAGGCCAAATAGAGCGGCTCACCCGACAATGTGGCCATCAGCTGGGTTCGCGAAAAGCCCGCCTCGCGGGCTGCCGTTTCGCACAGTTCGATAACAAGGCGGCCAATTCCCTGCCGTGCCCAATCGGGACGGGTATACATGGCGCGCACCGGCGCGGCGTCCCTTGCGGGGTCCAGCAGCGCGGCGTCGCGCCCGCTCGTATGATTGCCGCCAAACAGCGTCTTGCGTTTGCTCCAGCCGCCGCAGCCGACAATTTCACGACTGGTTTCACCGACCGCCTGAATCTCAATGACCAGATAGGTCCGGTCATCGATCAGCCGTGTATCGAGGCCCATCAGTTCACGCGATGCGGCGATTTGCGCGGTGGTCAGGTAGTCCCGCTGAAGTTCGCTGATCGCGGCATCCATAATGGCCGAAATGACCGGAATGTCGGCAACCGTCGCCCAACGGTGCAAAAACCGCTGGCTTGTTGCCGAGCCCACGACACTTGTTGCCAAGCCGATGACAGCGCTTCCCATAATCGCCTCCACGGGCACGCTGCCGTCAGGTTGGGGCCTCAGCACGATCCTTCACGCCCGGTCTGGTGTCGTCCCCGATTCCGGTATCGGAGATGTTGTCCAGAAACGGCAATTCAAGCGTGAACATGGCGCCGTCCTCAATATTCTCGACCAATAGTCGACCGCCCATCTCGCTCACGATACCATAGGAAATGGAAAGGCCAAGGCCTGTTCCCTTGTTGATATCCTTGGTCGTGAAGAAGGGCTCGAAGACGCGCTCCAGGTATTTGGGGTCGATGCCGCCGCCGGTGTCACTTACTGTGAGGATGATGATCGCCTTGTCCGGATCGAATTTCCCCGTGATGGTGATCTCTTTTTCACGGCTCCCGGAATTCGCAAGGATGGCATCCCGGGCGTTATTGATCAGGTTGAGCAGGACTTGCTCGACCTGGACATGATGGCCGGTCACCGCCGGAAGATCATCGGGCAGGTCGGAATTAATAACTATACCGGCCAGATTCAGTTGCTGGCCAACAAGGGTCATTACGCCCTCCAGGGCAGCGGCCAATTGCACAGGCTTCGGACTTACGTCCGGTTGGCGGCCGAAAATTCGCATATGGTCGATTATTTTCGTCGCGCGCTTTACCTGACTGAGGATGCGATCAATCTTTTTTGCGGCGTAGTCCGGGTCAGTCTCCTTCTTGGTCAATTTCTGACTCAGGTTTTCTGCCGCAAGACCGATAATGCCCAGGGGCTGGTTCAACTCGTGGGCAATGCCGGTGGCCATCTCGCCCAGGGTTGCCAGCTTCGATGACTGAATGACCTGGGCATTCAGTTTGAGGCGCTCGGTGATGTCATGGCCCACAGACAGCGTACCCCATGCCTTACCTTTGCTGTCCCTGAGCGTTGTGTTGAACCATTCGATCTGCAGTATTTCGCCGGATTTGGTGCGGATCGCGTTCTGCACACCATGGATTTCCTTGCGCGCCACCGCGTCGCCATGCGGGGCGTCAATTGAGGCCTGCTGATCTTCGGGAACAAATGTGTCGAACCAGCTTTTCCCTACCACGTCGGACAGGGGAAAGCCGGCCAGATCTTCCAGGTACCTGTTGAATTTCTTGATGTGGCCTTCAGTGTCGAGCACCAGAATGATGGCATGAGCAGTGTCGATAAGGCGCTCGGAGAATTCCATCTGATCGCGCAATTCCGCGGTGCGCCGCTCGACGCGCTTTTCGAGCTCTTTATTGAGTGTCTTGATTTCTTCCTGGGCAAGTTTTTCGTCCGTTACGTCCCGCGTAATGCTGACGTTGCCGATATGATTTCCATTGTCGTCCAATAAAGAGGTCAGCGACAATTCCGCCTGCCTTATGGCGCCATTTTTCTGCTTCAGTTCAACCAGGCCTGTCCAGTTCCCTTCGCTGCTGATAGCCTGCATAACGTCCTCACGCCCTGCCAGCCATGCATCCGGGTCGGCATGCAACATAAAGGAGGATTGTCCGATCAAATCTTCACGGGAATACCCGAAAACGGTTTCCACACTCTCGTTGCCATCAATGATGGTGCCGTCGATCTGAAGAATGAGCACCGCGTCCTTTAGCTGCTTTATGACCAGCGCCAGGCGCCGGATCTCTTCATCCTTCAGCTGTTTTTCGGTAACGTCATGAACGGTCCCACGCATGGCCCGGGCTTTTCCGGCCGCATCCAGATAAACTTCGCCGCGCTCAACCACATATCGCAAGCTTCCGTCGTCGCGGATCACCCGGTGCTCAATTTCGTATTGCCCGCCGGTTTCAAGCGACAACTGAACAGCGGTTTCCAAAGCCTCGCGATCATCTGGATGGATATATTCCAGGAAGGCCTCGTAGGTCGCGCCAAACTGCTGAGGCTTTAATCCGAATATGCGGTAGACCTCATCGGACCAGGCAAGGCTGCCGGTAACGATATCCCAATCCCAGCTTCCCAATCTGGAAATGCGTTGGGCGGCGGCCAGATTTCGCTCGTTTTCCCCGCGCCGTTCAGATTCCATGATTCGGTTTACGATGACCAGTGCGGTGACCCAGATTACGGAGATCGCCAGGCCACGATTGGTCAGCACAATCCACGGGACACCGCCTGCGCTCGACAACAGGTAGCCGGCGCCGGTCAGCAAGCTTGCAGCGCTCGCCAGCAGAATTGTGAAATTACGGCTGCCGGTCCAATGGCCGCACAACACCATCGCCACGTAAGGAAGGCCACCGGCTACGCCCAGCGGTGTGGCCAGGTCAAAGGCAAGCGTTACCGCGGCAATTGCAAAGCTGACGACGACAACGCGGGACGGTATCTGCGTGAATTCCGACATGTATTGCTACTTGTCACTGAAATCAGGGCTCTGCCCAGCCCACCATATTCAGTGAAATAGAGTGTTTTGTGTGCAAAACCAGCGCTGCAGCGGGTAGAGACCGGGTTTCACTGTCGTTTGGTTTGCATAATATTGCCTAATACCAGCCAGCCATGAGAAGTTCGCTTGCAAATGTTTGCAGATACGGTTTGAATTTTGGGTGCAAAAAAAGACCGACCCGGAAGAGAACCGGTCTCGGAACTGGTCTGAATGCCGGCGCTCTGCGAGGAGATTTCCGGGACGGTGGTTGTCATTTCTTCCGTCGCGGAAGCTATTGCCCGCAAATTGGCCGTCGATTGCTCGCTGGCAGGCGTGGATATATTCGACCGCTACGCACGGCTTGCCACCCCATGGTTACAGGAAGCTGGTTTGCTGGATTCTTGCCTGCCTCTGCCCTCAAAAACTGAAGCCGATAGTGAGCCAGAGCTTGCTGACATCGGGGCGTAAATCGGCACCGGAGAATTTGGCGTATTTGAGGGACAGCGAAACGTCTTTCCAAGGCTTGGCGGCGACCAGGAAGTCGAATTCCCCGCCCAGATCCTCGCTGCCGACTTGAGCGTCAAAATCACGATACCAGGCAGCCACCTTGATGTTCCCAATACCGCCGACATTCTTGAAGACGTAATCCGCATAACCCGTCAGCTCGGTAATGCCCGAGCCGGGTGTGGCCAGAAAATTGTCGGTAAAGCCCTGGAAAGCATGCAGGGTGGCCAGCGGGGTTACGAAACCGCGCGCACCGTTGCCTTCAAGCTGCTCGTAGGAGAGGCGGGCGGTGAAGCCCTGGAACCCGGCGCCGCCCGCGGCCATGAAGTAATCCAGGCTGAAGTCCGCCGGATTCCTGGCATAGTCGGTCTGGGTGGCATATTCCGCGGCATAGGTAATGGTGAGACCATCGTTGACCTTATGGGTGCCCTTGAAACGGGCGCCGAAGGTCTTGTTCGAAAGCCCCGGCGCATTGAACAGATCGATCAGATAGCTGTAAGCGGTGATTTTGCCGACACCGTCGATGTCGTAGGAGACGTTCAACAAATGCGTGTCGGCATCCCATTTGCCGCCCGCCGACCTGGAACCAAAGATGCGGTTTACCTGCCACAGGTAGGTATAGTCCAGCTTGACGCCTTTAAGCGACGTGTTGGTCACACGAACCGCGTCGAAAGTCTGTTCGTTCTGGCGAAAGCCGACATTGCCGACGAAGCGGTCATTATCAAGCTTGATGCGCTGGCGGCCCACCTTGACAGTGGTGTCCTTGATGCCGGTATAGGTGACAGTCACCCGGTTCAGGCGCGTCGAATCCGGGTCGGCCACGACCGGGTAAGCGGTTTTGCCGTTCACCGTGCTGTTAAAATTGTTGGGCTCCAGGTCGCGGGTGAAATCACCCTCGATAAAGACCTTGAAGCCTTTGTATTCCTCGGTGGCATAGCCGTAGCGCAGGCGAACGGTCACCGCATTGGCGGCTTCCGCGACGGCCTCGTGGCTGACATTCTCATAGCGCATCCTGGCGTTCAGGCTGAATTTGCCCTTGGTCAGAGCCTCGTTGAGAGAGTCTGCCGCGCTGGCGGTGGTGGGAAGGCCAATCATCAAGGCCAGCAGCGCCAGAAAAATTCCCTTTTTCCACCTCGCCCTGATTTCGTTTCGCTTGTCCGACATTTGCCTGATCCTGTTTACTTGTTCCCGTAAAATCTCTTTTTTAGGCCTTCCCCTGGCGCCCGGCGCCGCTTCGGTAATAAGCGTGTAATTCGCCATGTTCCATTTGTTGGAACCGCAAATTTCGAACACGATATCCCTTCTGACATTCTTGTCGGCTTGACGATCACGCTGTGGCCGACCGCTCCAATGGTGAAATGAATGGCGATGATAGTCCACTTCTTCATTTCACGTACCGCCAGCGAGAGGTTCTTGGCCTGCTGACCGAAGGCCTGTCAAACAAGGTGATAGCTGGCAAGCTGGACATCCGGGAAGTAACCGTGAAGTTGCATCTGAAAAATATTTACAAGCTGCTCGGGGCCCAGAACCGGACTCATGCCGTGCATATCGCCCTTAAGCTCGGCTGGAGCGCCTGACCTGCCGGAACCACCGCCAATGCCAATGCGCAGATGTGGGGGCCGGCTACTGGGTTGAAGAGAAGGCCGCAGCGGCCCGTGGCGGAGGGGGCGGGATTCGAACCCGCGGTGGGCTGAAACCCACGCCGGTTTTCAAGTTCAGCGATGGCCATGTTGGGTAGTGTTGTCCGGTGCTGAAAGGCGCTGTTTTGTGCGGGCTCCAGAGTTCGTTTCGTCCGCGTAATGGTGTCCAATATTGGTCAATTATGAGAAGTTCGTTTGCAAAATGTTTGCAGTTTGGCGCCGGTTTTGCGTACAGCGCACTTCCCTAATCCCGAGATTGAACAAGCGCCGGGGAACAGCTCGATTCCGCAAGTGTCACGGGCGCGTGAATATGCTATGCTCCGGTTTAGGTGTATCATCCGATCAGTGATGATCTGTGCGTAAGTTCTGGCAGGTTAACCTTGATCACGTTGTTGAGAATCAATTGCCGGAAATCTTTGGCAGCGCTCGCGATGGCGCCGCCGGTGGTGGTGTCCGCTCTCGACCTCTCAATACGCCCGGGTATGATCCGTTGCTTCCGACCCGATCCCGGCAATCGGATTAGCCCCGATGTTTAAATCCTACACAATCCATATTGCCACGCTGGCCGGTGTGATCATCCTCGGCCTGGCGGCATTTTTTATCAATTCGACGGTCTCCCGGATCGTCCAGCAAGAGCTTGAGAAATCGCTAGTGACCGTGCTTCAAACGGCGCGTAGCGGCGTCCGGACCTGGTCCCGGGAAAACCAGTCGGCTGCGCGCATCGCAGCACAAGACAAGGAGGTGCGCCGTCTGGCAGGCGAATTTCTGGCCATGTCGCACCTGCGAGACGATCTGGTTCGCTCTCCGTTTCAGGAGGAAATGCGCAACCAGTTGAGGGTGGTTTACGAGGGCATGGGATACACCGGATATTTCCTCATCGGACTCGATAAACTGAGCCTGTCATCGATGCGGGACGCGAATGTCGGGAAGGAGAATCTGCTTGCGGCGCAGCCCAAGTTCCTCGACAGCATTTCGGCCGGAGAGACGGCAATCAGTCTGCCGTTGCTCTCCGATGTGCCTCTGCGCGATTCCCGTGAGCGGCTGGTCGAGGGACTGCCGACCATGTTTGTCGGGGCGCCGATTACAGATGACGGAGGCGAAGTCATTGCCGCGCTTGTGTTCCGCATCGACCCCGGCAGAGATTTCGCAGCGCTTTTGGAACGTGGCCGCATCGGCGAAACGGGCGAGACGTACGCCTTCGACAGGAACGGTCTCCTCCTCAGCCCCAGCCGCTTCGACGACCAGCTCAGGCAGGCTGGGCTGATCGGGCCAGACCAGGTCGCCATGCTCAATTTGGAGGTGCGCGATCCCGGCGTGAATTTGATGGAACGGTCGCGCCCCGGAGTGGCGCCGGAGGAAATGCCGCTGACCCGCATGGCGTTGAGCGCCGTCGAGGGGGCACAGGGCTCTGATCTCGACGGTTACCGCAATTACCGGGGCGCACCGGTCGTTGGTGTCTGGTTGTGGGATGATGATCTCGGTATGGGCCTGACCACTGAACTTGATGTTTCCCAGGCGCGCAGGTTTCTCAATGTGCTGCAGATGGCGATCGCGGCTTTTACGATCACTGCGATGGGTCTGCTGATAGCGCTGGCCGTGCTGTTTCTTTTCAATCGCAAAAGAGAAATCGGACGTGAATATTGGGTACAGCAGAGAGAGGCGCGGTTCAGCGCGATCCTGAGTACAGCCACCGAGGCAATCGTAACGATCGATGAAAACGGCTTAATCGACCTCTTCAATCCCGCCGCGGAAGCGATGTTCGGATACCAAGCCGAAGAGGTTACCGGAAAAAACGTAGAAATGCTGATGCCCGGGAATTACCAATCCAAGCATAACCTTTCCCTGGCCAGATATCTCCGCACCGGCGAGACGACGGTTATCGGTACGGGACGCGAAGTCGAGGGACGGCGCAAGGACGGCTCGGTCTTTCCGGTCGATCTGGCTCTGGCTGAGTGGCAAACGGATGGAAAGACATATTTTACCGGATCGATGCGCGATCTGACCGCGCGGGTGCGGATGGAGGGGCGATTGCGTGAGGCTCAGAAAATGGAAGCTCTGGGCCGGCTCTCCGGCGGTGTTGCCCACGAATTCACCAATCTGCTGCTGCCGATTATTGCCCTGACAACGTCGAGCATCAGTGATCTCCCCGAAAACGACAAGGTTGCGGCAAAATTGAAAAAGGTGCTGCAGACGGCGGAGCACGGCAGATCGATTCTCAATCAGATAATGGATTTCAGCCGGCAACGTTCTGTTGATCGCAGCAAAATCGAGCTGGTTGATGTTATCGGCGAGGCGATAGCTCTGCTGAAGGTGACCTTGCCGCCACGGATAGAGGTTCTGTTTTGCTCGGACGGCTTCGACGAAATCGCCCTTGCGGATCCGGTGGAAATACACCAGATGATTTCGAATCTGGGAATAAACGCGGCGAAGGCGATCAATAAGGAGCCGGGCCGCATTGAGTTTCGTTTGCAGCGGCTCGAGATCGGCAAGACCCACCAAAAAGAGCCAAAGGAATTAAAGCCGGGGCGATACGCACATCTGACCGTGAGCGATACGGGCTGTGGCATGAACAAGGATATCTCGGCAAAGATATTCGAGCCCTTCTTTACAACCAGGCTGGAGGGGGAAGGCACGGGCATGGGGCTGTCGATCGTCCACGCCATCGTCACCGGTCACGAGGGGGCCATTTCGGTTGAAAGCCGACCCGGAGAAGGCACGACTTTTGACATATATCTACCCCTCGGGGAGCTACCTGTTCACGAGGACAAATCCTCGTACGATGGAATAGCTTACGATGACAAAGAGCCGGCAGCAGCCGCATTGATCACTCGTAAGGAGGAAAGCGGTGCCGAGGCGCCCGCCGTCGACGAAACCCGCGAAAATAAATCACCGGATACGGAGCCTGCGCTGGAATAATATTCAAGAAAATAGAGTTCAGAAGGCCGGCGATTTAACTATTTCAAACATTAGATCGTCCAGCCATGTTTGATCGCTATTCTTACCGCCTCGGTGCGATTTCTGGCGCCAAGCTTCTTGAATATGTTCCTCAGATGAAGTTTTACGGTGGTTTCCTGCACGTTCAACCGCTTGGCGATGGCCTTGTTGGTCAGGCCCCCGGTGAGGGCGTCGAGGACTTCCCGCTGACGATGAGTCAGGCCATGCAACGGATTATCCGGACTGATTTCGCGGTAGCCTTTCAGGTTTGCTGCGGGAACATCCAGAATATCGGAGGGGACGTATCTCTCACCCGCCAGGACAACCTTGAGTGCGTTTTTCAGGCTGGTGATACTCAAGCCCTTGGGAATGAAGCCCGCAGCACCGTATTCAAAGGATTTCACGACATCCTGCCGGACATAATTACCCGACAAGATGACCACCGCTGTCTCCGGGAAACGGGACCGGAAAATCTCGATATTGGCGATCCCCGACATGCCGGGAAGGTGCAAATCCAGCAGCAGCATATCCAGCTTGTCGATACCGTCGGCCATTTCCAGGGCGCTGTCGAAGGAACCGCATTCCATAATGGAGACGTTTTCCACGAGTTCCATCAGCAGAGGTCTGAGGGCCTCGCGCACCAGACTGTGATCGTCAACTAAAAGAATGTGCACTTGTTCCCTCACCAATCCGTGTGCGGCGACAAACGGGGAACCCTCGAAGAACAATCCGGCGCGTCGACTGCGCGTGTTCGGAACAGAGATTTACTCTGAAAAACACACTCAAGGCGCCACGGAGCCCCTGCGCACACGATACCAGGCAGCAGCAGACAAACATGCGACCCACCCGACCATACAACTTTTACGATCCAAATTCCACTTTATGAGTGCAGCCAAGCCAAAAAAGCGGCTTTCGCGCGCTAGAGATAGAGTCGTAACAGACATCAGCCACAATTGAAGCTGACCGAAAGGTCAGTATTGCTGTCCTTAAGTATAGTCTAAGTAACTCTTAAGACGAGATAGGGAATGACATTAAGTATTGCTTAATAACCCGGTAATAACGTTCCCGCGTCCAATACGTCGACAGTAAAAAATAGTTGGAAACCCTTGTGGATAGGGATTTTTTTTGTAACCGGGGGCCTGTTGTTATGCATTCGGCAGTTTATAAGACGGTTAAAAAAGACGAAATGGCTGAAAATCCCGGCAAGGCTGGATTCGGCGGCGCGAAACCGCCGGCTTCCCGTGCAAGTGAGTGCGACCAGGTTATCGACAGCGTGAAAAAAGCGATCGGGGCTGCAGAACTGAGTGACCACCTTAATGCCGACCTGAAAGAAGCGCTGGTACAGGCGCTGAAAAGGGAGTTGGCGGAACTGGAGCAACTCGACCCGGACGCGCCATTAAACCCCAGCGCGCTCGGCGCGCCTGCCCAGCACATGATATCAATTTTTGAAGGTCATTCGTTATGAACATAGCTAGCGATATTATATCTTTGGTTTGGCGCCTGACGCTGGTGGTGGGGCTCGTGAGCCTTTGGGGTTTGGCGCCTGCGACGGCGCAGGAAGCTTTGTGCGAAGACAAACCGGCGCCCAAGATCAGTCCCTATAAAGGCGTTTATTTCGCCAACGATTTCAGCTACCTGGACGATCCCTGCCTGAGCAGAAACGACCCCCGGGACAGCTTCAGCCGGTTCGTGGACCAATGGAAACGCGTGAAAGTCGGCTCAAGTATTGTTGTCGAATTCGGCGGCGAATACCGGATTCGATACCATGACGAAAATAATCACGCAAAGACCAAACTGAACGGGGCCGACAACGACTTCACCCTGAGCCGTCTGCGCCTCTACATGAATACGAAAATAGGCAAGTCGGTGCGAATCTATGCCGAGGTCGTGGATGCAGCCAGCGTCGGTGAGGACCTGCCGCCGCGCGGTATTGAAGTCAACCGCTGGGACGTACTCAACGCGTTCGTCGAATACCGGACCGGGGGCCCGGACGGTAAAATTATGCTGCGCGTCGGCCGCCAGGAACTGATGTATGGCGCCCAACGGTTTATATCGCCCCTGGACTGGTCCAACATCCGGCGCAGCTTCGATGCGGTCCGCGTGGATTACGAAAATTCAGATTTTTCCGTAAGCGGCTTCTACGGCAACCTGCGCAAGGTGCGGGCGCACAGGAAAGACGGCACCGATGGCAGCCTGACCTTCGCCGGCCTCTATGGCACCTACAAGGGCTGGGCCGGGCAGACCGTCGAAACTTATATCCTTCGTCTTGAGGAAACGGCGGGCGCCGCCGCAAATTTCGAACTGTTCACGCTCGGCTCCCGCCTCAAGGGCGGAAAGGCCAACCTCATGTGGGAGGCCGAGGGCGCCTACCAGTGGGGCAGCTTCGGCGCGCTGGATCAAAGGGCGGCCATGTTCAGTGCTGCGCTCGGTTACAAGCTCGGCAATGCTCTGCCCTTCAAGCCGGTGGTCTGGGCATACTACGATTGGGCCAGCGGCGATTCCGACCCGACGAACGGCAAACGCGGCACATTTCACCAGCACTTCCCTCTGGGCCACGCCTATCTGGGCTTTATGGACCTGGTGGGACGGCAGAACATACAAGACCTGAGCGCCCGCCTTATCACCAAGCCGCACGCCAAGGTCACGCTTATTCTGACCGGTCACAGCTTCAGTCTGGTTGAGCGCCTCGACGGTCTCTACAACGCCGGCGGCGGCCGGATTCGGTTCGACCCGACCGGCGCGGCGGGCACCGATGTCGGTGAGGAATTCGATATCGTTGTTAAATTCGCCCTCATGCAGCGCGCCGAACTGATGCTCGGTTACTCGAAATTCTGGGGCGGCAGTTTTATCGACGCCACTAACCCTGTTGGTGTCTCGGGCGACGCCAGTTTCTTTTACTCACAATTCTCGATCAAGTTTTAGTTCAATAGGAGAAGGTCATCATGAATTTACAGCAAATAAACGAGAAATTACTGGGACGGCTTAAGATCGGCCAGCGGCTTGGCGGCGGCTTCGCCCTGGTAATCATCCTGACCGTGATCATGGGTGGAATCGCCCTGACCGCCATGGGCACTTTATCCGAATTGACGGTCAAGCTTTACCGTCATCCGCTGACCGTCAGCAACGCGGTGCTGCAGGTCAACGCCGACATAATCGCCATCCATCGTCACATGAAAGATGTGGTGCTGGCCAACGATGCGGCGGGGGTCGCCAAGGCCATTGATAAGGTAGACGGCTACGAGGTAAAGGTCTTCAAGGGCTTTGAAATAATCGAAGAACGCTTCCTTGGAGACAAGAGCCAGATCAACGAGGCCAAGCAGTCCATCGTCGACTGGAAGCCCATACGCGACGAGGTGATCGCGCTGATTAGCGAAGGCCGCAGGGACGAGGCGTCAGCGATCACCACCGGCAAGGGCGCAACCCAGGTCGCGCTGGTCGAGAAGCATATGAACGGGCTCATCGAATTTGCCCGCAACAAGGCGGCGCAATTTTTGGCCAATAGCAAGGCCAAGGGCGAGTCCACAACAACAATGATGATAGGCCTGCTGATCGGCATCGCAAGTATCGCATCGGCAGTCGCGTTCTTCATAACCCGGGGCATTACGGGTCCACTGGGATCGTTGCGCCAGTCCATGGCAACATTGGCGGAAGGCGATAACAGCGTTGACATTCCCGCCACCGACAGGACCGATGAGGTTGGCGAGATGGCCAAGGCCGTCCTGGTCTTCAAGGACAACGGCATCGAGAATGAGCGCCTGGCAGCTGAAGCCAAGGAAGCGGCGGAGGCCGAAGAGAAGCGCAAGAAAGATGCGGCCGAGCAAGAAAAAAGAAGCGCCAAGCAGGAAGAAAAACGACTGGAGGAAGAGGCCGAACGTGAACGTAAGGAAGTTGAAGCCGAGGCGCGGCGCAAAGACGAGGAAATGGCCCGCGAGCGCAAGGAAGCGGAGGAGCGCGAGGCCCGCGCCAAGCGCCTGGAAGAGATGATCGGCAATTTCGACAAGAAAGTTCAGAGCGTCCTGGCGGCGGTGACATCCGCCGCGACCGAGCTGGAATCCACCGCCACCACCATGACCTCCCTGGCCGAGACCTCGCAGGGCCAGGCCGGTGACGCGGTGGCGGCAACCGAGCAGGCGACCGCGAATGTACAGGCGGTGGCTTCGGCCAGCGAGGAGATGAGCTCGACGATAAGCGAGATCAGCCGCCAGGTGGCGACCTCAACCGAAGTCTCCGAGAACGCCGTCAAGGAGGCCGACGAGGCCAACGATCTGGTCAAGGAGCTAACCGGGACGGCCCAATCGATCGGCGAAGTGGTGGGCTTCATCAGCGATATCGCCGGCCAGACCAACCTGCTGGCGCTGAACGCCACCATCGAAGCGGCGCGCGCCGGCGAGGCCGGCAAGGGCTTTGCGGTTGTTGCCGCGGAAGTCAAGGAACTGGCCGAGCAGACCGCCAAGGCGACTGACCAGATATCCAAGCAGATCACGGCCATCCAGGATGGCACCTCCAATACCGCCAAGGCCATGGAGCGCATCCAGGGGGTGATCAAGGAGACCAGCGAGGTGGCGACGGCCATTGCTTCGGCGGTTGAAGAGCAAAATGCCGCCACCGAAGAAATCTCCCGCAATGCCCAGCAGGCGGCGACCGGCACCCAGCAGGCCTCGGACAACATGGGCAAGGTCAACGAAGGCGCTGTCGAGACCAGCACCGCCGCGTCGCAAGTTCTTTCCGCCTCGCAGGAACTGGCCAGGAACGGCGAGTCTCTGAAAGGAACCATCGAGGAGTTCCTGAAAGACATTAGAGCCGCATAGAAACCGGATTAGGAGGGCCAAGCTCCCCCAATCCCTCCTGACCCCGGCCCGGCGCTTCTCCTAGAGCGCCGGGCATCGGGGGATCAGCCAAATTCGAACGGAATGCGTGAGCGAAAACAGACGATTGCAAGATTAGATCGAGACTTAGCAACGATGGGGTTGTTAGCCATGAGCAATGTTAAAGTTCATCCGCGAATTCTGCAGCGAATCCAGGAGATACGCAGCGCGCGCGAGGACCAGCTTCTGGACGCACAGGTTCGCGTCTACAGCCGCCTGTGCAAGGCGACAAAGCGATTGAAGGAGACCGGGGACCGCGCCCGTCTCTGGAAAAGGAGTCAGACACATTTCTTGAGCATGTGAGAACGCTGTAGCGGCCGAAGCCCGCTCAGCATGCGCACGAACCCCCCGCCGAACAGGGGATGCTCCTTCGTGCCAGAGGGCCGGTACCGGAAAGACGCAAGGGGTTGACCTCCCCCAGCTTCTTCTCCGGGCCGGCCTTTTTCTTGCGCTGCGTGCGTCGGCTTAACTGTCCAGGGCGCCCACCAGTGTCGTTCTTGCAGCCCGAAGCCAGGCAGTCGGTGCCGTTAGCCGTCGCCCTCAATCGCTGCAACAAGAGCATCGAGAGCCTCGATCGCCTGTTCCTGCATGCCGGGCAGGACGCGGCTGTACGTATTGAGCGTAATCGCGATATTCGAGTGACCCAGGCGTTCGCTGACGATCTTGGGGTGTACGCCCTGTTTCAGAAGCTGCGTCGCGTGGGTATGGCGAAGGTCGTGAAAGCGCACGTGCGGCAGCTTGTGATACCGCACCAGGGCCGAGAACTGGGACGAGAATGAATCCGGGCGCCACGCTGTGCCGTCGCGCTTGGAGAAAACAAGATCGTTATCCTGCCAAACCGGGCCGAGCCTCAGTTTTTCAGCGGCCTGCGACACCTTATGCGCCGATAGCATCCGTGCGGTGACCTGGGGGAGGGCGATGTGCCGGCGGCTCTTGGCCGTCTTGGGTGTCTTGAAATTCAGGCCCTTTTTGGTCAGCTCCAGCGACCGCGCGACGCTGAGCTGGTTCGCTCCAAAATCAATGTCCGCCCAGCGCAGCGCCAGAATTTCGCCCCACCGCAGCAAGGAATCCCGGAAACGCCCGTACCGGAACGGGCCCGTGGCGGGGGGGCGGGATTCGAACCCGCGGTGGGCTGAAACCCACGCCGGTTTTCAAGTTCGGAGACGCCCATGTTGGGCAGTGCCGCCCTGTGCTGAAAAGCGCTGTTTTATGCGACTTTCATCGTTCGTTTCGTCCCC
>JACZSK010000021.1 GCA_022574255.1 Pseudomonadota bacterium
ATCGCTGAACGGCGTCGAGGCCCATGGCGGCGCCATCGACGTGCAGGGGCCGGTCATCGCCGACGGAATGCTGTTTATCCAGTCTGGGTACGGACTGTTCGGGCAAATGCCCGGCAACATATTGCTGGCGTTTCGCATTGCCGCAAACAAGAAGTGAAGCAGCGGTAACGCGGCCAAGAAAAAGCCCGGAGAGGATATCCCCCTCCGGGCTCGTTTTCTCGTCTGCGCTCAAATCCTAAAAGGTGTCAGGATTGAGGCTGGTATCGAAGCGGCCAAGGCCGGCGGTTGCCGGGCCATTGCCATAGACCTCCCAGGTCTTGCGGAAGGTATTGACCTGTTTGACCGCCGAGCTCTTCTTGCCCGGGTCCTGTTCTGCGATCAGGATAAACGCCATGGTCTTGACGTCCAGAGCAGGAGCACCGTCGCCTCCAACCTGATCAATTTCGTCACCGAGAACGCCAAACACCGGTGCAAAGAGGTTGTTCCTATCAAGGAAGAAGCGCGGTCCGTTGTTCGGGAACCCGCCGCCAAAGAAGTCATTGAGGCCCCAAATGTCATTGAGCGTCAAGTTGACCCGATCACCACAAAATACCAAGTCATCCTGAGGTCCAAAACCGGCGGCGAACTGAAGCGAAGTGCCACCTCTGAAGGACGGGTTGTCGACATACCAGAACTCACCGACATCATCCGAATCCAGAAGCCCCATCATATATTGGTCGAGCAAAGTAAAGCCATCGACCAGTTCGTCGGGTTCCATCTGAAAAGTGTTTGCACCGACACGCTCAGCTATGGGGTTTTGCTCGGTTCCGCCAGCCTCCATGTCCGGACATACGCTCGGAAGCAGGCCATGGTCGATTATGGCATTACCCTCCTCACTCGAGGCCCGCGGATCGCCGCCAAACTGCGAGTATGGTACAGTGACATTGAAGAAGAAGCTCCAATGGGCGTTCGCGCGACCCAGAAGATCCCAACTGTCCGCTGAAAAGCCGGTGTCCGGATGCAGGATCAGCGGGAAGGCGAGCCAGCGATGGCCGGCTTCCTGCGCCATGATCGACATCGCCGAATTCAGCCCCAGCGTATAGGGGCCGAAGGCGCCAAAATCGCCGTTCAGGGTACCGGCTTGACGCGCGCGGTTGGTCACCTGGCGTGGTCCCGGAGGACCGTTGGAGGCCGCGGCGCCGGCAAAGCGGAACTTCTTGATCGGCGGATTCTCGAGCTTCTTGGCGTCGGGCCAATAGAGACCGATACGGTTCATCATCAGGATTGATTCCAGCTCGCCGGCGCTGCCGCCAACGGAACTGGCATCAAAGACCGCGCGGTTGCCCAGCCCGAAGGTCAGGTTCTGCATGCCCTGGTGAAAAGCGAAACCGCCCTGGAGGTCGACAATCCAGTCGGTAAACATAACGAGGAAGTCATATTTGTCGTCATGTGTTTTGTAGAACTCATTGGCGACCGCAATGGTATCGATCTGCTTGTTGGCGACACCCGGTGAAAATTCCTCGAAAATCGCTCCGGCTTCCTTGGTTGTCGGCAGGTCGGCGCTGAGATCGACTTCATTGAAAGGCTCTTCGCCACCGCCTTCAGCAACGCCAACCACGGCGGAGCTGGCTGCCACACTGTCCAGCACCATATCAATGGTACCGTCACTGTGCAGGACAACCTGGAAGGTGTTGGAGAATCGGCGATGCCAAACTGCGGCACGCCGGTCCAGGTGACGACCACGCGGTCACCACGCAAATCGGCGTTGACCGAACCGCCACCGCCAGTGCCCGCATCTGGATTAAGATCGACATAGAGCGGCGCTATCCTGGGCGGTCCTGAAACCAGCCGCGCGGCATCGCGCGCAACGCTGGAACCATCACCGCTGCCCAAAGTGATATTACCGTCGGAGTTCACATGAATGCTGCTGTAGCTCTCTCCCAGGAACGGGAAAGAAAAGCCGATCACCACCTCGGTGGTGTCGTCGTCGCCCAGCCCCAGATCGCCGCCAATGCTCGCATCCATTCCGAGGTCGGAATTCGTGAGCGTGAAGGAATCGGTTCCCGGCGCGAAAGTGATCGACGTGCCGGCCGCCAGATCGTAAAGATTCGGAGGCGTCGGCTGGATAATCATCAGGCCATTATCGACCAATATGGCAACATTGCCCTCGTCGCGGCTGACCGCAGCCTTCGGGCCGCCGGCGCCCTGGGCCATGATGTTGCGCTGATGCAGCAATATCTGCTGCGCCTCGCGCGCCGGGCCGCTGACGTCAACATGATCGAAAGGCCCGGTATCCACATATGGAATGGATTTTGGCTCAGGTGCAGCGAGTGCTGCAACGGGTAGTACAAGGGCTGCAACGCAGCCCAGTGCAATTTTCTTCATCGTGAACTCCCCAATTTATTCGCGACGCGCCTGAAAGTTTTTCAGCACGTATTATGGGCCAAGCTGGCACAAGAAAAGTGACCCGGCAAGACGGTTGAAAAACTTATGGTTAACGGAATGTCAACTATAAGGGTCACAGCGACGCAGAGCGGATTGGTCCAAATTCCGGCCAACGCGTCCATAAAGCGTTGAGCGTCGTTTTTTTGCATCTTCCGGTAATGAGTCGCTGCCGGATTGTCCTGCTGCGAGGTCCGGTATGCCGGCGCGCGAGCCGGCCTGGCGGTTGATCGGCTGTTTAAATCCTGCACCCTGTTCCCCAAAACTGCGGCCGCGGCGGTAAAACCAACCCTTCCGAAGCCTTTGGTCGCCGTGGCCCCGTTAACTATTTATGGTTAAAATTCAAATACTTGCACGCAAAGGTTTGCCTGATACTGTAAATATCGGCTACACTGATTCTCTTGGGGAGAGTCGAACCTGTGGACATAGGTAGGCGTTATAATCAACCGATCCACAAGAACAGCAGCGGGGGGCAGAAGTCCAGTAACTGGCGCGCCGGTCCTGCAATCGTTTTTGGGGTCATTCTGGTTCCGGCGTGGAGCGTCGGGGTCGCCGGTCTTTCGTGGGCCGGCCTGTTGGGCACAGCGCTCGGCTGGGCGCTTCTGCGGCTTGCCGTTATTGATGCGCGCCACCTCATTCTCCCGGACAAGATAACATTGCCACTCATCGCCGGCGGGCTGATTGCCGGCTATGCGCTGCACCCGGCGATGCTGCCGGATCATCTGATTGGCGCCATTGCCGGATATCTGGCCCTGTGGGGGGTCGGCGCGGCCTTCCAGGCGCTTCGCGGCCACGCCGGTCTGGGTCTGGGCGACGCGAAATTATTTGCCGCCGCCGGGGCCTGGCTGACTTGGGTTGGCCTGCCGACGGTGCTGGCGATCGCATCCTTTGGCGGATTGGCGCTGGCGCTGGCCAGCCGCGTAATCAGTGGCCCAGGGGACAAGAACAAACCCCTGCCCTTCGGTCCGCCGTTGGCGCTGGGCATATGGCTGGTCTGGCTCTATGGACCAATTCAATGGGGCGTACCGGGCATCTGGGGGGGCGCGCCATGACGCGGCAGGAGCATATTTCCAGCGAGGACAGCGAGCAGATCCTGATCGACGAACTGCTGGAGGCAGGGGTCATAGATTCCGCCAGCCTTGAGCGGGCCACCCAGGTGGCGCGGGGCGAGGGCGATCCTGTGTGGCGAATCCTGCCCCGGCTGGGGCTTATGTCGGAAGAGCAGCTGGCCAAAACCATGGCCAAGGCGTTCGGCATGAAGCTGGTTTTGATGGGTGATTTTCCCAAGGAGTTGCCGTTTCGCGACAAGATCAGCAGGCGATTCCTGATGGAGCATCAGGTGTTGCCGCTGGGCGAAAAAAAGGGCGTCGTACAGGTCGCTGTGGCCGACCCCGACAGCGACTATGCGCTGAGGGCTGTCGAGCAGGCGCTTGACTCCACCGTAATTGCCCTGCTTGCCTCGCCGGCCGATATAGCCACCAAGCTGGAGGAATATTTTGCCGAGGGCATCTCGGCGATGGCGCGAATTACGACCGGCGAGGACGCCGGGCCGGCCCGGCTTTCCGACGACGACCTTGATGTCTTGCGCGACAGCGCCTCCGGCGCACCGGTCGTGAAGCTGGTCAATCTGATTATCGAACGGGCGGTAACCGCGGGCGCATCCGATATTCATATCGAGCCATTTGAAAACAATCTGGTCGTGCGCTATCGCATCGATGGCGTGCTGCAGGCGGTTGAATCGCCGCCGCCGCATATGAGCAACGCCATAATTTCGCGCATCAAGCTGCTGTCCAATCTCAATATAGCCGAGCGCCGTTTACCCCAGGATGGCCGCGCCAAGGTGGCGGTGCGGGGCACGCCGATCGATATGCGGGTTTCCACCATGCCGGCCCTGTTTGGTGAAAGCGTGGTGCTGCGCATCCTCGACCAGTCCAGCGTGGCGCTGGACCTGGCCGAACTCGGATTCGCGGCGGATGATATACAGCGCATCGAAAAACTGGTGCATCGGCCCAGCGGAATCGTACTGGCGGTTGGTCCCACGGGCAGCGGTAAAACAACCACGCTGTATGCGGCACTGAGCCTGATCAACACCGTCGACCGCAAGATCCTGACCGTCGAGGATCCGGTGGAATACCAGATTCAGGGAATAGTCCAGTCGCAGGTCAAACCGGGCATCGGGCTGGATTTTGCCACTGTGCTGCGTTCCCTGCTGCGCCAGGATCCCGACATAATCATGGTTGGCGAGATCAGGGATACCGAGACCGCTAAAATAGCGGTGCAGGCGGCATTGACGGGCCATACGGTATTTTCGACTCTGCATACCAATTCGGCGATTGCCACGGTCACGCGGCTGGTGGATATGGGAATCGAGCCGTTCCTTCTGGGCGCGACGCTGGGCGGCATCATTGCCCAGCGGCTGGTACGGCGCCTGTGCCCGGAATGCCGCGAACCCACCAAGGTTGACCGCGCGGCGCTGGGTGCCGCCCGCATACCCGAATTACCGAAGAGCGGCCCGGTCAAGCTGTGGCGGGCAAAGGGCTGTGCCGCCTGCCACCAGACCGGTTATCGGGGGCGCACGGTGATATGCGAAATCCTGGAAATCAGCGAAGAGCTTCAGCACGCGCTGTCCCAGTTTAGCAACGAAAACGAGTTGGCCGGGATTGTCCGGAAAGACGGTTTCCGTTCATTGTTCGATTCGGGCATCGGCAAGGTGCTCAGCGGAGAAACCTCTCTGGAGGAAATTCTCCGGGTGACCCTCGAGAAATAGAATGGAACGGTTTCGCTTCATAGCTCTCGACGCCGCCGGCCATGTTCAGCAGGGCGTGCTGCCGGCCAGCAGCGAGGACGCCGCGCGCAGTCGTCTGGAAGCAAAAGACCTTACCCTGGTCCGCCTTGACCGGGCGCGCGGCTTTTCTCTGGGTGATATCCTGAACAAGGACATTTCCTTCGGGCCCGCAATGAGTCGCGGCGAGCGGGCGGTTTTCATCGACAGCCTGGCCAGCCTGCTGGACGCAGGCATAACCCTGGATGTGTCACTGAATATTCTGGCCGGCATGCAATCGCGCCAGACCGCCAGCGACACCGTTGAAAATCTGCTCAAACTGGTGCGCGAGGGGCAAAGCTTCTCGGACGCGCTGGACGCGCATGCCAACCTGTTCCCGCGTGAGATGATTGCCATTGTGCGCGCCGGCGAGGAAAGTGGCCGCCTGGCCGCCGCGCTGAGTGAACTTTCCAGATACCTGAGCCGCGCCAACGCTCTCAGGCAAAAGGTCATCGCCTCGCTCTATTACCCCGCCTTTCTGATTACCGTGGCGCTGGCCGCCATCGTTGTTATCGTCACCCTTGTTCTGCCCGAATTCGAACCGATCTTTGCCTCGGCGGGCCAGGAATTGCCGTTGCTGACGCGGATCGTGCGCAGCTTCGGCAGGGCGCTGGTGGATTATTACTGGGTGGCGCCGTTTCTGCTTGGCGCCGTTGTGCTGGCGCTGGCCCATGCGCGGCGCGACCCGGCAATGCGTCTGCGTCGGGATCGGCTGTTTCTTGCCATGCCACTGGTCGGGCGGCTGGTCCTGATCGGCCAGACCGCCATGCTGGCGCGTGTCCTGGGGGCGCTGCTGCGCGGCGGTGTTGGCATTGTACGGGCACTGGATATTGTCGAGGGTACGCTGTCGAACGCGGTTCTGGCGGGCAAGCTTCGCGATGTCAGGAACGAGGTGAAACGCGGAGCCGGGCTGGCGCGCTCGCTGTCCGGCGCCGGCGGCTTTCCCATATTGTTTTTGCAGTTAGCGCAGGTTGGCGAGGAAGCCGGATGTCTGGACGACATGCTGGTTAAAGTCGCCGACATTTATGACGAGCAACTGAGCCTTTCCCTCGATCGCCTGGTGGCGATCCTGGTGCCGGCGATAACCCTGGTCATGGGACTGGTTGTGGGGGCCATTGTGTTCGCGGTTCTGGGCGCCACTCTCGGCCTCAACCAATTAATCTGATGCGCTGGCAGGCCAGCAAGGAAAATGAAATGAAGCTGTACAGAGACAGAATTATTGGCGATCCGCGGCACGGCGAGGGCGGCTATACGCTGATGGAAATCCTGATCGTGCTGGCGCTGCTGGCATTGATCGCGGGTTTCGCCGTGCCCAACCTGATGAAGGTTTTTGGCGGCGCGAAGACCGACGCAGCGGCGATCCAGATCAATAACCTTGGCGCCGTGCTGGATATATATCGTCTGGAAAACGGCGCCTACCCGACCAGCGAACAGGGTCTCAAGGCGCTGGTCACCAAGCCGGCCGATGCCAAGACCTGGAACGGACCGTATCTGGACAAGGAAAGCGCGCTCACTGACCCGTGGAACAATGCATATCGCTACAGGGTTCCGGGCCAGCGCTCCTCTCGCGGTTACGATCTCTATAGCTACGGCGCTGATAACGCCGAGGGCGGCGAAGGGGAGGACAGTGACGTCTGGCAGTAAACATAGGGGCGATGGATTTTCGCGCCAGCGCGGCTATACGCTGCTGGAAATGCTCATAGTCATGGCGATTTTCTCGCTGATGCTGGGCTTTGCCGTGCCGTCGCTGCGCTCGTCATCGGCTGCGGGCACCGTGAAGCACGCGGAGGCCGTATTGGTCAGCGCCTTCCGCGAAGCCCGCGCCCGGGCAGTGGCCACCAATCAGCAGGCCGGCGTGCGCCTGGACCTGACGGCGAACCGGCTGAGCCAGGGCCCGGCTTTCAGCGCCGCCGATGCCGAGATTCTCGGCGACCAGTCTCTGCAAATTCAACTGACCACGGCGCGGGCACTGGTGGCCGGGGAAAGTGATGGAGCGATCGTCTTCTTTCCCGACGGCACCTCCAGCGGCGGGCGCGTCATTCTGCAAAGCGGCAGTGCAATCAGCGTTGTCGAAGTAGACTGGATGACCGGGATGACCCGTATCAGCACCGGCGATGCCGCCAATGCCGGGGGAGGGCGCGATGGCTGACCATCAGCAAGGCTTCAGCCTGATCGAAACGCTTGTGGCACTTGCTCTTTTGGGGTTGGTGTCAGGAACAGTGTATTCGTCCTACACCGCCAGCATGTTGGGCAGCGAAGAAAGCGCGCAAACCGCGCTGGCCACCCGTTTTGCCAAGTCGAAGCTGGATGAAATATCGGCAATCGGCGTTCTTGATGAGAGCAGACATCAGGGCACGACCGGCGATGGCTTTCGCTGGCGTGTTGAGGTGACCCCGATTGAAGATCAGGAAACTTCCGCGGCCCAGGCCCGGCAGCAGCCCCGAGGGCAGCGCACAGCGGCGCTGGCGGCGCTGGTGACGGTCACCGTTAGCTGGCAGGGGCGCAACGCGGATCGCTCCGTGGAGCTTACCACGGTGCGCCTGATCGCCGCCCAGACCTCCGGGGAGCGAGAAGGATGAGCGCGCAAGGTTATCTGACCCGGCAGGGTGGCTATACCCTGATTGAGATGCTGGTGGCGCTGAGCCTGACCGGCTTTCTCTCGACCGCCCTTCTGGCGAATGTGGGCATGGGCGCGCGGGTTTGGGATACCATCGAGGATCGCAGCCGGCAGAGCGCCAACGGTAATGTTCTGGAGAAGGTCTTGCGCCGGCATATCGAGCTGGCGGTGCCGCTGAGTGTGACCGCCGGAGAAGGCAGCGTCATGGGCGGCGGACAGCCGGTTTATTTCGAGGGCAGCAGCCAGAGCCTGCGCTTCTTCACTGAAGCGGGGGCGGGCGCGCTGCCACCCGGAATATACGGCGTCGAATTCGCCATTTCCGAAGGCACGGCCATTTCCGAAGGCAGGGATGAACAGGACAGTCCGGTGCTCACCGTGCGCCGTGCGCGCACCGCCATCGGCGGCCCTGGCGAAGACCAGCACGTGATTTGGGATGAGAGCCGCCTGCCGCTGAACGGCAGTGGCGCGGTCTTTGAATATTATAGCGGACCGGGTGGTTCGGCTGGCCGGGGCGCGACCGGGATTTCGGGATGGCGCCGGGAGTGGACCGGACAGCGGGCACTGCCAGAGCTGGTGCGGCTTTCCTTCGGAGATGGTGAGCTTGCAGAAGTTATCGTGATCGCCCCGGCGCTGGATTATTCGACGGCGACAATGTCTGCCCGCGCGTTCGAACAGTATTTCGCGAATATTCGCGGCTGAAATGGAGAAACGGCACCAATGAGCGAGACCGGCGGCATAGTAACAACCTATGTATTCAGAATTGCCTTTCGGCAGTTCTGGACATGGTGGACGGCGCGTCTTGTCGAGGTGCTTCCACGCGCGCTGGTTCGTGGCTCCGGGTTGGAAACCCGCCCGGACTACCCTGAAATCGATATCGCCGATGGGAATGTTTCGCCACCTGCCGGTGAGGGTGCAGGCAAGATCGTGCTGATCCGGCTACCGGCCAGGAATGTCCTGGTCCGCTCCACCCGCTACCCCTTTCACGCAGCAAATATCATCCCGGATTTGCTGGCTGCCGAAGTTGATCGCTTTACCCCGTTTGATGCGGCGGATGTGGTCCTTGCTCATCAAGTTGTGGAATATGATTGGGCGGCCAAGGAAATTACCGTTCTTTTCGCCGCAATTCGGCGCGATATCCTTAGCCGTCTATTTGAGCAGGCCCTCGCGGCTGGATATATGCCAGCGGGAGCCGTGACCGGCGAAAGAGACCTGCCACTGCTTTTCGCCAAGCCGGGATCAGCCGGGAGCTTCGGCAGGACGCGGGCCCGGTTCAACGGGTGGATGGCGGCGGCGGCGTTGGTTTTCCTGGTCGCACTCGCCCTGCCGTCGCTGCTGATGGAGCGCGAATACACGGCGTTATCGGCGCGTTTGTCGGAGGTCCGGGCCAGCGCCGAAGCAGGCGCGGGGTCTGTCGAGCAGGCCAACCGAATTGAAAATACGCGCCGCTTCATGGACCAGCGGCTTGGTGAGACCGTGCCCCCCCTGGTTCTTCTTTCCGAACTGTCCAGATTGATGCCACGGGATTCATGGATTACGTCCCTGAACCTGCAGGGCGACAAACTGACCTTGCAGGGTAATGCGCCAAAAGCCTCGGATGTGGTCACAGTGCTTGTGGGCTCCTCAATGCTCAGCGAGGTTCAGTATCAATCAAGCATCACGCGCGATCCCCGCAGCAATCTCGAGCGATTCTCGATTTCCGCTGTCATAACAACGGGTGACGCCACCAGAAGCGGGGGTGCCGGCGAATGAGCGCCCGGATCAACATTGCGATCAAGCCTCGCATGGAGCAGTTAGCGGCCTTGCTGATACTCGCCGTAATCGTCTCGGGTGTTTTCTGGGCCACCTTTGGCACCGCCTATTCAAGCTTTGCCGACCAGCGCGCCAAAGCCGCACGGGTGCAAAACATTTTGAACAGACTGGAGAGCGTTATCGAGCGGCAAAACAAGCTTGCCGACTATTTTGCCACCGGCAGCGATGCCGACAGGCTGGACGTCATTTTCCTGGATGCTCCGCAGCCGGGAATTGGAACCGCGCGTCTGCAGGAGCAGATCGGGTCACTGGCCAGCGCCAGCGGCATGGAGATTCGCCGGGTATCCGCGGTCAGCAGCGGCGCAAGCAACCGGATTTCCCTACAGATACAGGCGACCGGCAGTGTGGTGACCTTCTCCAGTTTCCTGGTGGGACTGGAACAAAGCCAGCCTTGGTTGTTCGTGGATTCGATGAACGTATCGCAATCATTCAGGCGGCGCGGTCGCGACGGCAAGCGGGCCGACCCGGCGCTGACGGCATTGCTGACAATTTCCGCCTATACGGGGCCAGATGATAGCCCGGCGACCGGTCAGGGGGGGGCAAAATGAACCGCCCGATAGCAACCAAACCCCTCGATCTTGCCGCCGCCGTGGAACCGCGGGCGTCCGCGCGCTCACCGCTTTCAGCGATCATGCTGCTCTTTTTCGCGGCGACCATCGTTTTCGAGTTTCAGTTCGACTGGGGCGGGCTGATCAGGGATGCGGCCGAGGCCCCTGCGAGCGGCCAATCGGCGGATTTTACGGCGCTGGAGCCAGCGCGCATCGACCGGCGCTCCGACTATTCCGAATATCTTCGCGCACCGATTTTTCTCGCCACCAGGGAGCCGATTTCCCTGCCCAACATGGGACGAACGGCGGCAGTTGGCCGCTCCCGCGATCTCGGGCTCGAGCTGTTCGGCACCATACTGTCCGAGGGCGAGCCGGTCGCCCTGATGAAGACCATCCCCAACGGTGATGTGGTCCTGCTGAGGCGAGGCGAGGAACTGGGCGGCTGGACCCTGCTTGAAATAGAGGATCGGCTGGTCCGGCTGCAGCGTGGCGGTGAGCTTTTCGAACTATACCTCGACCCGGATCGCGGCCCCGAACAAACGGGGCCAGGCGGCGCCGGCGATACCAGTCTGCTTCTGGGGGCGGGCAGGAAATTAATACCAATGCAAAGCACAACAGACAGGAAGCGCAGTCATGAGTAATAAATTTTCAGCGAGCAACCGGTCCGGATCCAAACGGGTCGTCCGGTCTTTGTCACGCCTTTTGCTGACGCTCGCCATGGCAGGCGGGCTGACGGCATGCGAATCATTGGGGCTGGACGGCCAACGTCCCGGCGCGGGCCGGCCTGTGGCAGATGCCGCAACCTTTCGTGGCGCGCCAGCGGACGACCAGACCCCCGCAGAGGATGCAGGCAGCGCCGACACGGCGTCCGATGCCCAGCGTTTTGTACGCCGGGGCACAGGAATATTCATCAACCCCAATGCCGTGGCACAGCCTTCCATCACCACCAGCGCGGAGAACAGGACGGCGATCAATTTCCGGGACGCGCCTCTGGCCACGGTGGTGCAGGCTATTCTGGGCGATATTCTGGACCTGCCCTATGCCATAGACCCCAGCATTCAGGGAAATATTAGCCTGCAGACCAGCGACGACCTGCCCCGTGACGCCCTGATCCCTATCCTCGAAGGCGCGCTTCGCCTGAACGGACTGGTGCTGTTCCGCACCAACGGCATTTATCAGATTGCCCCCAGTGAGACGGTGGCCCGGAATTTGGGCGTGGGGCCGGTATACGCGGCGCCGGGGCGCGGCGATCCCGGCTTCGGCATCAGCGTGATTCCGCTGCGCTACGCATCGGCCCTCGAGGTGGACAAGCTGATCCGACCGTTCCTGAACGGTGCGGTGACCGTGCAGGCCGACGCCAACAGGAACCTGTTTCTGGTTGCCGGTTCAGGGCCAGCCAGGGCCAACACCTACGACCTGATCAAGACCTTCGATGTGGACTGGATGGCGGGTATGTCGATGGGCATGTTCCCGCTGCAGACCGCCGACGCGGTGACGGTGGCCGAGGAACTGCAGACTATTCTGCTCGGCGAGACGGCGTCGATGTCCGGTATCATTCGCTTTGTGCCGGTTGAGCGCCTGAATTCTGTTTTGGTGATTACCCACGAGGCCAGCTACCTGGAGATGATCGAGGAATGGATCGACCGCCTGGACAGGGGCGCCGGCCAGACAGATGGTCGCAGCCTGCATGTCTACCGGATTCAGAATGGACGCGCCACGGACCTGGCTTTCGTGCTGAGCCAGCTTTTTGATGCGACGCCGCAGGCTGCGCGCGGCGGGCAGGTGAGCCCCGGCCTGGAACCGAAAACGATCTCCACCAGCGGCTTCCAGAGCAACACTGGAACCGCGCAGGAGCCCACCGTTGTGCAGAGGAGCGCACCGGCAATCAATGGTTTTTCCACCGGCGAGGGCGGCCTGCGGATTATTGCTGACGACACCAACAACGCGCTGGTCATTCTTGGTACGGAATCCGACCACCGCCTGATCCGCTCGGCGCTGAGAGACCTCGACGTGGCCCCGCTGCAGGTTCTGATCGAAGCAACCATCGCGGAAGTTACGCTGACCGACGAACTGCGGTTCGGCCTGCAATGGTTTTTCAACTCTGGCAACAGTGATGTCACTCTCAGCAGTTTTTCCGATGGCACGGTCGGCCCGGTATTTCCCGGCTTCAATTATGTGTTCGATAACAATAGCGACGTCCGGATCGTGCTCGATGCTTTGGAAGACATAACGGACGTGCAGATTATTTCGTCGCCGCAGTTGATGGTGCTGAACAACCATTCGGCGCTGCTGCAGGTTGGCGATCAGGTGCCGGTGGCTGTACGGTCTTCGGTAAGCACGCTTGACGACACCGCCCCGGTGGTCAATTCCATCGAGTTCAAGGATACCGGCGTCATCCTTAGGGTCACGCCCCGGGTGAACGCCGGCGGGCTGGTGATGATCGAGATCGAGCAGGAAGTCTCCTCCGTCGTTTCGACCACCACTTCGGGCATCGATTCCCCCACCATCCAGCAGCGCCGCATTAAAAGCACCGTTGCGGTACGCTCGGGCGAGACAGTGGCCCTTGGCGGACTGATCCAGGAAAAGGTCCAGAGACGGGAGAGCGGCATACCCTATCTCTCGCGCATCCCGATCCTCGGTAACTTGTTCAAGACAAACAAGGACATAAACATCAGAACCGAGTTGCTGATCCTTATCACGCCGCGGGTTATCGCCAACTTTGAGGAGGCGCGTGAGGTCACCGCGGAATTGCGTTCGCGGCTGCATGCGATCGAGGGCATGACGATTAGCACCGATTAGGGTCAGGACCCATTAATCCGGTGCAATTCTGTTTGACAAGGAAGAGCGAATGCAAGAATACAGCCCGCTGACAGGGCCACACCCTTTCAAGAGCTGGATCCGCAGCAGTCGGGCTTCCTTGTCAAACCCGGACCGGTCGGCTATTTCCACTCGAAACTTCAAAGGGCTGCGTTCCTTTGCGGCTGGGAATGCGTCGGAACCCCTTGAAAACCATGAAGGTTTCCTGCGGAGTGCCTCCTGTTCCAGCCAAAAAGGCAAGCAGCAGAATGGATCGTATTAATGAGTCCTGACCCTAGGTCATATCGCAGCCGCCTGGGCGGCAATCATTCCGGTTTCGCGGGCAGGGATTTGCGCCAGCGTGGCATCGCGCTGGTGATGGTATTGTGGCTTACCCTGGTCTTGTCGGTAATGGCCGTCTCGGTGGTCAGGATCGCGCGCGGCGATGTACGCATTGCCTTCAACGTGCAGGAGGCAGCCAAGGCAGGGGCGCTGGCCGACGGCGGGATTTACCTGGCCGTTGCGGCGCTGATGAAGCCAGAGGCAGATGACCCATGGCCCCTCGATGGGTCACCACGGGATTTCATCATTGCCGGCGAACTGGTCACCATATCCATCCGCGACGAAGGCGCCAAGATCGACCTGAATACAGCGAATTATGAAATGCTGGAAGCAGCCGCCCTGGCGGTGGGGATGGACGGGCAAGAGGCGTCAAAGGTTGCCGACGCCCTTATTGCCGAACGCCTGGCCCGTATCGAGCCGGTCGAGGCAAACCTATCGATGAGGCCGCCAAGGCCGACTGGCCGGTTTGCAACCATAAGGGAACTTCAGCCGGCGGCGAACCTGAACAGGGCGGACTACAAGCGTCTGAGGAATCTTGTCACTGTTTATGTGGGCCAGCGCGCACCGAGCGGCATCACCCCCGCCCTTGTCCGGCGATCAACGCTTACCCCCCCGGCCCAGGTCCTGAACAGCGCCCAATCCCGCTTCCGGGCCAGGTCCAGCACCTTTGCCATCATATCCAGAGTGAGGCTGGGCAGCGGCGCCAGCCATGAGCGCTTTGCAGTGGTTCGGCTGTCGGCAGGGAGCGCCGCCGGCTACCAGGTCTTGCACTGGGACTAAAGCGCGAGGGCCCCGGCAGCGCTATTATCCGCCCGAATTCTCGGTATTTTCCGCCGGGCGATCAGGACGGAAAACCGTGAAATTCTGCTCGGTCATCATTTCCCCCTCGTACCATAGCTGGAACGTCCAGGTGCCATCGACCAGTTCATAATCCTCCGTAAGGGCATAGCCGTCACTACCAAAGACTTCGTTCCTCTGTACCTTTCCGGGGATCATGAAATCCGAGCCGGTGGTTTTCGTTCCATCGGGCAATGTCATTTCAGGATGGATCAGAACGCGGCGAAAATGGGCCCGCAGCGGCTGGTCGGGCAGGTTCGAAATTCTGTACTGATAGGCGAAATAAGTATTCAGCTTCATGGGAATCCGGTCGGTCTGCTGAACCATCCTGATGGTCGGCTTTTCGATGGCCTTGCCGGTGGTGGTCTCAGGTGTTTCCCTTATCTTGCCCGCCTTCACCAGTTCCCAAATGCCGTATTTAAGAATACGACCGCTGGGCGAAGCGGTCTCGGCGTCAGAGGCCTCACCGTCGTCCGGGGCCTGGTCGCAGCCGGCCAGCGAAAGAATCAAGGCCACAGCCATTACGCATTTCATTGAGATTCCCCTGCTCGTTTGGCGTTCAATGCGAAACCGGCGGGCGATTACTCACCCGCCGGTTCCAATTTTACTCAGCGCTCTTGATTATTGCACAAAAGCTTCGTGAATGGTCATCAGCATCCTGGGGTCCAGCTCGCCGCTGAAGAATTCGGCGATAGGCTGGGCACATCCGGTATTATCGTCCCGGCAAGTGGGCCCGTCCCAGTTCTCTTCGCCGATCAGATACTCCAGCACAGTGCCCGTACCGGTGGACGCCACATAGAGCGTCTCATAGTCGCAGGCATTGCCAGGGTCGGCTACGCGTACGGCATCGCAGCCGGGGCCCGAAATGCGGTTGGTGCGAATACCGGCGATGATCTGCACGCCGTGGTCCATGGCAATAGTGCCCGCCGGACCCTCTTCGCCCCATGGCACGACCGCAATATGCTGGCGGGCGTTAGCCAATCCGGCGACACCCTCAACCGCGCGCGCGCGGTTTGTCGCATACAGGTTGCCGTCAGCATCCAGGGTAATGGCCCGCAGCGAATCACGCCGCCTCTCATCGTCCATGGCGGCTCCGGGATACATGTCGATGACCCGGATAACCTTGGCCTGGTTGCTGCCCTTGCCAAGCTGCAATGAGAACTTGGTGTTGTTCGACCCGAAGCCCGCGGAGTTCTTGTCTACACCGGCTTTCCAGTCGATCACGAAGACCGCGGCGCCGTGGAACATGGACACATACATGCCCTCTTCCGAGAAGATGATACCGGCCATACAGGTCCAGCGCGGATCGTCCGGCGCGTTATATTCGTCAACTTCGCTCAGCGTACCCTGATCGAAGACCAGAAGGCGGCTGTTCTGCGCCCGCTCGTAGGTCGAGGATACCGGCGGCCAAACGCTGGTGTCACCGAATACGGCGTCACAGACCGCCTGAATGATATTACCGTTGGGCATAAACTGCGAACCCAGCAGGCGTGGCATCTGACCGAAGGGCGGGCCCTGCGGCGGAGCAGTGATCGGCGTGATGGTGCGGATCAATGTACCGTCGCGGTGAAACTCGGAGATCCTGTGCTGGGCCGCCGAGCTGATAAAGGCATGGCCGTTGACACCGCCGGAAAGAACACCGGTGGGCTTCCACGGCACGAACGGCGGGTCAACAATAATGCCGATTTCGCCGGTCATGATATTCATTTCCACAACCCTGCCCGGACCGGTGGCGTCCGCCACCATGAAATTGCCTTCCAGGCAAACCGGCTGGCCGGCGCCCGCCAAATCGTGGGCCGAAGCGCTTCCAGTGAACAAAACCAGGCTCGCCAACGCGGCCAGTCCTGCCCCAATAATTTGTCTCATTCTTGTCATAATCTCCCCCATACAACTTGATTTAAGAAACTTAGGTTTATTCTGGTATTGGCATATTGGCGATATTGGCGTTGCCATTTTTACGCGCGCAAAGCATTGCATTGCGCACCAACATCCCGGTTTTTCAAGAATTTTCCCCGAATCCAGAACCCCCTCGAACAGAAACAACCGTAGTGACAACTATTAATTGCAACAGGCAATCACCTACATGCATATATGCAAATGTTTGCATGATCAACGGGCTGCGGCGCAGAATTTATGGTTAACGTCTTGTTATCCAACACTATCAAGCTGTTGGAAGTGTTCAGGCGCGGCGAAATTCACGGAAATTCAGACGCGCGGCGACGGGTAATACCGATAATCTGAATTTCTCCTGCCGTCTGGCTGCGATGAGTCGCTGGCCGATACTGCGCTATTCCCGGTCACTCACTTGCCGCACCAAGCCATCCTCAAGTCATGCATTGTGAATTGCACCGAATTGCGGCATATGTGCTGGCCTGATGGCAATAACCGCTGCCGGGAGGCAGGCCCTGATGACAGCCACTGCAACCGGTCTGCTGTGCCGCGACGACGCAAAAATGCCATACGGCAGATGCCCCGGATGCTTGTGATGACCCACAAAACCTATGGATTTCGGCGCTGGCTGCCGTTCGCCATCGTCAGCGCCGTCTTTTTCCACATCACGGGCTCCACCTTCACCTCGCTGGGCGTGGTGCTGCCATTCATGATCGAGGATATGTCCTGGAACTGGTCCCGGGCGGGAGCCGGCTTTTCCTTGCTGGCGCTGATGGTTGGCCTGGCGTCAACGGTACCCGTCTGGACCCTGCGAAAGTTTGGCATACGGGCGACCTTTGCCGCCGGCGGTCTCTTGATGGCCAGCGGGTTTGCCCTCTTGGCCCTGACCCAGGGCCTGAACCAATATTTTCTCGCCATGGGGCTCCTGGGCGTCGGCTATACGCTGTGCTGCATGGTCCCCGCCATCCATATGATCAACAACTGGCTGCCTGACAGGCGGTCCTTCGCCATTGGCCTATACATGACCATTGGCGGCCTCGGCGGCGTCGCCGGACCGATAATTGTCACCAGCATCATCGGCGCAACGGATTCATGGCGCGTGCATTGGTGGGCGATGGCAGCATCCATCCTTCTTCTGGTGCTGATCGCCGCCATATTCGTGCGCAGCCAACCGCCCGAAATGCGGGCCGGCAGCGAAAATTTCACGCCGCCCAGGGAAGAAAAACGCTCGCACCGCGTATTCAAGGCGGAAAGCGACTGGCATTTCCACGAGCTGGTTCGTACGCCCCAGTTCCATGTGATCGTAGCCTCCCTGACAATAACGCTGCTATGCGGCCTGACCGCCAACAGCTGGGCGGTTACTCATATGGTTTCCCTGGGTATTCCACTGACCATGGCCGCAGGGGCGTTGAGCGCCCACGCCGCTATCAATTCCCTGTCACGGGCACTGGGCGGTGTTCTGGGGACACGCATCGACCCCAAATGGCTGTTGGTGTCCGGTCTGGCAGCGGAAATTGTCGGCATGCTGGCCTTGTCCGTGGCCGACGATCCGGCGACCATGTTGCTGTTCGCTCTTTTTGAAGGCTACGGCTTTGGTATGTGCCTGTTCGCGACCACCGTTTTGCTGGTCAATTATTTTGGCGCCAGCGACACCCCCGAGAGCTTGGGAACAATGAACCTGATTACCACGCTCGCCATGGTGGGGCCGGTGCTGGCCGGTTTCGTCAGCGATACTTTTGGCAGCTTTGCCGGCGCCTTCCAGGGATATTCCGTCATCCTGTTCGCGATTCTCGTCGCGGCGGTCATGATGAAGCCCCCCCGGAAAACTCCAGCCGCTTCCGATCCGCATTGAGATTTTGCGCCAAGGCAGAAGCTATAGCTTTGTGCCCGCTCTGTACGGCGCCGCGCGGCCAAGGCAAGTTTTCAATTTATTTGGACACCAGCCGGCTTAACAACCGGTCCTGTTTTCAATCATGTCGAACAGCTTTCCCGCGCCCCGGTCCATGTAAGGGCTTCGCCAACTGACCTTACCGGGCAGGATGTCCAGGAACGGATTCATGCCCATTTCCCTGAATTTCGCATGATCCCGCCGGGCGCCATCGGCCCATTCGATTTCCGGCGCGCCCGCGATCTGGACGATGCACAGGCCCCTGAGGGCCTGGTATTTCTCTTCGCCTGGCGCCCAGACATGGCCCGGGATCGCCAGTATCGACAGGAAATAGTCCGGGTAGAATGCGGCAACCTGAAAGGCAGACAGGCCGCCAACGCCAACGCCCGCCAAATGAAACCGGTTATCCCTGATCTTGAAGTGAATTTTAATGCGTTCAAGGAACTCCGGAATGCGGGTCCAGTTGCCTTCAATAAACGTGAGCCCGGGAGATTGCGGGCTGATGATCAAGTACCCCCTGGCTTCGGCTTCAGCCTGCCAATAATGCTTGAGGCCCCAGCCAACGCTTACTGACTGCTGATCCCCTCCAGGAAAGGCCAAAATCGCCGGAAGTGCTTTCTTCCCGTCATATCCGTCAGGCGTGACAACGCTGTAAATAATCTCGCTGCCGTCCGACAATAGAAGGCTCTTCTTTTCGACCTTGGCTACCGCTGCGGTATTGCCGAAAATCAGCGCGATGCCCATCACTGCCGCCGCAATGGCAACGAGGGAGCGCGGGGTGATTATCTGGTGGCGGGGCATAAAAATGGCAACCTTCCGGGAGAGGGAGCTCAAGTTAAACCAGCCTGAAACTGCGCGCAAGGCACCCAGGGTCCGGACCCTAAGGCCTAATCCGGATGTCGGCGGGGAAATGCGCACGGTACCAGTAATAGGCCATGCCCCCAGCCACCAGGTTGGACAGCGCCGAAGCGATGGCGACGCCCTGAAAGCCCATATATCTGGCCCCCAGATAGCTCAGCGGGACATAGATCGCCAGCAGCTTGACGGTGAAAAAAATCACATTGGGCCGGGGCTGGCCCAGCGCATTATAGGCGGCCGCGACAATCCGGATAATGGCAAAGAAACAGAAGGTTACGGGCACGATGATCAGGTAAATCGCAGTCGCTTCTATAATACCGGGATCAGTCTGGAACCGGGCGCCAATCCAATGCGCGAAAACGCCGAGGAACAGGGCCACCAACAAGCCGTACCCGACCGAGAAGCCCAGCGCCAGACGCATGGCCAGATGAATCCGCTCGCCCCGGCCAGCCCCGTAATTCTGTCCCACAAAGGGACCGATGATGACCGAGAGGGCATGCGGCACGATCAGCGCCAGAGCTTCAATGCGTATGGCCACGCCAAAGCCGGCAACCGCCTCTTCGCCCAGGTCCGAGACGATCCAGATGACAACGACCAGGGCCACGGGGGTTGCCAGGTTGGTCAATGCAGATGGAAGGCCAACATGCAATATGGTGCGCCAGTGCGCCGTCATTTCAGCCAGTTCAGGCCAACGGAAATCGATCATCCGCTCGCGGAAAATCATGAAATAGCCGGCCAGCAGGGTGCCCACCAGATTAGCGCCCAGCGTCGCCCAGGCAGCGCCGGCGAAGCCCAACTCCGGCGCCCCCCAAAGGCCGAAGATAAGCAATGGATCGAGGACGATATTGACCACGGCTATCACGATCATGACCAGGCTGGCCGCCCCCGACAGGCCCTTGGCGCGCAGGCAGGCGGTGCTGGCCATGGGAAATGCCAGCAGCAGCGCGGCCGCATACCAGATGACCATATATTGGCGCACGAAGACCATGGTCTCCGGCATAGCCCCCATCAGGCGGAAGACCGGTTCAATGCTGGCCAGCCCCGCAATGGTCATGGCGGCGACGATCACAAGCGTCAGAAGGACTCCGTGGCTGGTGGTTTGCCTGACATGCCGCCATTCGCCGGCGCCAATGAGGCGTGCCAGAACTGCCGAGATTCCAATACCAAGCCCGACAACAACACTGGAAAAGACGAGGGCCAGCGGGAAGACATAGGACATCGCGGCCAATTCATGGGAACCCAACTGGCCGACGAAATAGCTATCGACCAGAGGCTGCGAAATAACCGCGAACAGGCCCCAGACCATGGGCATGGTGAGCCGGACCAGAGTGCCGGCAACATTCCCCTCGGTCAGGAGGGCCTTTTCCTGCTGCTCCGCCAAATTGACTGCTCCGTCAATGAATTCGCACCGCTGCTGCAATAGATTCCTTGCGCCGCTTTCAGGCCAGAACCGTCCCGCTGCCTTCCGTGTGACTGTCGCGCTTTCGGGAAAAGAAACCCAGATCGATGGATCGTCCCAGATGGGGCAGATCGAACCGCACCGGATCATTGTCATGGTCGTGACCGGATTCGCAAGCCAGAATCAATTCCGCCATCAAGGCGCCGATCACTGGCGCATTCTTGAACTGATTGCCGCTGGTGCCAATCGCCATATAGAAACCCGGCAGTGACGACTTGTCATAGACCGGCACCCAGTCGTCGGTCGCGTCATAAAGCCCGACAACGCCCTGCGCGGTATTGGGTATTCCCAAGCCGGGAAATCTCTGTGCGGTCCGCCACACCTGGCGCGTCCACTGCTCGGTAAAACCCTGGTTATATTCGTCGGCGTCCACATAATCCTTGCCGTCACATTCAGGGTCCAGGCTGCCGATCAGCATATGGCCCTCGCCTTCGGGACGGAAATAGACTCCGGCATCGCCATCGGCGATAACGCAACCGCCATGCTGCGGATCAAAATTCTCTGGTGCGGGAATATGGGCCACCTCGTGGCGCATTGGCCGCGTGGCCATGGCAATATCTGCGGTGACACCAGCCAAGGCGTTGACTTGGGAGGAATGAGGCCCCGCAACATTGACCACGATTGGCGCGCTGACGGACTCGCCCGAAGCAGTCAAAATACCACCCGCCCGGCCATCCGGCTGATTGATCGCGGTGACCGGCAGATTGAAACGGAAGACGGCGCCAAGTGCCTCCGCCGCCCGCTGCAGGTTATGTGCGGCAAGCTGCGGATCGCCCACATACCCGGCCTCGGGAATAAACAATCCGCCCGATAACGGGGTCTCGTTGGCCACGCCAAAGGCGGGGTCGCCAGGCAGCTTCGGTGGTCCGAAAGACTGAAGCGTGATTGTCGGCATGCGCTGGCGGATATCATCGGGTGACAGGTATTCGAAGGGCACGCCAACCTCGCGCATGGCCAGCACGCTGGGCGCAAACCGCTCCTTGTCGCCCTCGCCCATCAGCACAAGTATTCCGCATTCGACATATTCGGCGAACCCACTTTCGTCCGCCGCATCCAGAAAATCCGCCCAACGGGTCCATTGATGGCGCGCTTCATGGGCCAGCGCACAGGTCTCCATGGCTGAGTAGAAAGGCCGGATTACGGCGGAGGAATTGGATGTAGAGCCATAACCGGCGGCCGGAAGGGCATCCACATTCAATGTGCGGCATCCCGCCCGCGACAGCCCAAGAGCAACGGATGTCCCGATAACGCCGGCGCCAATTATGATGGCATCAAAATCCATGGTCCGGCCCTTTCCTGTGGCGAAGTCCGAGCCTGTGGCGAATTCCGAGCGCATGGTCGGCGAGCGGGTTTCGGAAAACGGAGCAGAAGCAGGATATCCTACTCTCTTGCGGGAACCACGAGAGAGAGTCTGGCTTCTTTTCGGCGCTCAACGAACTTCTCCATCGGCGGTTTATAGCCAGCCACGAGGCGCTCGACAATTATCCTCAGCTCTGCTTCATCGCCAGCAGATATTGCTTCCTTCATTTTCTCGAGGAATGGCGTCAGCTCATGCCAGGCAAGGAATTTTTCCTCGGCTTTCATGATCGCGGGATGATCCGTACCGGAGAAATTATCGTCGATAAACAGCTCTTCGTAGAGCTTTTCCCCTGGTCTTAGCCCGGTGACCTGTATCTCGATGTCGCCATCGGGATTTTCTTCGTCGGCAATGGTCAGTCCGCTGTGGACAATCATGCGCGTGGCCAGGTCAAATATTTTTACCGGCTCGCCCATTTCAAGGACAAACACCTCTCCCCCCCGCGCCATGGCGCTGGCCTGCAAAACCAGTTGTGCCGCTTCGGGTATGGTCATGAAATACCGGGTGACTTCCTTGTGCGTAAGGGTGATGGGGCCGCCTTCTTGAATCTGCTTGCGGAAAAGAGGCACGACCGAGCCGGCAGAATCCAGCACATTACCGAACCGAACCATCGTAAATTTGGTCTCTTCCGCCCTGGAGGAGCGCAGACGGCCCGCCTCACGCTCCGCGTCCATTGCCTGCAAAACCATTTCAGCAAGCCGTTTGCTCGCCCCCATGATATTTGTCGGGCGCACCGCCTTGTCGGTGGAAATCAGAACGAATTTTTCAACGCCGGCGGCGGATGCGGCACGAGCGCAATTCAACGTACCGAACAGATTGTTTTGCATGCCGCTGAAAATGTTGTTCTCGACCAGCGGCACATGTTTGTAAGCGGCGGCATGGTATAAGGTTTGGGTCTCGCACCGGCGCAGCTGATTTTCCACTGCGCGCTGATCCGCGCAATTGCACAGAATAGTCACCAGCTCGGTATCCAGGTCGTCTTGCGCGATCCAGGTCGAAAGCTCTTGTTCGATCGAATAAAGCGCGAATTCAGAATTATCCAGAAGTGCCAGCCGCGCGACGCCGGCGCGCACCGCCTGGCGGCACAACTCCGAGCCAATCGACCCACCAGCACCGGTCACCATTATGGATTTGCCCTTCACCCGGGCATGCAACAGGGCTTCCACCGGCGCCCGCTTCTCGCGCCACAAGAGATCATCCACCCGAACGTCCCGGAGCTGGCTAACGGTAACCTTGCCGTCCAGCAGTTGGTCCACACCGGGCACAACCTTGATTCTGACGCTTACCCCGGACAAACTCTCCAATATCTGTTTGCGGCGTCGCCTGGTAAGGGACGGCATCGCCAGTATCAGAGTGTCTATCCTGAGACGGCCAACGAGGCGGTCGATCTGGTCCGGCGAAAAAATACTGCGCCCCTGGATGGTGCGCCCCTGCCATTTGGGATCGTCATCGAGAAAGGCCACCACACGGAAACCAGGGGAATCGTGCATACCGTAAAAAAGTTGCATTCCGCCCTGCCCCGCACCATAAATCGCGACGCGCTCCGGGCCTTCGCCCTTGGTTCGCAGCGCCGAGTGAATTACGGATTTCGCAATCATCCGCGCGCCCGTTGTGCAGATCGTTACCGTCGCCCAGAGAAACCCGGCAATTGTCGATGGCAGGCTCTCGGCGAACAGGTATTCGGCGATCAGCCCGCTGCAAATAACCGCCGCCGCGACAGCCCCGGCAGACCTGTAAAGCATTTCCTCGCCGGCATAGCGCAGAACCTGGCTATAGAGCCCGGAGCTGGCGAACAGGATTATCAGGATCAGTTGGCCGAGAACCAGATTGCCAAAATAGGGCGACGAGATACCGGGCAAAACCAGAGCACCAGCATGCATCGCCAATATCAAATAAGCGCAACCCAAAAACACGGCCACGTCGGCCAGCGCCGTCAAAACCTGCTTTACGGGTCTGGGCAGCAAAACAGCCTGCCTTATGGCAGATGACCGGAATCGCGGCACTTTCACGCGAAATTCTCTCCTTAATCCGGGATACAGCGATCATTTGTAACCCGGCTCCGAAATAAGGCAAGGCTTCAAAAGAAATTCGGCGAGTCGCTGCGCTTCTGATATAGTGTTGGGCGTCTTCAAATCCGCGCCGGGCTTGATCCGGACAGTCACGCAGCAACGACGGACACATGGAAACACATCTTAAAGAGATATTGTTCGCTGCCGGCTGTGCGGCCATATATTTGTCAGTTCTGGTCCTGCTGACCCAGCGCCAGGCGCGCCGGTACGACATGCCGGTCGGCTACCACTGGCGCGGAATGGTTGGCATTTCCGTGGTCGCGGGCCTGCTGACAGTGACGATTATCCATACGCTGGGCGTGGCGCCAATCGACATACCCCCGGAAATAGGGGATTTTCAGGTCTTGCCGGAAGGATAGGTCGTTTTGACTTCCGATAATCTCTTTGCCGCAATGGCGAATTTGGTTATTACAGCCACATCATTTGAGCAAAAAATACGGTTAGCGGATTTTCCCGATGTTTTCGACGCGAAAACCCCTCGATTTTGAATATTTGCGGCGGCAAACCGTGGGCATGGACGAGACCATCGCCACGCCCTTTGGCAAGCGTCTGATGGTTTACGGCGACTATACCGCTTCCGGACGCTGCCTCGGTTTTATCGAAGACATTATGCGGCACCATCAGGCGATTTACGCCAATACCCATACTGAGGATGACGAGACCGGCCGGACGACCTCGCTATTGCTGCAGGAAGCCGAGCAAATCATCAAGAAATCCGTTAATGCGCAGGACCACAATTGCATCGTCACCTGCGGCGCCGGCGCGACGGCCTGTATTTACAGGCTGCAACAGATTCTGGGCATTGCGCTGCCGACCACCACATGGACCCATATCGATGACCAGTTGAAGGAATCCTTGAGTGAGGAGGGCGTCAGCGCCTTCAGGGACCGGCTGGAGCGCACGCGGCCCGTTGTTTTCGTTGGGCCGTATGAACACCATTCCAACGAAATTTCCTGGCGCGCCGGGCTGGCCACGGTGGTGGAAGTCGACCTTGATGAAGATGGTGGCATCAGCCTGGATCACCTCGCCAAGCTGCTGCAGGAGCCCCAATACGAAGACCGGCTGCGTGTCGGCTCTTTTTCGGCGGCCTCGAATGTCACCGGCATGCGCTCACCGGTTCATGAGATCGCAAAAATCCTGCATCACCACGATGCCCTGGCCTGCTTCGACTATTCCGCCTCGGCGCCCTACGAGGCGATTGACATGAACCCGGCCGACGACGGAAGCGGCGAAAACGCTTCGCTGGACGCCATCTTCCTGTCACCGCATAAATTCATCGGCGGGCCGGGATCAAGCGGTGTTCTCATATTCGACGAAAAAATCTATGCCCGGGACATGGCACCCAGCATCGCCGGCGGCGGCACCGTCGCTTATGTGAACCAGGTCGAGCAGGATTTTTTCAGCGACATAGAGGAACGCGAGAAAGCCGGAACGCCGGGCATCCTGCAAACCCTGAAGGCGGCGCTGGCTTTTGCTGTGAAGGATTCGATCGCGGTCGATGAAATTGAGGCCCGTGAGCGTGAACTCCTGCTGAGAGCTTTCGACGTCTGGGGCAAGAATCCAGCCATCGAAATTCTCGGCAACCCGGATCCGGCGAGACGCATAGCAATCGTCTCTTTCAATGTGCTGTCACCGGACGGGCGCTATCTGCATCCCAAATTCGTCACCGTGCTGTTGAACGATCTGTTCGGGGTGCAATCGCGCGCCGGATGCGCCTGCGCCGGGCCCTACGGCCACCGGCTGCTGGGGATCGACCTGGAAATGTCACAAAAATACCGTGACGCAATCAACAGCGGCATTGCCGGGGTCAAGCCGGGCTGGTGCCGGGTCAACCTGCATTTTACGATGGACGACGCGGAAGCGCAGTATCTGATCGACGCGGTGAATTTCGTTGCCTCCCACGGCCATCTTTTTCTCGAACTTTATGAATTCGACCTGGTCAGCGGCCTCTGGTCTCACCGGAACGCACTGCCTATCCAGGCCGATCTCCTGTCTGCCGGCAAGAAACGTCGCCGGTTCATGCCCCTGGTAATGCGTAAATATCTGTACCGCTCATATCTGCGTGCTGCACGTGGCTGGGCGGAGCGACTTGGCGCGAACCCGCCGCAAGAAGAGCAGGTCTTGCCCGAGAACCTGAAGGATTTGCAATTCTTCGCCCTGCCGCCTCGGGCAACTTAACCAGCGCCATGACTGTCCCGGAAAGAGCGCACGAAATCGGTGAAACGCCCGACCCAAGGATTCGCCGCCGTATTGCGTTGATGGGCGAAAGTGGCAACCAGGTTGCCAATCACCAGTCCGTCATGCGCGCCGTCGATCCCCTCGCCCCGTTTTACGCGGTAAGCGAACGTCTGCCTGTCGGGTAGATTTTCCAGCGCCGCATAATGGAATTCATGTGCGGGTAGTTCCGGCGATGGTTCGCCAGCAACAGAAGGCCCCGCAACAGAAGACCAGAGGCCCTGCCCGCTTTCCTGCAGCAGCATATAACCGCGGCCTTTCGGTTTTCCCCCGACCACCACATCAGCGGGAATAATGCCCACCATCTCTTGGTTTTCACCCTGCCAGGCAATGCCGCGCGCCAGATACATCAGGCCGCCGCATTCGGCGTAAGCGGGCATGCCAGCGGCCAGCTTCTCTCTGATATCATTACGCAGGCTGGCGTTACCATGAAGCGCAGCCATCTGGGTTTCGGGAAAGCCACCACCGATAAACAGGCCGTCTGCCTCCGGTAGCTTGTCGTCCTGAATTGTGTCGAAGAACACGACCTCCGCCCCGGCGGCGGCGAAGGCCTCCAGATCGTCGGCGTAATAAAAGCCGAAGGCGGTATCGCGGGCGATGGCGATGCGTAAATCCGGGTCGCGCGGGGGGCTGGCCTCGGCAACCGCTTCGGGCGGCGCGGCTTTATTGCCAATCTCCAATACCCGGTCCAGGTCGACATTTTTTTCCACGGCATCGGCCAGCCGGGCGATCATCGCTTCGGCCTCGGGCGCTTCGTTGGCGGGCAGCAGGCCCAGATGGCGCTCGGGAATTTCCAGCCCCGCATCGCGCCCGATGGCGCCCAGCACCGGAAGATCGGTATATTTTTCCAACGCCGCCCTGAGCTTTCCCTCGTGGCGCGCGCCGCCAACCTTGTTCAGGATCACCCCGGCAATATGTACCTCGGGATCAAAATCCAGATAGCCGCGCACCAGTGGCGCCACCCCGCGCATGATCCCCTGGGTGTCAATCACCAGGATCACCGGTGCGCCCAGCAACTTCGCCAGCGCCGCGCTACTGTCGTTGCCCGCCACATCCAGGCCGTCATGCAGGCCCTTGTTTGCCTCGATCAGGGATATGTCCGCCCTGGTTGCGTGGCGCGCAAAGGTATCGCGGATTTCGGCTTCGCTCTGGGTGAAGAAATCAAGATTTCGGCAAGCCCGGCCCGACGCCGCGCTGAGCCACAGGGGGTCGATATAGTCCGGGCCTTTCTTAAAGCACTGCACGCCCAGCCCGCGCCGCACCAGCGCCGCCGACAGACCGGTGGTGATCGAGGTTTTGCCGGAGGATTTGTGCGCGGCTGCGATCAAAAGGTGCGCCATGTTCAGCTCGCCAGCTTAAGCTGATCCCTGTCACGGGCCTGCCATAGCGCGCCGCCCATGCGCAATGCGTCCTCAATGGTGCCGGCTCGGCCCATCAGCTTCATCGCCACGGCCAGCGTCCCGGTAATGGCGGCGGTGGCATACTCGTCCTGCTCATCGCCGTGCCACACCGCTTTCAGGCGGTCGGCATCCATTTCCTTGTCGATGACCTGATGGTGATGATCGAGAATGCGCGGCCATTGTTCTGAAGCGAATTCGCCGTCATGCAGCGTGCGCACCTCGAAAGGCTTGTTGGGGCGGCATTCGACCTCACCGCCTTCGCCCCGGAAAACGGCCATATGCTGCTCGCCTAGCAGCTTTGCCGCATGCTGGTGAGTATCCATGTAGCCGGGATGAAAGATGCCCTGAAGGGTGGCGCGCGCGCCAAACGGATTGAGCATGCGCGAGATGGTATGCACCGGCGAGCGCAGCCCGAAGAGCGGCCGCATTTCGATGATTTCATGCAGCTTGGGACTGAGATATTCGAGGGGCAGATAGGCGAACCCCGAGGCATTGATGCGGTCGGCTGCTTCTTGCAGCGAGGTTGCGACGGGCAGGCCGAGAAGTTCCAGCGTCTCGCGGGTATAAAGACGGCCCGGCGTGTGCCCCTCGGTGCCATGCATGAAAAGACGTACGCCCGACTGCACCAGCGCCAGCGCCGCCAGCAGATACCAGGGCAGCTGCCGCCGTTTTCCGGCGTAAGAACCCCAGTCCAGATCAACCGCCGGCAGCGGGTCGGGCAGTTCGAACAAAGCCTTGGCGGCCTTGGTGAAGCCGGCAATTTCCTCCGGTGTCTCTTCCTTCACGCGCAACAGCATGAGGAAAGCGCCCAGTTGTTCGGGCTCCACCTCGCGGCGCAGGATCATGCCCATGGCGTCTTCCGCCTCGGCGTGCGTCAGCGGGCGCGAACGGGTTCGACCGCGCCCCAGGGCTGCAACGTAGAGTGAAAATGGATGTGGTTCCTGCATATTGCCCTCTGGTTATTCCGCAGCCCTGTGATGCGGATCGATGGCCGCGTCGGCGAGACTATCGGGCAGAAAACGCAGGATTTTCATTCCCAGTAAAATGACCAGTCCGGCCAGCGCCATGCCCCCCAGCCCCAGAACGATCTCTGGCAGGCTGGGCGTATAGGGCGCCACCACACCATCAAAGAATGTCGATTGCACTTCCATTCCCGGGAACAATGTCAGGGGATAGGCTTGTCCGCCAATAATAATCACATAGACCTGCGCCATGCCGCCCAGGATCACCAGCATTGACGCCAGCGCCACCCGCGCGCCCGGTTTGTCAGTCTTGCGAAACACCAGCGCCATGGGCAGCAGGCCGCCCAGCACCACCTGCCCGCCCCAGAAAAGACCCGTGTATATGCCGCCCTCGACCAGCAGGAAGCGCTCAACGCCGGCATGCTCCGCCGCATAGAGATTGGTGAGATGCTGGACAATGGTGAAATACAGCACCGCGGCGGCAAAAATTCCCAGCAGGCGCCCCAGGCGGGCAATCAGCGCATCGCCCAGCTCGCGCGCCGCGCCCCGGCAGGCAGCCATCAGCACCAGAATGTAGATCGCAAGCCCGAAGGAGAATGACATGGCAATAAACAAGGGCGCCATGACCGCTGAATCATAGGCCTCGCGGGCCACCAGAAAGCCGAAGATCGAGCCGGTACCGGTGGTCAACGCCAGCCGCCATACAAAGGCCACCAGCCCCGCAGCGGGAACAAAGCGGTTCATGCGGCGCTCCATCTGCATCCAGATATAAAGGGCCACAACGCCGAGGAAACCAATATAGAGATAAATGTTCCAGGCGAAGATGGATTTGAAATTATACTTGGTCATGGCGACGATCAGCCGGTCAGGCCTGCCCAGGTCCAGCACCAGCACCGTCAGACCGCCAACCAGCAGGGCAATCGCCACCAGGCTGGAAAGCCGGCCCAGCGGCTTGTACGGCGTGCGCCCGAAGACCGAGCCGATAGAAGCCACGTTCAGCGCACCCGAGGCGGCGACGATAAGGAAAACGGCAAATACATGGGGCATGCCCCAGACAATCTGGTTGTCCATGCCGGTCACATAATGACCGAAATGCTCCATATAGCCGGCGGCGCCCAAACCAGCGGCCAGCACCGCGCCAAGCAGCAGCAAAAGGCCCCAGAAGCCGCTGCTGTTCCCTTCCAGTTCGCTGAACCTTGTTGCCTTCATGCCGCTTGCCCGCCTACAGGTTCTGGTAGCGCACGCCCGGGTCGAGGCCCAGGTCGGCGCGGATTTGCGTCGTCGCATATGTGGCGATGCGCTTTGAGATTTCGCTGTCCGGATCATTCAGGTCGCCGAACATCATGGCGCCGCCAGCCTCGGCATTGCAAACCTCGACACAGGCCGGCGTGCGGCCCGCATCTATCCGGTGCACGCACATGGTGCAGCTTTCCACCGTGCCCTTGCCGCGCGGGGCGTGCGATTTCTGGTCGCTCAGTGTTTCATGGACAAAAGACCGCGCCTTGTAGGGACAGGCCAACATGCAATAGCGGCAGCCAATGCAGGTATGCTTGTCGACCAGCACAATGCCGTCGGCGCGCTTGAAGGAGGCGCCAGTCGGGCAAACGTCAACGCAGGGCGGGTCGGCGCAATGCTGGCACATGACCGGCAGTGATTTCGAGGCGCCTGATGCGGGGTCGGTGATTTCGATCTTCCTGATCCATTGGGCGTCTGTGCGGGGGCGGCCATGGCCGGTCAGGCCATTTTCCTCGGCACAGGCAGTGACACATTTATCGCAGCCCTCCTGGCAGCGATTGACGTCGATCAGCATACCCCAGCGCACCGTTGGCGAGACTGCTTCGTCCAGCGGGCGGGCCGATGCGGGCGTTGGGCGGGTAATGCCATAGAGCATGACCCCGGGGGCCAGCGCCACTCCGGCAGCAGCCGCCGCGGTGCTGAGGAAGCGGCGGCGGACGGGATCAAAGCCCTCGGGCGCGCTATCGTTGCTTGCTGTTGTCATTTCCATTTCATCCCGGCCAGAGACGGTATCGCAGAAGGTTTTTCAGAGACCGCACCTGCGCCGCCCGCGGCCTGCTCGGGCCGTGAAGCGTGGCATTCGAAGCAATCAATCTTGACCGCCGCATAGAGATGGCAGGAACTGCAAAAATGCGCCGGGCTCTCGGCCTTCACCGGCAGCCCGTCCGCCCCCGGCACAACGTGGCAGGCAACGCATTCCTTCAGGCTGTAGCGCTTTGTGCGCACGCCCTGGCGCGTGGTCTTGTCGCGCTGGTGCTCGAGCATATCCATATGATGGCGGCGCATGAAGTCGGTGTCGGCAACGCATGTATCGCCCTTCCCTTCGCCGATAACCGGCACCGGCACCCGGCCCTGCAGTTCGGTATCGGCGGCGGCTCCGGGCACCAATGTAAAGGCGCCCGCCAGCCCCAGCAATTGGGCAATCGCAACCAGCGCTGTAAGCCGCAGAAACATGGATTATTCCCCAAGCCCCATCTTGATATAGCCCGATGGACAAACGTCCTCGCAGATATGGCAGCCGATACATTTGCCATAGTCCGTATCCACATAGCGGCCCATGGTCGCCTCCGATTTCTTGACCCGGAAAATGGCATCCTGCGGGCAGTAGATGACGCAAGTATCGCATTCAAAACACATGCCGCAGCTCATGCAGCGGTCGGCTTCTTCCCGGGCCTGCTCCGGGGAAAGGCCTTTGATGCGCTCGCCGAAAAACCCCAGCACGTTCTCGGCATTAACGTCGCTTTCTCCGCGCAGCCGCCGGGCATCGTAGGAGAAATAACCGAGGAATAATTCGTCCGCAGGCACGATTTCGGCGAAAGAACGATCCTCGTAATTATGGATGGCAAAATCCGCAGTGTCGGTGCCGGTCTGCTGAACATGGTCATATTCGGTTGGCGCCAAGTCAGTCTCGCGCAGCTTGCTCAGCAGGCTGAAATGATGCGAATCCACTTTCGGGCGACGTGACGGCTCTTCACCCTTGAGGAACTTGTCGATGCCCTCCGCCGCCACCGAAGCGTGGCCAATGGCGGTGGTCAACAGATGCGGCTTGAGCACGTCACCGCCGACAAACATGTCTTTCTCTTCCTTCACCCGATAGAACGGGTCGGCGTCGATCAGCCCCCAGCCGTTATCGAGATCCTCCATGCCGGTGAAGTTACATTTCTGGCCAATGGCGGCGACGATAAGGTCACATTCGATATCGCGCTCGCTGCCTTCAATAATTTCCATCTTGCCGGAGGCCCAATCGACTTCAACCACACGCAAGGCCGTTGCACGGCCATTTTCGTCGAGAATCACTTCAACCGGAGCCAGCGACGCCATGATCTGGACGCCTTCCTGGGTGACATGCTCGATTTCCATCTTGGCGGCGGGCATCTTGTCGACCGGACGGCGATAGACGATGGTCACCTCCGCGCCCTCGCGCTTGGCGACACTTGCCACGTCATGGGCGGTATGGCCCAAAACCACATATTCGGGCCGGTCGTCCTCGCGCACATTGGTAATATGGCCCAGGCGCCGCGCCACGGCGGCAACGTCCATGGCCGTATCGCCACCGCCGATGACCAGCACCTTCTTGGCGGAATGCTTCAGCCTGCCGTCGTTAAAGGCCTCCAGGAAAGCGATGCCGCTGATGCAGTTGGAGGCGTCGCCGCCGGGCACCGGCAGCGCTGTTCCCGATTGGGCGCCCAGCCCCAGATACACCGCGTCAAACTCATTGCGCAGATCCTCCAGCGAAACATCGACACCGATCTTGGTGTTGTTGCGCACCTCCACGCCGAGATCGAGGATGCGCTGAATCTCGCCATCCAGCACTTCCCGCGGTGTGCGGTAGCCGGGGATGCCGTAGCGCATCATGCCGCCAAGCTCTTCGTGTTCCTCGAAAATAGTGCAGGCATGCCCCATGCGGCGCAACTGGTATGCGCAGGCCAGGCCCGCCGGCCCGCTGCCGATGATGGCCACTTTCTTGCCGGTATCTTCGCCCGCCGGATGCAGCTTCAGCCCGTGCTCCAGCGCATAATCGCCAATAAACTGCTCGACCGAATTGATGCCGACGCGGTCATCAACCTCGTTACGGTTGCAGCCGTCCTCGCAGGGCGCCGGGCAGACGCGGCCCATGATCGCGGGAAAGGGATTGGCTTCAACCACACGCTCAAAGGCGTATTTCTGCCATTCCACACCCTCGGGCGGCTTTTCAATGCCGCGCACGATGTTCAGCCAGCCGCGAATGTCCTCGCCTGAAGGGCAGCTACCCTGGCATGGCGGCGTGCGATGCACATAGGTCGGGCATTTATAGGTATGATCGGCGTCGAAAATCTCTTCCTGCCACGGCAGATGCTCTCTATCACCATCCTTGTAGCGGCGCTTGGTCAAAAGTTTTTCGTTCATTATTATTGTTTTCCTTCTTATTCCGCAGCGCTTGCTGTCGCGGTTTCCTCGTCCTCTGTCCTCTGGCCATCCAGAACAATGGCGCTGGACACCAGCTGATGGACGCCGACAATGCTGTCCATCTCGAAACCGTATTCGGGCATCACCTTGGCGAACTGGGTTTTGCAGATGGCACAGATCGCAGCCATGTGGGTGACCCCCTCGCTCTTGGCGACCTCGTTCAATGCCTGCATGCGCGGCATAGCGCCCTTGGCGCGAATTTCCATAAGGTCGTCGGTCAGCAGGCCACCGCCGCCGCCGCAACAGAACGTGCTTTCGCGGATAGTATCGGCGGCCATATCGACGAAATTGTTGCAGCAGGCCTTGATGATATTGCGGGGAATCTCAAACTGGCCTCCCGGTTTGTCGCCCATGCTCGACGCCCGCGCCACGTTGCAGGAATCATGGAAAGTCAGCGTCATATGGTCGTTGGCCGATTTGTCCAGGGTCAGCTCGCCTCTCTCGATCAGGTCCCAGGTGAACTCGCAGATATGCTGGGGTACCGGGTAATCGGGGTCGAGGAAATCAAATGGCCCAACCAGCGTATTCCAGAAATTGTAAGCGACCCGCCAGGCGTGGCCACATTCGCCGACGATGATACGCCTGACACCCAGGTCGATCGCCGCCTTGCGCACCCTTTCCGCAACCATCTTCATCTGCTCGCCGGCGCCAATGAACATGGCAAAATTGGCCGCTTCCGAGGCGTAGGAACTGATGGTCCAGCTGACCCCCGCCTGATGGAATACCTTGGCATAGCCGATCAGGCTGTCCACATGGGGCTCGGCAAAAAAGTCGGCGCTGGGCGTGATCAGCAGGATTTCGGCGCCCTCTACATCCAGCGGCAGGCGCACCGCAACGCCGGTCTCTTCCTCGATATCTTCTTCCAGACCCTCCAGCGTGTTGGCCAGGGCCTTTTCCGGCAGGCCCAGATTATTGCCGATCTTGTGCACCTTGCCGATGATCTCGTTGCAATATTTCTGGCCCTTGCCGATATGGTCCATAATTTCGCGGGCGGCCATGGAAAACTCAGCCGTGTCGATGCCATAGGGGCAAAAAACCGAACAGCGGCGGCATTGCGAGCATTGATGAAAATAGCTGTACCAGTCGTCCAGCACTTCCTGGGTCAGGTCTTCGGCGCCCACCAGCCAGGGCAGCCATTTGCCGGTCCAGGTGAAATGTTTGCGGTAGACCTTGCGCATCAGATCCTGGCGCGCCACCGGCATGTTTTTGGGATCGCCAGTACCCAGGAAATAATGGCATTTATCAGTGCAGGCGCCGCATTTGACGCAGGAATCCATGAACACCTGCAGGGCACGCGATTCCTTCAGCAACTCGGCAAATTTGGTCAGCGCCTTGTCGTGCCAGTCGTCGACCAGTTCGCCGGGAAACCCCAGGGCCTCCTGGTGCTCCGGCGCCGCAATATAGGGCTGTGAATGGGCCATGACGTCCCGCTTGATGGGCGGGATTTCCGGATAATCCGGCAGCGCAGGAATATCGTAATCGGCCATGCCCTATTCGCCCTCTGCGCCGCCGGCCCTGGCGGCTGATTTGGCGGCAGCGCGCGCTGTCCAGCCCGCCAGATGCCGCCTGTTGCGGGCGTCATCCACCTGGTTACGGGTCGGGCTGAAGAAAATACCCGGCGCATGCAATAATTTACTGAAAGGGAAAACAAGCATCAGCGCCGCCACCAGCCCCAGATGGATCATCAGAACGGGGTCGGCGGGCATGGGCTGCCAATCCGCATACAAGAGCCCCAGGATAAATGCCTTCAGGGCAATGATATCGGTATGCAGCACAAAGCGCATGGCCAGGCCGGACAGCGCGATACCGCCCAACAGGGCCAGCATCAGATGATCGGAAGGGCCGGTGATATAGCGGACACGCTCAACGCTCACGCGCCGCACCCACAGCCCGCCAAGCCCCACCACCATGATGAAACCGGCGTAAAGCCCGAAGGGTTGGACCAGACCAACCCAGAACCATACCGGCTCGGTGAAATACCTGAGGTGGCGCATCAGCACCAACAGCATTGCGGCGTGAAACAGCCAGCCGAACAACC
>JACZSK010000108.1 GCA_022574255.1 Pseudomonadota bacterium
ATTGCCTGGAAATGGAGCAGGGCGGGCGTGGCATGCTGCTGGGCGGCGTGCCCGGCGTGCCGGCGGCTAAAGTTGTTATCATCGGTGGCGGGGTGGTTGGCACCAACGCCGCGCGCATGGCCATGGGGCTGGAAGCCCATGTCACGGTGCTGGACATGTCGGCGAGGCGCCTGCAGGAGCTGGACAGCCAGTTCGGCTCCAAGCTCTCGACGGTATTCTCGACCGCTGAAGCGCTGGAACGCCATGTGATACAGGCGGATCTGGTGATTGGCGCGGTGCTGGTGCCTGGCGCCGCGGCACCCAAGCTGATTTCCCGAGACTTGCTCTCGCGCATGCAGAAAGGCTCGGTGTTCGTCGATGTGGCCATTGACCAGGGCGGCTGTGCCGAGACCTCGCATGCCACAACCCATGCCGATCCCACCTATGTGGTGGACGGCGTGGTGCATTATTGCGTTGCCAACATGCCCGGCGCGGTGGCGCGCACCTCTACCTTTGCGTTGAACAACGTCACGCTGCCCTTTGCCATCCGTTTGGCCAACAGGGGCGCCAAAGAGGCGATGCTGGATGACCCGCATCTCATGGCCGGGCTGAATGTCTGTGAGGGCAAGTTGACCTACGAGGCCGTGGCCAGGGATCTGGGCGAGGACTATGTGCCGGCGGCGGACGCGCTCGCGGGCTGACGCCTCAGAAATCCCCCAGCACCGTGGCGATTTTTGACTTCAACGTGTCGGCATTAAAGGGCTTGATAATATAGTTGCTCACGCCCGCTTTCTTGGCCTCGACCACATGTTCCTTGCTTGATTCGGCGGTTACCATAATGAAGGGAACGCCCTTCAATATCTGGTCGGAACGTATTTCCTTGAGCAGTTCAAGTCCGCTCATCGGGGACATATTCCAGTCGGAAAGCACCAGGCCAAATTCCCCGCCCCTCAGCTTGTCAAGAGCCTCGCCGCCGTTCGATGCTTCATCAATATCCCGGAAGCCCAACTCTTTCAGTTGGCCCCGAATAATGCGCAGCATCGTCCTGTGATCATCTATGATCAGGACCTTCAAGGATAAATCAACGGCCATACACAACACCTCATGCGCAGAGTAGCAACGGCTGATATCCGATAGTCGTTTTTTATGATGTTTTCTTGACCGCCCAAGGCTTTCTTAATCACCCAAGGTTCGGGCCCATCCTGCTCCGCTTATCCTGCGGGCCGTAAGCTTAGCGGCAAAAAGTAAACCATTCCTTATGCTCCGGGACACCGGCAGGACGATATTTCACCTGTTTGCCGCGCTTTACCGCAGAATTGCCGCGTTTCACCGCAAAGCGGTTTCGCCCGCCGCGGGGGCCGCTATGGTCATGTTTGTAAGCGAACGGCTTGGTGATGTGTCGATTTGTGCATCATTTACGGCCTGAGCACGAGCGAGGAGCCGGCAAACCAATAAGCCGGTGCGATACCGAGGCACGGTATCCAAAGACTATTTTTCCATAGGTCCTGGAATCCCCTTCTGATCAGGACTCTCTGTGATGCGACAGCCGCCTCTGCTACGCGAAGCGGTCTGCGCACGACCAGCCAGGAAGCACTCTTCCGTTTGGCTGGTCGTCTGGGGGGGCGGTGCAAGCCGCCCCCATTTTCAATAAAGAGCGGTGCAAGCTGCCCCCATTTTCAACAGGCGGCATTATTCAGTGGCTGGCGGGCCGCGCCGGGAAAATATCTCGGCGTCGACTTCGGGCTGGATTTCCATTAACCGGGTAAGCGCTTTGTCCAGCTGGCGCTGTTCGTTGGCCGACAGGCGGGCGAGCAGGCTCTTTTCGTAGCCCTGAGCGATGGGGGCGATCTCGTCGTAGAGCCTTTCGCCCGCTTTTGAGAGCCGTAGCACCGAGCGCCGCCGGTCTTCGGTCGAGAAACGGCGCAGCAACCGCCCTCTGCCTAACAGGCTTCTCACGGCGCGGCTGACCGCTACCTTGTCGATGGCCGTGCGCTCGGCCAGTTCGCCCGCCGAAATATTTGGAGTCTCGCCAAGCACCGCCATGATCCGCCATTCGCGTATGGTCAGGCCGAAGCGCTGGCCGTAGCTGTTGGCGATTGCCCTCGAAATGCGGTTCGAGAGGATCGACAGGCGGTAGGGGAGAAAATCTTCCAGCCGGAGTTTTTTTCCGGGGTCTCCGGTCGTTGCCCCGGATGTTGATCTGGACATCGGGCCGGATGTTGATCTGGACATCGGGAGAGAGCTCCTTGCGGGTTATTTTCAGCTTGCAATTAGTTTCACATGAAACTAATATATTTTCAATGAGTTTTTGAGGGCTGAATTAAACTTACGGCGGTTCTGGCGGGCGCTCCGGACATACAGGAGCGCGTCGGGTCTGCTCTTTCGACATGCAAGAGGGATAAACAATATGGCCGACCTTCACGAAAATCCACTGGGTACCGACGGCTTCGATTTTGTTGCCTACGCCGCCCCCGAGCCGCAGCTTCTCATCGATCTGTTTCACAGCCTGGGTTTTCGCGCCACGCGCAAACACAAGACCATGAAGGTGACCATATTCGAGCAGGGCGATATCAAGTTCATCCTGAACGCGGAGACCGAAGGATTCGGCGCCGAGTTTGCCAAGGCCCACGGACCCGCCGCAATCGGCATGGGCTTTCGCGTGAAAGACGCCGCCGCGGCCCTCGAGATGGCCCTGGAGCGCGGCGCCACCGCAGTGCCCCTTGCGGAAGGCGGTTTCCTGACCACGGCGCCGGTGTTAAAGGGGATTGGCGGCTCGCGGCTCTACCTGATCGATACCTACGGTGAGCGCGATGCCTTCCAGGAGGATTACGAGCCCATCGACGACCCGGGTTTCGAAGGTGGCGATGCCGGCCTCTCCTATATCGACCATCTGACCCACAATGTGTATCGCGGCAATATGGATAAATGGGCGGATTTCTACGCCCGGGTCTTCAACTTCAGGCAAATCCGCTATTTCGATATCGAGGGCAAACAGAGCGGCCTGCACAGCCGCGCCATGACCAGCCCTTGTGGCAAAATACGCATTCCGGTGAACGAAGACACCGGCGACAAAGGCCAGATCGCGGAGTTTCTCGACGAATACAAGGGCGAGGGCATCCAGCATGTGGCGCTGGGCACGGACGATATCTATGCCTCCGTGGACGCCATTTCGGGCGCGGGCGTGACCTTCCAGGACACGCTGGAGACCTATTACAAGCAGATCGAAGAGCGCGTTCCCGGCCACGGCGAGGATGTGGAGGCGCTGCGGGCGCGCGGCATTCTCATCGACGGCGCCCCGACCGAAGGCCAGGGCCTGTTGTTGCAGATATTCACCCATAACGTGATCGGGCCTATTTTCTTCGAAGTGATCCAGCGCAAGGGCAACGAAGGCTTCGGCGAGGGCAATTTCCAGGCGCTGTTTGAATCCATCGAGCTGGACCAGATTCAGCGCGGCGTGCTGCCGGCCGCCGAATAGGCCCGAACAAGTCGCGCAGACGGAACAGCGATATTATTTCGCCGTTATTTCCGGGTGCGTCCCGGCGAATTATGGGGAATAATGCCGCCCACCAATAAGAATTTCCCGAAAGGATTGGCATGAAACTGGCTTCACTGAAAGCGGGCCGCGACGGCAGCCTGGTGGTCGTGTCGAAGGATTTGTCGCGGATGACCAGCGCCGGCGATATTGCGCCAACCCTGCAGGCGGCACTGGACGATTGGGGCGCCGCCCAGCCGAAACTGGCGGGGCTATACGCGCAACTAAACGATGGCGGGATCGAGGGAGAGGCTTTCGACGAAGCCGGCTGTGCTTCGCCGCTGCCCCGCGCCTATCAATGGGCCGATGGCTCGGCCTATGTAAACCACGTGGAACTGGTGCGGCGCGCCCGTGGCGCCGAAATGCCGGAGAGCTTCTGGACTGATCCGCTGATGTACCAGGGGGGGTCCGACACTTTCCTCGGCCCGCGCGAAGATATCTGCATCGAATCAGAAGACTGGGGCATCGATTTCGAGGCCGAGATCGCGGCCATAACCGGCGACGTGCCAATGGGTGTATCCGCCGCCGCGGCCGGCGAATGCGTGCGCCTGCTGATGCTGGTCAATGACGTGAGCCTGCGTAACCTGATCCCCGCCGAGCTGGGCAAGGGGTTCGGTTTTTTCCAGTCCAAGCCATCCAGCGCCTTCTCGCCGGTTGCGGTAACGCCCGACGAGCTGGGCGACGCCTGGGTCGATTGCAAACTGAACCTGCCGCTCTTGTCCAGTTATAACGGGCAGCCGTTCGGCAAGCCCGACGCCGGACAGGACATGACCTTCAACATGGCCGAGCTGATCGCCCATGCGGCCAAGTCGCGGCCTCTTTGCGCAGGCTGTATTGTCGGTTCGGGAACGGTTTCCAACAAGCTGGACGACGGCCCCGGCAAGCATATCGCCGAGGGTGGTGTGGGCTATTCCTGCATCGCCGAGACCAGGATGATCGAGACCATCAACGGCGGCAAGCCGGAAACGCCCTTCATGAGCTTCGGCGATACCATTCGCATTGAAATGCTCGACGCCGGCGGCGACAGCGTCTTCGGCGCCATTGAGCAGACAGTAAAGCGGTATACACCGCCCGCTGGCGGCGGTGGCGGGGTTTCCGTAGAGGACTGGGAGGCCTGAGCGGTATGACCGAGTCTCCGCAGCCAAAGTCTCCGCAACCGAAACCCGGCGTGCTGCAAATTCATGCCTATAAGGCAGGGGAATCGACCATCCCCGGCAAAACGCGGGTGATCAAGCTGGCGTCCAACGAGTCGCCGTTTGGCCCCAGCCCCCGGGCGGTGGATGCGGCCAGGGGGGCCGTCGAGCATCTGGAATTATACCCGGACGGATCTTCGCTGGCGCTGCGCACCGCCATTGGCGCGGCCTACGGGCTGGACCCGGCGCTGATCGTTGCGGGCACGGGGTCAGAGCAGATATTGAACCTGCTGGCGCAATGTTACGCCGGGCCGGGCGACGAGGTGATCCAGACTGAATTCGGCTTTCTCGTGTATTCCATCGCCACCCATGCGGTGGGCGCCGACCTGGTGGTGGCCAAGGACCGGGATTACAGGGTGGATGTTGACGCCGTGCTGGCGGCGGTGAGCGACAAGACCAGACTGGTTTTCCTTGCCAACCCCAACAACCCTACCGGCACCATGCTGCCGGCCAGCGAAATACGCCGCCTGCGCGAGGGGCTGCCCGGGGGCGTGCTGCTGGTGATCGATGCGGCCTACGCGGAATATGTTACGGACCCGGCCTATTCGGCTGGCCATGAGCTGGTGTGCGAGGCGATCCAGTCGGGCGCCGACAATGTTGTAGTCGCGCATACTTTTTCCAAGATTTACGGCCTGGCGTCACAGCGGCTCGGCTGGTGTTTTGCCCCGGCCAGCGTGGTTGACGCCCTGAACCGCGTGCGCACGGTGTTCAACGTCTCGACCATTGCCCAGGCAGCGGGAATTGCCGCGCTGCAGGACAAGGAGCATGTGGAACATTCCCGCCAGCATAACGCGCGCTGGCTGGAAGAAATGACGGCGGCGCTTACCGGCATGGGCCTGCGTGTACCGCCCGCTGCCGGCAATTTCCTGCTGGTGGAATTTCCCCCCCGGGCTGGGCAGACTGGTGGGGACCAGGCCGCTGCGGCCGACCAGCATTTCCGTGGCGACGGTATTATCGTGCGTCCGGTCGGGGTTTACGGACTGGCGCATTGTTTGCGCATCACCATCGGCACCGACGCGCAGAATGAAGCGGTGATTGATAGCTTGCAGCGTTTCATGGCGGGGTAAGAGAAAGTATTTCTCTTTTTTATCACCCTCACCCCACCCTCTCCCTTGAGGGAGAGGGGAAAAGAACTGGCCCTTGAGGGAGAGGGGAAAAGAACTGGCCCTTGAGGGAGAGGGGAAAAGAACTGGCCCTTGAGGGAGAGGGGAAAAGAACTGGCCGACGGTTGAGAATCTAGACTCGCCGATCAAGTCGGCGAGTGACGAAAGTATAGTGGGGGTGCTCTATTTTATTCCCTCTCCCTTGAGAGAGGGGGGGGAGAACCGAAGTCCGAAGGACTGAGGCAAGGCCGACCGGCCGCCCGAGCTAATGCGAGGAAAGCCTAGCGAACGGATGTGAGCGCCCGGCGATTGAGGGATCAACAAAGAGCCCCTAGGCTGCTGCGCTCTGTGCCCTGCCGGATTTTTCAGCCTTGCCGGCGGCGATCAGCGCCTCGGCGGTCTGGTCGGCGATGGCTTCTGTCGGCAGCCCCTGGGCATCGGCGTCGGCGAAAATCCGGCGCAGGACATGTCCGATCTTTTCGACCATCTTCATGGCTTCGTCGTGAGGCACCAAAACGCCATGCACTTCGTTTGCGACGCTGATCATGCCACCGGCGTTGATTACATAATCGGGGGCATAGAGAATGCCGCGCGCGCGGAGGGCCTGACCGTGGTCCGTCCGGGCCAGCTGGTTGTTTGCCGAGCCCGCTATAATCCGGCATTTCAGCAGCGGCAGTGTCTGGTCGTTTACAATGGCGCCCATGGCGCAGGGGGCAAGCACATCCACGTCCTGGAACAGGATTTCAGCCGTTGATACGGCGGTGGCGCCAAGTTCGGCAACGGCGCGGGCGACGTTATCCTTCACCACGTCAGCGACGATGATTTCCGCGCCCCGGTGCACCAGTTCCTGGGCCAGCGCGTAGCCCACATGGCCGACGCCCTGTATGGCGACGCGAATGCCGTTCAGGTTATCCCGGCCCATCTGGTGGCGGACGGCGGCATCGATACCGATGAGCACGCCGTGCGAGGTAAAAGGGGAGGGGTCGCCCGATGCGGCGGCGCCTTCCTCAAGCCCGGCGACAAATTTGGTCTGGCTGGCCACTTGAGCCATGTCGGCGGTGGTCATGCCCATGTCTTCCGCGGTGATGTAACGACCGCCCAGCGAATCGATAAAGCGGCCGTAGGCGCGCATCAGCTCCGGGGTCTTGTCCTTGCTGGAATCGCCGATAATAACCGCCTTGCCGCCGCCCAGGTTCAGGTTGGCCAGGGCGTTCTTGTAGCTCATGCCGCGCGACAGCCGCAGCACGTCGCGGATTGCCTCTTCCTCGCTTTCGTAATTCCACATGCGGACGCCGCCGACCGACGGGCCAAGGGCGGTGGAATGGATGGCGATAATAGCCTTCAGGCCACTTGCGGGGTCCGAGCAGAACATCACCTGCTCGTGGTTGTCGAAGGAATCGCTGGAAAACACTGACATCACTGGTCCTTATTGATCCCGGCTGGTCCCTTATTGATCCTGGACGGCCACCGGAATAACAGGATTATCCCACGAATTTATTGAAATTGGATTGCCGTTTCGGGGCCTTCCGCGCAATGAATCGCCGCCCCGGCGGGATCATCTTGAAAGTATCGGGCGGGTTCCGGCTTTTGCGCGCCTCATGGCCCCGACGCTGCCGTCGTTGCCGCGACTCGGGTTACAGCCAAACTTTCAATCATGCGCATATTCTAATATTCCGGGACATCGGCGCTGCAAGCTGCTAGCGTTTGCTCCGCATCCCGGCAGGAACGGGTATCGATCAGTAATCAGGGGGGTCTTATGATCCATTATATCAGACGAACTGCCGCCGCGGCAGCCGCGCTGCTGTTGGCTGTTATTGTTTTTGCGCCGGTCCAGGCTCAGGCCCAGGACAAAGCCAAGAACGTGCGTCACAAGCCTTTTATCCATGCCTATAACACTAGCGGAAGCATTGAAGATGCCGCCGCCGCGGCGCGCGCAAAGCTAGAGGCTGCGGGTTTTACCATTGCCGGGGAGTACAGCCCTTATGACGGCACACGCATAATAGTCGTCACCAGCGAGGCCTTGCAGGCGGCCACGTCAAAGACTGATTTTGGCGCCTTCGGTGCGGCGCAACGGGTGGCGATTACCGCACCAGTGATTGAAGAAACTGGAACTTTCGCGGAAGACGGGGAACTGCAGGTGACCTACACCAACCCCACCTATATGGCGTTGGCCTACCGGCTGGACGATGATTTGGCGACGGTTCGCAGCGCCCTGGAAGGCGCTTTGGGCAGTCTGGGCGAGTATGGATCGGCCAAGGGCAAGAAGGCAAAAACCCTCCGCAAGTACCGCTACAAGCCGATTATCATGCCAAGTTTCAAGAGCCGGAACGAGCTTATCAGTTATGGCTCTTATGAAGAGGCTCTGGCAAAGGTGGAAGAGGGGCTTGCGGCAGGCACTGCCGGCACCTCAAAGGTTTATCGCATCGACATTCCGGGCAAAGAGCAGACGCTGTTTGGGGTTGCCATGACGCGGGAATGCAGCAGCGACAGCTTCGTCATGACCAGCATTGATTTCAGGGATGTGCGCTCATCGGCGCATCTTCCCTACGAAATACTGGTCAGCGGCGGAAAGGTGTATGCGCTGCACGCGAAGTTTAGAATAGCCATCAGCTTTCCTGACCTGAGTATGATGGCGGGGGGGCACACCTTCATGGATATCATGTGTTCTCCGGGCGATATCGAGGACGCACTGGGTGAAGCGGCGGGTGTGGCACCGTAATAATAGGCGGCCCGCTTCCCGCTACGAAAATTACAAAGCGCTCCCGGGAGACCGGGGGCGTTTTTCTTGCTCACCCTCACCCTGTTTCTTCGTCACTCGCCGCCAAGGCGCTTCACGCAGAGAGAATCGGCGAGTCCATGGTGCTGTCAGCACGCCGCTAAAAAGAAAGACTGGATTCGCCGATCAAGTCGGCGAATGACCACAGGAGTGTATGCGAGAATCACGCGGGTGAGGCGCTTCATTAATCGAATAAATCGATTACAGAAGCCGAAATAACTCGTTTCACAAATAAGTCAGAAGATGCCATATTATCTCCAGAAACCAGGCCGGGCCGCCGGCTGAACCAACTGGAGATATGAAATGAGCGATTCCACAGCCAGACGCGTTCCCGACGTCACCTTCCGCACCCGCGTGCGCAACGACGATCTGGAGGGCTCGAACCCCTTTGAATGGAACGA
>JACZSK010000022.1 GCA_022574255.1 Pseudomonadota bacterium
CTATCTGAGGCGATTTTGACACTGTTCCGGCAGATTTGGGCGCGGTCCAATTGGATTGGCCCAAAAAGCCCGGGCAAAGGCGTCAAAAATCCTCGTCGATATGTACTATCGTCTGCGGTTTTTTCCTTTTTTCCGGGCATTTTGGAACCAACACAGCTCCACCCGGTAATGGAGTTCAAACCCTAATGGGGCGTCGCCGGCGCGGGAAAAAGATTGATGGCTGGATCGTTCTGGACAAGCCCCTGGGGCTGAGTTCCACGGCCGCGCTCGGTGCCGTCAAAAGACTGCTGCATCCCCAAAAAGCCGGTCACGGCGGCACGCTGGACCCGCTGGCGACGGGCGTTTTGCCCATTGCCCTGGGGGAAGCCACCAAGACCATGCCTTTCATTGTTGATTCCACCAAGGAATATGAGTTTCAAGTCTGCTGGGGCGAGGAGCGGAATACCGACGACCGGGAGGGCGAGGTCACCCACACCAGCGACCATCGGCCCGATGCCCGGCAGATAGACGCCGCGCTTGGGGGCTTCATCGGCGAGATCGAGCAGATACCGCCGGCATTCTCGGCAATTAAAGTGGACGGCACCCGTGCCTATGACCTGGCGCGCGCCGGCAAGCCCCCGGAAATGAGGGCGCGGACGGTGCGGGTGGAGAGGCTGGAGCGCCTTGTGGGCGGCGAAAAGCATAGCGATGCGGAGCACACTTCGTTCCACCTGGTCTGCGGCAAGGGCACCTATGTGCGCGCCCTGGCCCGTGATCTGGCGCGCGTCCTCGGCACCCGCGGGCATGTCTCGGCGCTGCGCCGCACCCGCGTTGGACCCTTTCAAATTTCGCACGCAATTTCGCTGGAATTACTAAATGATTTGAGCCATAGTGCGCGCGCTGAGGAAAGCATACTTCCTGTCATGACCGCGCTGGCCGACATCCCGGCACTGGCCGTGACAGAAAATGAGGCAGACCGCATCAGACACGGTCAGGCCGTTAATCTTCCCACAGCCAGAAGCGGAACAATTTGCCTGACCCACGGCGGCATGCCGTTGGCGGTTGCGGAAGCATCCGAGGGCATTGTGAGGCCTCTGCGTGTATTTAATCTGGCTTGAAAGGAGCAGATGATGTCGATATCCGCGGAGCGCAAACAAGCGCTCATAAAACAATATGCCGTCGGCAAAGACGATACGGGCTCTCCTGAAGTGCAGGTCGCCATACTCACCGAGCGTATCGTCAATCTGACCGAACATTTCAAAGACCATAAAAAGGACAACCATTCCCGGCGTGGTCTGCTGAAAATGGTGAACTCGCGTCGCAGTCTTCTCAGTTACCTGAAAGACCGGGACGAGGGGCGTTATACCAAGCTTATCCAGAGCCTCGGGCTCCGGAAATAGCGCAATTTTAGGGCCGGGGTCAGCAACACTGATACCCGGCCAAATGCTCTTTGTGGTAACGCCTGACCTGATTGGCCCGGCATTTCGGAAAGCCGATGCCAAAGGAGCGGAAACAGAGCGCCGCCAATAAAGGTGGCATTTTAGAACCGGGCAATGAAGCCCGCATGGCCTGGTGGGTGAAGCGGCGGATGGCCGCCGTGAATCGCATCCGGCCCAATGAAGGTTAGAAGATGTTTAATAAATGCAGGAAAGAGATCACATGGGGTGATCGTCAGCTGGTTATAGAAACCGGCCATGTCGCTCGTCAGGCTGACGGTGCGGTAATCGTTACTTACGGCGAAACCACGGTGCTTTGCACCGCCGTTGCCGCCAGGTCCGCAAGGCCCGGTCAGGACTTTTTTCCACTGACCGTGAATTACATGGAAAAAACCTATGCCGCTGGCAAAATTCCCGGCGGCTTTTTCAAGCGCGAAGGGCGCCCCTCCGAAAAGGAGACGCTGACCTGCCGCTTGATCGACAGGCCCATCCGGCCATTGTTCCCCAAGGACTTCCGCAACGAAACACAAGTCATTGCCACGGTTCTGAGCCACGATATGGAGAACGATCCTGATATCATTGCGCTGATTGGCGCCAGCGCCGCCCTGACCCTTTCGGGCATACCCTTTTTCGGCCCCATCGCCGCCGCCCGGGTTGGTTACACCGACGGAAAATACGTCCTCAACCCCCTGGAAGACGCTTTGGACAGCGGCGATCTTGATCTGGTCGTCGCCGGCACCGGCGACGCCGTGCTGATGGTTGAATCGGAAGCCCGCGAATTATCCGAAGAGGTGATGCTGGGCGCGGTCATGTTTGGTCATGAGCAGATGCAGCCGGTGATCGATATGATTATTGCGCTGGCTGAAGAAGCGGCCAAGGAGCCCTGGGATATGCCCGAGGCCCCCGACCACAGCGACCTCAAGGCCAAAATAGCGGATCTGGCTGAAAAGGATCTGCGCGCTGCTTACGGCGAGACCGTCAAGCAGGTGCGAACCAGCGCCATATCCGAGGTCAAGGCCGGCGTTATTGAGAAGCTGCTGGCTGACGACGCGGACACAGACACCGGGCTGGTTGGCGATCTCCTCAAGTCTCTGGAGAAAGAAATCGTCCGTGGCAATATCCTCAAGACCGGCGCCCGGATCGATGGCCGGAAGCTGGACGAGGTGCGCCAGATCAGCGCCGAGGTAGGTTTCCTGCCGCGCGCCCATGGCAGCGCCCTGTTCACCCGCGGCGAGACCCAGGCGCTGGTTGTCACCACATTGGGCACCGGCGATGACGAGCAATTCATCGACGCGCTGGTTGGCACCTACAAGGAAAGCTTCCTGCTGCATTACAATTTCCCGCCCTATTCGGTGGGCGAGGCGGGCCGCGTTGGCTTCACCAGCCGCCGCGAAATCGGCCACGGCAAGCTTGCCTGGCGGGCGCTGAAATGCGTGCTGCCCGGGAAAGAAGACTTCCCTTACACCATCCGCATCGTCTCCGAGATCACCGAGTCCAACGGTTCATCGTCGATGGCCACGGTCTGTGGATCGTCATTGTCGATGATGGACGCCGGCGTGCCGCTTGCCCGTCCGGTCTCGGGCATCGCCATGGGCCTGATCAAGGAAGGCGACGACTTTGCCGTTCTCTCGGATATTCTCGGTGATGAGGATCATCTGGGCGACATGGACTTTAAAGTCGCCGGCACCGACCAGGGTCTCACGTCACTGCAGATGGATATCAAGATTTCCGGGATTACCGAGGAGATCATGTCCATTGCGCTGAAGCAGGCGCGGGCCGGACGCCTGCATATTCTCGGCGAAATGAGCAAGGCACTTACCAATGCCCGCGAGGAACTCAGCGAGCATGCGCCGCGCATCGAGACCATGACCATTCCCAAGGACAAGATCCGTGAAGTGATCGGCACCGGCGGCAAGGTGATCCGCGAGATCGTTGAGCAGACCGGCGCCAAGATTGACATCGAGGACGACGGCACCATCAAGGTGTCCAGCTCCGACACCAACGCCATCAAGGCGGCGGTCGACTGGATCAACGGTATAGTTGCCGAACCCGAAGTTGGGGTTATATACGAAGGTAAGGTCGTGAAGATCATGGACTTTGGCGCCTTCGTGAACTTCTTCGGCAGCCGCGACGGGCTGGTTCATATTTCTGAACTGGCGGAAAGCCGGGTCGATAAGGTCGGCGACGTGGTCAGCGAAGGCGACACGGTGAAGGTCAAGGTTCTTGAAATCGATGGGCGCGGAAAAGTGCGCCTGTCCATGCGGGTGGTCAATCAGGAAACCGGCGAGGAGCTGGAAGACACCAGGCCGCCGCGCAGGGATAACCGGAGCCGCCGCGCCTGAGCGAGAGGCGGTCCGAATAGAGATCGAGGGCGGCGCGGCAGGAAATTATGCCGCGCCGTCTGAATAAAACGGGTGCCAGGGGGCCCAGTGAAAGCATTGAACGCCATACGGCTTTCTGGCCGCGAGGTTTTGCCTCTCATCGAGGGGGGCAAGGGAGTCTCGATTTCCACCGGCGCCAGCTCTGGCCCATGGGCGCTGGCCGGCGGCGTGGGAACGGTCTCCGCGGTGAATGCCGATGCCTGGGATGCGGAGGGCAATCTCGTCCCACAGGTCTATCACGGCCGCACCCGGCGCGATCGCCATCTCGAACTGGTGAAATATGCCATAGCCGGCGGCATTGCCCAGGCCGAGAAGGCCCATGATATTTGCGGCAAGGCCGGCAGCCTGAATATCAATGTATTGTGGGAGATGGGCGGCGCCGAGGCGGTGTTGAGGGGGGTGCTCGATAAAACCCGCGGTATCGTCCACGGGGTAACCTGCGGCGCCGGAATGCCTTACCGGCTGGCCGAGTTGGCGGCCGGTTACGGGGTCCATTATTATCCCATCATTTCTTCGGCGCGGGCGTTCAACGCGCTGTGGAAACGGGCCTACAACAGATTTTCCGAGTTTCTCGGCGCCGTGGTCTACGAGGATCCCTGGCTGGCCGGCGGCCACAACGGCCTGTCCAATGTCGAAGACCCTCTGATTCCCGAAGACCCCTACCCCCGCGTCCTGGCCCTGCGCCAGGTGATGCGCGAGGCGGGCATCGGCGACGTGCCGATCATCATGGCCGGCGGGGTCTGGTACCTGCGCGACTGGGACCACTGGATTGACAACGAAGAACTTGGCCCCATTGCTTTTCAGTTCGGCACGCGGGCGCTGCTGACCAGGGAATCGCCCATTTCCGACCACTGGAAGCGGCGGCTGATGACCCTTGAGGAAGGCGACATCCTGCTGCATCGCTTCAGCCCGACTGGCTTTTATTCCTCGGCCATCGAGAACAGCTATCTGCGGGAGCTTGAGGCCCGCAGCGAACGCCAGATCGCTTTCAGTCTGGAAGCGGTCGGTGACCATCAGGCCGAGTTGACGACCGGGCCGCGTCGCCGGGCAATATTTGTTACCCCGAGCGACAAAACGCGGGCCGAGGGTTGGCTGTCGCAGGGTTTTACCGAGCCACTGCGCACCCCTGAGCAAACGCTGATCTTCGTGACCCCTGAAAAGCGCGACGAAATTCGCCGCGATCAGACCGATTGCATGGGCTGCCTGTCGCAATGTAAATTCTCGAACTGGGCCGATAACGAAAAGAATTCGACGGGCCGAAAGGCTGATCCCAGAAGCTTCTGCATCCAGAAAACCCTGCAGGATGTTGCCCACGGTGGCAGTATCGACGAGAATCTGGTGTTTGCCGGGCATAATGCCTTTAACTTCGCCCGCGATCCTTTTTACTCAAATGGCTTTATCCCGACGGTGAAAGAACTGGTCGATCGCCTGCTGACCGGCGACTGACAATCCCCTGCCCTGGCGCTCACTCGATTTTTTCACCGGCGAAGGTTCCCCACAGCGATTCGCGCCGCAGCCAGCCCTTTTTGCCGCGCACTTCAATGCGGCACCAGGCTGATTCGCACCCGTGCACTTTCGCCAGCACGCCTGGCTGCAGCCGCAGCAGGGGCCGCGCCGCCGCGTCAGGCTTGGCGCGCAATACCCTGATGCTGCCGGTCACAATGGCGCTGCGCCGTCCGGAGAGAAGCCGGCCGTGCATCCACCCAACCGCACCATCCATATCCCTGACCCGTCGCCAGACGCCGTATTCCGCCGTCACCTCCAGGGGCAAATTCCGCCGCACATAGACCCACAGAATTGGATAGCGCCCACCGGGCCCGGTGCGCAGGTTGGCCTTGTCGGTGGCCAGCGATACGAAGCGCGGCACCGGAAGCCCTGATTCTCCGGTCACCACGCGCACCGCCGGCAGACTCTGGCTGTTGGTGTTGCTGGCGGTAAAAGTGGCCATGAGCATGGCGGCAGCGAATATTCCCGCCAGACCGCGCGCAGCTTTCTGCACTGGCATGTCAGGCCGCTCCATTTCAGGTCGCTCCCCGGGTTTTACCGCCACAGGCGGTGCAGGCGGGGTCTTTGGGCAGCTTTATCAGGCGTGTGCGCGGACCCAGGGAATCATAGAGCATAAGTTGTCCGGCAAGACTGTTTCCCATATCCAACAGCTCTTTCAACACTTCCACCGCCTGCATGGTGCCGACGACCCCGGCCACCGCCCCGAGAATCCCCTGGTCCGAACAGCTGCGCTCGGCGGCCTCGCCGGGATGCACAGGCAGGAAGCAGCGATAGCAGGGCAGGCCTGCGTCGTCGGTTGCCGCATGGGGTTTGAAGGTTGCCAGCTGCCCGTCGAAACCGGCGATGGCGCCCGACACCAGTGTTATTTTCAGCGCCACGCAGGCGTCGCTCACCGCCAGCCGGGTCTCGAAGTTATCGCTGCCATCGGCCACGATGTCATATCCGGCCAGCAATTCTGTGGCATTCGCGGCGGTTATCCGCGTCTCGTGGCATTCCAGGGTAATGTCCGGGTTGAGCGCGGCGATGGTCTCCTGCGCGCTCAGGGTTTTCGCCGTGCCGACCCGGGCGCTGGCATGCACGATCTGCCGCTGCAGGTTGGACAGGCTCACCACGTCGTCGTCAAAGAGGCCCAGCGTCCCCACTCCGGCGGCAGCCAGATACATCAGGAGCGGCGAGCCCAGGCCACCGGCGCCGATGATAGCAACGCGCGATTGCAGCAGTTTCGCCTGTCCCGCACCACCCACCTCCTTGAGGATGATGTGGCGGGCGTAACGTTCCAGCTGTTGGTCGCTCAAGTCCATGTTCGGTGAATCCGTCGTGCCGGGTTGGTTTATTTGCTCTCTCTGTCGCCCGCCTTGACGCCCGTGGAGCCGAAACCGCCCTCGCCCCGGCTGGTCTCGTCCAGGTTTTCCACAACCCGCCAGCGCGCCTGGGTCACCGGCGCAATAATCATCTGGGCGATGCGCATGCCGCGGGAAATCCGGTACGGCTCCGCCCCGAAATTCGCCAGGATCACCTTTACCTCGCCGCGATAATCGGCGTCGATGGTTCCCGGCGTGTTCAATACCGTAACACCATGTTTGGCGGCCAGGCCAGAGCGCGGGCGCACCTGTGCCTCATAGCCTTCAGGCAGCGCCAGGCAAAAACCGGTGGGCACCAGGCACCGCTCACCGGGGGCGAGAGATAATGTTTCACCCTCGGCAATGGCCGCCGCCAGGTCCATTCCGGCGCTGCCCGCTGTTTCGTACAGGGGCAATGCCAGCCCCTCGCCGTGGGCCAGCCATTTGAAGCCGACTTCCAGGGATGCCGCCGGCATCAACCGGCCTTCCGGGTCAGGGCGTCGGCAATGCGGTGGGCCAGGCGGTCGGCGATTACGCTCTTCCTGGCTCTTTCCCAGGCCTCCACTTTGTCGGCGGTAATCAGGTGGATGCTGTTTTCGTCGGCGCCGAAGACCACCTCTCCCCGGGCGTCCGGCGACACATCATTGGCGATGATCCAGTCGCAGCCCTTGCTGGCCAGTTTCGCCTGCGCCTGCTCAACCAGGTTTTCGGTCTCGGCGGCAAAGCCCACCACCAGCTGAGGGCGGTTGTTCGACGGTGCCGAAAGCGCCGCCAGAATGTCCGGGTTTTCGACCAGTTTCAGCGCCGGTGGAGCGCCGGAATTCTTTTTTATCTTGCTGCCGGCCGGCGTCTCGGGCCGCCAGTCCGACACCGCCGCCACGCAGACCGCCACATCCACGGGCAGGGCATCCTCTACCGCGGCCAGCATGTCCCGGGCGCTGGTCACATCGACGCGGGTCACATGGCGCGGAACCCGAAGCGCTGTCGGCCCGGACACCAGGGTGGTTGCCGCGCCCAGCCGTCCCAGGGCTTCGGCGATGGCGTAGCCCTGCTTGCCCGACGAGCGATTGGCGATAAAACGCACGGGGTCAATGGCCTCGAGCGTTGGCCCGGCGGTGACCAGCGCTTTAAGGCCGGCCAATGGCCGTGCGCCGGTGCCGATCAGGGCGGTGATTTCGGCAACGATCAAGTCAATGTCGGCCAGCCGCCCGGCGCCCTCTTCGCCGCAGGCCAGGCTGCCGCTGTCGGGGCCAATACAGATAATTCCATCGGCCTCCAGCGCCGCCACGTTGCGTTGGGTCGAGGGCTTTTCCCACATCTCCACATTCATCGAGGGGCAGACCATCACCGGCTTGTCGCTGGCCAGCAACGCCGTGGTCGCCAGGTCGTCGGCGACGCCAGCAACCATGCGCGCCATCAGGTTGGCGGTGGCCGGCGCCACCACCACCAGGTCGGCCTCGCGCGACAGGCGAATGTGGCCCATCTCGGCTTCGTCGGTCAGCGAGAACAGATCGGTGAAAACCTTCTCGCCCGACAAACCCGCCACCGACAGCGCGGTGATGAACTCGGCTCCGCCCTCGGTCAGGATGCAGCGCACTCCGGCACCCTGTTCCTTGAGCCGGCGAATCAGCTCAAGCGCACGGAAGGCGGCGATGCCACCGCCGATAATCAAGAGAATATTCCTGTCTTTCAACATAGCTGCTCTGTCTCTATCTGCTGTTCCGCCGAAAGCCCGGCCCGGGCGCCGAGTTTAGGTGCAACGGGCGCGCTGTCAAATAATCCTGTATCCGGCGGCAGTCCGTATTATTTCCCCCGCGAGTCGGGTACGGTCCCGCCCGGGGGAAGCTGGTTGAATATGGAGAGCGCGACAGGGTCTTTCCACTGTTTTTCAAAACAACTTTTCAGCCAACTTTATGCAACGGAATCCCTGGTGTCCGATGCGCTCTTTTGGTTTTTCTTCTCTTGTGCATCGAGAAAATCCTCGAGATGCTGCAGAGCATCAGGCAGGCGGCGCAGGAGGCGCGCCAGTGCGGCCAGCGCCTCGCCGGCGCGCGCCGCCGGACTCAGGTTTTCCCGCACCCAATGCTCCAGCACCGGACGCGACAGCTCCCACATATTGGCGTCGGGGTCGAGGCCCAGCGCCAGCCCTTCGGCCATCACCATGCTTCTTTGCAAAGTCAGCAGTTGCGGCTGGGTCTCCATCTCGAACCGCCGCGTTGTGGCCATCAGCTGGGCGAGCATTTCGGCCAGCGATATTTCATTGATCGGCCGCCCGGCAATGGGCTCGCCGATGGCGCGCAACGCCTGGGCGAAAAGTTCGGGCGACTGGTCGCGGGGCACATATCCGGCTTCGAAATGCACGTCGGCCACATGGCCGTAATCACCCTCTTGAAAACCCCACAGAATTTCCGCCAGGTAGCGCCGGCTGGCGCGGCTCAGGCGGCCCATGATGCCGAAGTCCACCGGTACTATGGTGCCGTCTTTCTCGATGAAAAAATTCCCCTGATGCAGGTCGCCGTGGAAAAAGCCGTCGCGGATGGCCTGGGTCAGGAAGACGCGGACGATGGTCTCTGATATTTTCGACAGGTCATGCCCGGCCTTGGTAATCGCCTTTTTGTCGCGGATGGGGATGCCCTCGATCCATTCCAGGGTCAGCACCCGCTGCGCTGTTCGCTGCCAGTCAATTTGCGGCACCCGGTAACCGGCCTCTCCGGTCATGTTTTCCCTCAGTTCCGAAGCGGCGGCGGCCTCGAGCCGAAGATCCATTTCGATCTCCACCGACTGGGTCAGTGTTTCCACGATGGCTGTGGGGCGCAGCCGCCGGGCATCCGGCTGGACCCGCTCCATGAGCCGCGCCAGCCACAGGAATCCCTGCAGGTCGCGGCGGAAAATTTCCTCGATGCCGGGCCGCAATATCTTGACCGCCACCTTGTTGCCGTCGCTGTCCGTGGCCAGATGCACCTGGGCGATGGAGGCGGCGGCGATCGGGGTGTCGTCAAAAGAAGCGAAAAGTTCATCGACCGGCGCGCCCAGCTCTGTCTCGATGGTGGCGCGCGCCTCTGCTGCGGAAAAAGGCGACAGGCGGTCCTGCAGGGCGGTCAGGTCGTCGGCAATTTCCTCGCCCACCAGATCTGGCCGCGTCGCCATGGTCTGGCCAAGCTTGATAAAGGCGGGGCCCAGATCCTGCAGGGCGGCGGCCAGCCGTTCTCCGGGGCGGCCGTCTTCCTTTTTTGCGGGCCACACGGTCAGCGCCGCCAGGCGTCTGAGAATCCGCAGCGCCGGCGCGTGCCTGCCGACAATGGCCATGGGAAAAAGGGCGTCGTGGCGGGCCAGCGTGCGCGCCACCCTCAGGAATCGCCATCCATGTCTGAACGCGCCGGTCATTCTATATGCGCCAGGCTGAATGAATGGCCGCCACACCGCCAGACAGATCGCGGTGAGTGACCCGCGACAGTCCGGCTTCGGCAATCATTGCGGCGAATTTCGCCTGGTCGGGAAAACGCCGGATGCTCTCGACCAGATATTGATAGGCCTCCTCGTCGCCGGCCACGGCGCCGCCCAGCCAGGGTATGACCTTGAAGGAATACCAGTCGTAAACTTCCTCCAGGGGGGCCACGGGCTTGGCGAATTCCAGGCAGAGAAAATGCCCGCCGGGGCGCAGCACACGGCGCGCCTCGCTGAGCGCTTCCCCGATGCGCGAGACATTGCGAATGCCGAAGGCGATGACATAGACGTCGACGCTGGAATCGGGAACGGGCAACGCTTCCGCGTCGCCGCAAATCCAGTCGATACCGCCGAGAATGCCCCGGTCCAGGGCCCTCGCCTGGCCCCGGGAGAGCATGGCATGGTTGATATCAACAACCGTCACCCGGGCATTGGTCTGTTCAACGGGGGCGGGGTCCGGCAGGGCATCGAGAAAGCGCAGCGCTATATCACCGGTGCCGCCCGCCACGTCCAAGAGATGCATGCCCGGGCGGGGGCTCAGGCTGTCGATCAGCGATGCCTTCCACAGGCGGTGCATTCCGCCGCTCATCAGGTCATTCATCAGGTCATAGCGCTTCGCCACGCTGTCGAACACGCCGCGCACCAGCCCCGCCTTGTCGTCCATGCCAACGGTCTGATAGCCGAAATGGGTATCACCGCGGCGGGCGTCAGTTTGCTCTGGTTTTGCTGCGGGCATTGCCTGTTCCTGTTCGCCGGTTCTGCGCCCGGCTTGATCCGCGGGCGACCTTAGCGTAGAGGCTGGAGCTTCGCCAGCGGCGAGTTACCTTTCGGGCAATGCGCCGCAGCGAATTTTATCTGCTCCAAAGAGGCGCTGATGCCGGAACTTCCTGAAGTCGAGACCGTGATGCGCGGCCTGCGGCCTGCCCTCGAGGGCCGCAAGCTGGTTGAAGTGCGGGCGTTCAGGCCCGATCTGCGCCAGCCCATACCGGAGGGTTTCGAGGCGCGACTCACCGGCAAACGGGTCATCGGGCTCAGCCGCCGGGCGAAGTATCTGCTGATCGAGCTTGCCGGCGGGCTGCAACTGCTGCTGCATCTGGGCATGTCCGGGCGCATCCTGGTGGTCAAGGATTCGAGCGCTCTCTGGATGCCCGGGCGCCATGACCACATCACCTTCCTGACAGACGATAAGACGCGCATTATCTTCAATGATGCCCGGCGCTTCGGGCTGGTCGATTTTATTGAGCCGGGCGCGGGCGCAACACATCCGCTGCTGGCAAAGCTGGGGCCCGAGCCATTGTCGAACGCCTTCAGCGGGCCGGTTCTGGCGGCGGCGCTTGCGGGCAGGAATATTTCAATGAAAGCGGCGCTGATGGATCAGCGCGTGGTCGCCGGTCTGGGCAACATATATGTCGCCGAGGCGCTGCACCGCGCCCGCATAAGCCCGCGGCGGCTGGCCAGGAATTTAGGCCCGGCGCGCGCCGAGCGGCTGGTCCGGGCGATTCGCGAGGTTCTGGATGAGGCCATAAGGGCGGGCGGTTCCACCCTCAGAGACTATGTTCACCCCGATGGCGAGCTTGGCTATTTCCAGCATAATTTCAGGGTTTATGGCCGCACCGGTCAAGCCTGTCCGAGGCAGACCTGTGACGGCTTCATCACGCAAATCAATCAGGCGGGCCGCTCGACCTTCTATTGCGGGCGCTGCCAGCGCTAGGCCGGTACTGCAGCTTGTTCTTGCTCCCAACCTTGGTGGTGCTAGGATCAATGGCGATGACGAGCATGCGAATCATATTGGTGTTGGCTGCGTGGGGTTTGACCGTGTTGGTCATTGGCGCGCCGCCGCTTATGGCCCAGTCGCCGCCCGCGCCTGCCGCAGCGGAAAGCTTCCTGGCCGACTTGTCGGATATTCCGCTGATGCCGGGACTTACCCAGGACGAGGCCGCCTCTTTTCTTTTTGACAAACCGGCGGGGCGCATTCTCACCGCGCGCCTTCATGGCTGCGTCGAGGCGGCGGACGTGCGCCACTATTATGGCGCTACCCTGCCGCAACTGGGCTGGTTGCCTGCTCCCCTTGTCTCAACCGCCACGGCCTCCACCGCCACGGCATCCACACTGATTTACCAGCGCGAGGGCGAACGACTGACGCTTGAATTTTCCAGCCGGTCCGATCCTGGGACTGACGCCGCGTCCGGCACCAGGTCCGACGAAGACGACGGCTGCTTTGAGCTCCTCCTGCTGCTCAGCCCCGCCGCCGCCGGGGAATAGAAAACTCTTCCAATGACCCCCCGATGGCGATAGGAAGGCAGCCTGAAAGCGCCCGCAAGGGCCGGTCAACAACTCTGGAAGCCAAGCCATGCCCTATGAAATGATCCTGATGGACAAGAAAGGCGCCGTTGGTCTGATCACCCTCAATCGCCCGGATGCCCTGAATGCCCTGAACGGGCAGATGATGGACGAGATAACCAGAGCGCTGAGGGATTTGGAGGCCGATGACAACATCGGCGCCATCGTGATCACCGGCAACGAGAAGGCTTTTGCGGCCGGCGCTGACATCAAGGAAATGGAATCCAAGAGCTATATGGATGTCTTCGCCGAGGATTTCATCACCGCCAACTGGGAAGAGGCCAGCCGTTGCCGCAAGCCGGTGATTGCGGCCGTGGCGGGCTATGCATTGGGCGGCGGCTGTGAGCTGGCGATGATGTGCGACTTTATTATCTGCGCCGAGAACGCCAAGTTCGGTCAGCCGGAGATAAATCTGGGGGTCACCCCGGGCGCCGGAGGCACACAAAGGCTGCCGCGCCTGGTCGGCAAATCGAAGGCCATGGACATGATTCTGACCGGCCGCATGATGGACGCCAAGGAGGCCGAGCGCTCGGGTCTGGCCAGCCGTATCGTGCCCACCGATGATCTTGTCGAGGAGGCCCTGAAGATTGCCGGGAAGATCGCCGACCTGTCGATGCCCAGCGTCATGATGGCCAAGGAGATGGTCAACCGCTCGCTGGAGACGACCCTGGCTGAAGGTGTGCGCTTCGAGCGCCGGCTGTTCCATTCGTTGTTCGCCACCGAAGACCAGAAGGAAGGCATGTCGGCATTTATCGACAAGCGCAAGCCGCGTTTCAAGAATCGCTAGACCTGCATTGCAGCGGTGCCGCACGGGCTTTGGGGCAAAGGGTTTCAGGGGGCCAAGGAAGTGTTGACCTTGCGCCCGCACACCGCTATACAGCGCCCCTGAATTTGGTTGAGATCCGCCTTGGCTGGCGGCTCCCGTGAAGAGGGTTTTTGATGGCCAACAGTAAACAGGCGAAGAAGCGTATTCGGCAGACCGAGCGGCGCACCGACGTCAACCGGAACCGCCGCAGCCGCTTGCGGACCTTTGAAAAGAAAGTTGTCCTGGCCCTGGAAGCCGGTGACAAGGTGGCGGCTGCAGACGCTTTGAAGGCCGCCCAGCCGGAAATCGCCCGCAGCGTGAACCGCGGTCTTCTGCACAGGAATACGGCGGCCCGGAAGGTTTCCCGGCTGTCGCGCCGCGTCAAGGCGTTGTCCTCTTAAGGAAAACGCTTTCTTTCAAAGGCCCGGCCAAGACCCGGCCGGGCCCCGGACCCCAACAGCATAAACCGACCGATTCGCACGAGCGATTCGCGGAAATTCTACTCCGCGATACCGCCTTTGCGCGTCTTTTGGGTTGCGTCGGCGCGTCCGGCGGGGGTCGGTAAAAAAGCTTGACCCAGATTTTGTGTGTCGCTGGTCACCACACCACAGCCGCACGGTTTAATTTTCGCGCCGTCAATGGAATCGGTTGTCAGGTCATTCCGGGCCGGTTACTTTGACCCCTCGCTAGTCTCGTTTTGGACGGCTTTATTTTCGATTTCGCCGTCTTCAGGTAATGCTGTGTGAGGGGCATGTAATATATCAGGTAAAAATACCGAATTACTTGGAAATTACTTTATTATTTGAACGGCGGGGGGCTTGCGACGGAGAAAGCACAGAGAAAGCAAGGGAAATCAGGGGTTTGAAATTCTCTTGAATTGTCCGCAAATTTGTTTCGGGGCCGCGTTTTCCTGAAGCTCAAGGGGTAATACGAAAGTGAGTTTCGGGGGAAAGGTTTTGCACCCCATGACTTTACGGGATTGCGCTGCGGGATTTGGTGATGGTTGAGGGTTGGGCTTAAGTTTTTTTGTTCGCCGCAAGGCTGTGAAGAACTCAAGAGATCGGAAAGACTAAAAAGGAAAAGCACAGCCATAGGTCAAGAAGTTGATCAAGAATGGGTCTGGAACGATTGCCCCGTCTGAGAGCGGGGACCGGGAGGGGGCAACCTGCCGCGGCGTTCAGGACCGGGAATCAAGATAGCCGGCAGACAGGCAGTAAATGCCGTTCGGGAGGGCAGAGTGAACCGTAGGCCAGTAGACCCAGTGGACGAAGCCGGACAATGGACCCGGCTGCAAGAGTACTTGAAAGCAGAGTTTGGCAGAGACGCCTTCGAGACATGGCTCAGCAAGCTTGAATTCAAGGGCATTGATGCCGGAACAGCCGTGCTGGCGGCGCCGTCGCCTTTTATCCGCGACTGGATTCAGCGTCACTATCTGAGTCGCATAAAGGAAACCTGGGCGCGCAATAACGCTGCAGTGCTGGATGTCCAGGTTTTGGCGACGACCGGCGCGGCGCGCAGCACCATGGGTGAGGAAATCGCCGCCGCTGCCGACGCCCAGGCCCCGGGAGCACCAGGAGCACCAGAGGCGATGACGGCAAGGGGCGACCTGCCCGTGGTCTCGGACGACAGCTACGGCAGCCCCCTGGACCCCCGCTATACTTTCGATTCTTTTGTCGTGGGCAAATCCAACGAGTTGGCCTATGCCGCCGCCCGCCGCGTTGCCGAAGCCAGCGAGTTGCCGTTCAATCCGCTGTTTCTGCATGGCGGCGTCGGGTTGGGAAAGACCCATCTGATGCATGCCATTGCCTCCGAGGTGCGGCGCAAGCAACCCGAGCGCAAGGTCATGTATATGTCCGCCGAAAAATTCATGTTCCAGTTCATCACGGCGCTGCGCTACAAGGACACCGTCGCCTTCAAAAAGCAATTCCGCGCGGTTGATCTGTTGATGATCGATGACGTGCAATTCATCGCCAACAAGAACTCGACGCAGGAAGAATTTTTTCACACCTTCAACGCGCTGGTCGATAACCGCCGGCAGGTGGTGTTGTCCGCCGACCGCTCGCCCACCGACCTGACCGGCATAGAGGAGCGAATCATATCGCGCCTGGGCTGGGGGCTGGTCGCCGATATTCATCCCACCGACTACGAATTGCGCTTTGGCATTCTGCAGTCCAAGGCCGAGCAGTTGAAATGCATTGATATCGGCAGCGATGTGCTGGAATTTCTGGCGCGGCGCATATCATCGAATGTTCGCGAGCTTGAAGGCGCCCTCAACCGGGTGGTTGCCTACGCGACGCTGGTTGGCCGCCCGATTTCCATCGATATGAGCCGCGATGTGCTGCAGGATCTGATTCGCGCCAATGACCGCAAGGTTACCATCGATGCGATCCAGCGCCAGGTTGCCGATTATTACAATCTTCGGCTCTCGGAACTGTTGTCGGCGCGCCGCGCCCGCAATATAGCGCGGCCCCGCCAGGTGGCCATGTATCTGTCGAAACGAATGACCGCCCGGTCGCTGCCGGAAATTGGCCGCAAGTTCGGCGGACGCGACCACACCACCGTCATGCATGCGGTCAAGAAGGTCGATGACCTGCGGCGCACGGACAGCAGCCTGGACGACGATATTCATCGTTTATCGAGGCTCCTGGAAGGCTGATCCGGGGGTATCCACCGGGGTTGGTCCGGGGGGCGTTCCAGAGGCGGACAGGGACGCGCGACTCGGCGGATTTCTGCCGCGTTTGGCGTTTTTTCACCGGGCAGAAATAACCGGGAAATGCCCATATTTTGCTATGGTGCGGGCCGCCGATGGCATATGATGTGTTCATGCTCGAATTTAGGGCATCGAAAGCGCCTTTGGTATGCGAGTGGGGTGCGAATCGCACCCCGGACCGGCGTGATAATCTGGCAAGGCAGGGCCAAGACATGGCTAAATCAAGACATAGCCAAATCAAGGACGAGACGGTCACATGAAGCTTACGATTGAGCGCGCGGCACTCCTGAAGGCGCTGGGGCATGTCCAGAGCGTTGTCGAGCGGCGCAATACAATTCCCATTCTTTCCAATGTGCAGATCGAGGCGGCGGATGGGTCGCTGGCGCTGACCGCGACCGATCTGGATCTGGCGATTGTCGAGCATGCCGAGGCCCAGGTCACCGAACCGGGGGCAATCACGGCGCCGGCGCACACCCTGTTCGATATTGTGCGCAAGCTGCCGGAGGGCGCCGAGATCGAGTTATCGCTGGGCGCGGACCAGCGCCTTGACCTGAGAGCGGGGCGCTCACACTTCACTCTTGCCTGTCTGCCAAAAGAAGATTTTCCGGTGATGAGCGAGGGTGACCTGCCACATCAGTTCAGCATTTCATCCACCGACCTGAAGCGGCTGATTGATCGCACGCGCTTTGCCATCTCGACCGAGGAAACGCGCTATTATCTGAACGGCATTTATTTGCATGTGGCGGAAAGCAACAAGCCCCGCCTGAGGGCGGTGGCGACCGATGGCCACCGGCTGGCGCAGGCCGAAATTCCCGTGCCCGAGGGTGCCACCGGCATGCCCGGCGTGATTATTCCGCGCAAGACCGTGGGCGAGATCAGAAAGCTGATCGACGAGTTTGATGGTGATATCGAGATCGCGCTCTCGGACACCAAGATACGCTTTTCCTTTGACGGCGCGGTTCTGACCTCAAAGCTGATCGATGGAACATTTCCCGATTACACGCGGGTCATTCCGGTCGGTAACGACAAAATGCTCAGTGTCGATTGCCGGAGTCTCGCCGAAGCCGTGGACAGGGTCTCCACCATTTCCAGCGATCGCACACGCTCGGTCAAGCTCAGCCTGGACAAGGACAGGATTATCCTGTCCGTCAACAGCCCGGAACACGGCACCGCAACCGAGGAAGTGGCGGCCAGCTACTCCAGCGAAGCCATGGATGTGGGATTTAACGCCCGCTACCTGCTGGACATTCTCGGCCAGATCGATGGCGACGAAGTTCAGGCAGAGCTTGCAGACCCGGCTTCACCCACCGTCGTTCGCGATGCCGCCGACGAAGGTGCCCTCTACGTTCTCATGCCCATGCGGGTCTGATCGGCCCATGCCACCGGCCACGGAAGAATACGGGCTGGCGCAGACGGCGCATGATCGGGCTGCCGATAATATTGTTGCCGTGTCCACTGCCGCGTCTTCCGGCCAGATGCTGAGGCGCCTGACGCTCGCGAATTTCAGGAATTACAGGGAATTGGATTTGCGCCTCACAGATATTGCCCGGCCCTGCCCCATCGTTCTCGCCGGACCCAACGGTGCCGGTAAAACCAATCTTCTGGAAGCCATCTCCTATCTGGCTCCGGGGCGCGGTATCAGGGGGGCCAGGCTTGGCGACCTGACCCGGCTTGGCGCCGTCGGCCCCTGGTCGGTGTCGGCGCGCCTGCAGACCCCTGCCGGCGAAATCGAGGTGGGCACCGGCATGCAGGCGGTCGCCGCAAAAAGCGCAGGCGAAACAGAGGGCGGCGGGAACGGTACGGATGTTGAAGACCCGTCGTCCGGGCGCCTGCCGGAACGACGTATTGTGCGCATCGACGGCTCGGCCTGCCGACCTGCCGGCCTTGCCCGCATCGCAACCATCCTGTGGCTGACCCCGCGGATGGACCGCCTGTTCGTTGAGGGATCATCGGCGCGGCGGCGCTTTCTCGACCGGCTGGTATTGGGGCTGCATGTGGGCCACGGGCGCGAAATTGCCGCCTACGAGCGGGCCATGCGCGAGCGGCTGAATTTGCTCACCCACCATGGCGTCGATGGCGGCGACCCGGCATGGCTGACGGCGCTGGAGCGCCAGATGGCCGAACATGGGGTTGCCGTTGCCGCGGGGCGGATAGACGCCATCGGGCATTTGACGGAGCAGATCGCCAATCAGCCGGCGGGCGCTTTCCCAAAGGCGGTGCTTGCGCTCCAGGGGCTTCTTGAGACCGGATTGCAGACCATGGCGGCATTGCAGGTGGAGGAGGACTTTGCCCGCAAGCTGGCTGCAAATCGTGCATTGGACGCGCGCAGCGGCCGCACCTCGGAGGGGCCCCATCGCAGCGATATGCTGGCCACCCATATGGCCAAGGGCCTGGCCGCCAACCTCTGCTCCACGGGCGAGCAAAAGGCGCTTCTGGTTGGACTGCTGCTGGCCAACGCGGCTATGTTGAAAGCCCGCGAAGACCGGCCGCCAATTCTGCTGCTCGACGAAATTGCCGCCCATCTGGACGAAGCGCACCGCAGGGCGCTGTTTGAAAGTCTTTTGGATCTGGAGTGCCAGACCTGGCTGACGGGAACCGACATGGCGCTTTTCAGCCCCCTTGGCGGCGACACCCTTCGTCTTTCGGTGCAGGACGGCCAAATCCTTGAGGCGGCGTAGTGGAAGAAACCAGTAAAGCAAAGAAGTGAAAACATGAGCCCCAGCAAGAAATCAAAATCAGAGTCGAAACCGGCGCCAGAGGCAGCAGCCAAAGCCAGGGACGTGGCCAGCGCCGCGGAAGCATACGGCGCTGATTCGATCAAGGTCCTGAAGGGCCTGGACGCAGTGCGCAAGCGGCCGGGAATGTATATCGGCGATACCGATGACGGATCCGGGTTGCATCACATGGTCTTTGAAGTCACCGACAACGCCATTGACGAATCCCTGGCCGGCCATTGCGACATGATATCGATCATCCTGAATCCCGAGGGTTCGGTGACCGTCGAGGATAACGGGCGCGGTATTCCCGCCGACATTCATGAGGAGGAAGGTGTGTCAGCCGCCGAGGTCATCATGACCCAGCTGCATGCCGGCGGCAAATTCGACCAGAATTCCTACAAGGTCTCGGGCGGGCTGCACGGCGTCGGCGTCTCGGTGGTGAACGCTCTGTCCGAGCGCCTGGACCTGACCATCTGGCGCGCCGGCGATGAGTATCAGATGACCTTCAGGAATGGCGACCCCGAGGCGCCGTTGAAGATTACAGGCCCCTCCGAGGGACGCACGGGAACGCGCATTACTTTCCTCCCCTCGACCAAAACCTTCACCAATATCGAATTTGATTTTTCCCGGCTGGAGCATCGCTTTCGCGAGCTTGCCTTCCTCAATTCAGGGGTGCGGCTGGCGCTGTCAGACAACCGCCATGTGGAACAGAAGGCCATTGAGCTGCATTACGAGGGCGGCATTACCGCCTTTGTCAAATATCTTGATCGCAACAAGAACCCGATCGCCGGCGATCCGATTACCATCCAGGGCGAGCGCGACGGGATGCTTCTGGAGCTCTCGCTGTTGTGGAATGACAGCTACCACGAGAATGTTCTCTGCTTCACCAACAACATTCCCCAACGGGACGGCGGCACCCATCTGGCCGGTTTTCGCGCCGCGCTGACCCGCACCATAAACAATTACCTGTCGGCGTCGGGAATGGCGAAAAAGGCCAAGGTGGTGGTCTCCGGCGACGACGCCCGCGAGGGGCTGACCGCCGTTCTGTCGATTAAAGTGCCGGACCCGAAATTTTCCGCCCAGACCAAGGACAAGCTGGTCTCGTCCGAGGTTCGCCCGGTTGTCGAGAGCCTGGTCAATGAAAAGCTGTCGCAATGGTTTGAAGAGCATCCCGGCGAGGCGAGAACAATTGTCGGGAAAATCATCGATGCGGCGGTGGCGCGGGACGCCGCCCGCAAGGCCCGCGAGCTGACCCGGCGCAAGGGCGCGCTGGACGTTGCCAGCCTGCCCGGAAAACTGGCTGACTGCCAGGAGCGCGACCCGGCAAAATCCGAAATATTCCTGGTCGAGGGCGATTCCGCCGGCGGCTCGGCAAAACAGGGGCGCGACCGCGGCTTTCAGGCGATCCTGCCGCTCCGTGGCAAAATCCTGAATGTCGAGCGCGCCCGGTTTGACCGCATGCTGGCCTCCAACGAAATCGGCACCATGATTACCGCCCTGGGCACCGGAATTGGCCGGGATGATTTTAATCTCGATAAACTGCGCTACCACAAGGTGGTGATCATGACCGATGCCGACGTGGACGGCGCCCATATCCGCACCCTGTTGCTGACCTTCTTTTACCGGCAAATGCCGGCGCTTATCGAGGCCGGGAACCTCTATATTGCCCAGCCGCCGCTCTATAAGGTTTCGCGCGGGCGCTCCGAGGTTTACCTGAAGGATGACGCGGCGCTGGAAGACCATTTGATCGCCGGCGGCATGGAAGATGCGGTGCTTACCGACGCCGAGGGCACCCAGCATTCCGGCAAGGATCTGGGGGGGCTGGTTGAGGCCGGCAGAAACGTGCGGCGGCTGCTGGACGCCATCCCGACCCGGTACCACCGGGGCCTGGTGGAGAGGTTGGCCTTGGCCGGCGGATTTGCCCCGGGGGTTGCCTCAAGCCCGGACAAGGCCAGCACGGTTGCCGGCAACGTGGCTGAAGAACTGAACGGCTGCGCCGAGAGCGCCAATGACGAGGAGGGCGGCGGCTGGAGCGGCGCATGGTCAGAGGAAGACCAGCTGTTCTCCTTTACCCAGTCAGTGCGTGGTGTGTCGGACGATTACCAGATCGACGCCGCGCTTATACGCAGTGGCGAGGCGCGCAACCTTTCCGCCCGGGTCGCCGCCATGGCCACGCTGTTCGGCAGAAGCGCGGTTTTGAACCGCAAGGAAGACAGCCGTCCCGTGCGGGTGCCGACCGATTTGCTGGAGGCGGTTTTGGGATTTGGCAAAAAGGGACTGTCGATCCAGCGTTACAAGGGGCTGGGCGAGATGAACCCCGAGCAATTGTGGGAAACGACCCTGGATCCCGAAGTGCGTTCGCTGTTGCAGGTCAAAGTCGGTCAGGCGGACACGGCGGATGAGATATTTTCCAAGCTGATGGGCGACGTGGTCGAGCCGCGGCGCATCTTTATCCAGGAAAACGCGTTGAACGTCGCCAACCTGGACGTATAGAGCATTTTCAGACCATTCAGAATCAATTTGATGGCTCGTGATCGTTGACCGGGCAGGCGCGCGGTGACGCGCGATGCTCCCCCGAATTTGGCAGCATCGGGCAAGCCGTGCAACGCACCCGGGCGGCGATCACCAGCCACCGCAGGCAGGGTTCTTTTGTCCGGTGGCTGTGTTGTGCCCCTTGAACGATGTCCCGCATCGCCCTGCGGAGCCCGCCTTGCCACCGGACAAAATAACCTCTGTCAAATGGTTCCGCATGGTCTGAAAGTGCTCTAACCTCCCCTTTTTCGCCATAGTCCCGCTGTAGAGAACGCGGCAGATGTTCTGGAAATGGATAAAAAACAAGTGGGCGTCGATTGGCGCGGAGGGCCGTGCGAAAGGTCTCGCGGAGGGCCGTGCAAAGGGTTGTGCGAAAAACCTGGACGCTCCGATCGCGGGCCTGCGGATGCGCCGCCCTTACCGCGCCGCCTATTGGGCCGCGGTTGGGGCCGTCTGGCTGGTCATGGCGACCGGGGTTTTTGTTCTCTATCTTGCCCATGATCTGCCCGACCTCGAGAATCTCCCCCCACCGGGCGCCGCCGACCGCATAGAAGTGCGGGCGGAAAACGGGTCGCTCCTTGCCACCTATGGTGCGATTTACGGCGAGTGGCTCGATTTCCAGGAAATACCCCCGCTCATGATCAAGGCCATCGTTTCGGTCGAGGACCGGCGCTTCTACAGCCATATAGGCATCGATCCCCGCGCGATTGGGCGCGCCTTTTTCGCCAACGTTTCAGCCGGCGGAATAAGGGAAGGCGCCAGCACCATCACCCAGCAGCTGGCGAAGAATATTTTTCTCAGCCCGGACAGGACATTCAAGCGAAAAGCGCAGGAGGTGTTGCTGTCCCTGTGGCTGGAGGGAAAATTCACCAAGAACGAGTTGCTGACAATCTATCTGAACCGGGTTTACTTCGGTTCCGGCACCTACGGCATCGACGGCGCGTCGCGGAAATTCTTCGGTCATTCGGCCCGCAGCCTGTCGCTGGGCGAGGCCGCCCTGCTGACCGGCCTGGTTAAAGCGCCATCGGCCTATGCGCCGACCCGCAGCCTGGAACGCGCTTACACACGCATGGGCGAGGTTCTGGGCATCATGATCCGCGAGGGCGTGGTTACCAAAGAAGCCGGACTGCGGGCGGGGGCGGATTTGCCGGCCATATCCGCCCGTGCCCTTGGCCAGGATAATCGCTATTTCGCCGACTGGGTGGTCGAACGGCTGGCCGAGCTGGTGCCGCGGCACGCCAGCGCCCTGATCGTTTATACCAGCCTTGACCGCCAGGCCCAGGACGCCGCCGAGAGGGCGCTGAAAAACACCCTCCGGCAGAGCGGCCCGGCGGCCAACGCCGGTCAGGGCGCCCTTGTTGCCATGGCCAGCGATGGCTCTGTGAAGGCGATGGTGGGGGGTGTCTCTTATGGCCTCAGCCAGTTTAACCGGGCGGTGAAGGCGCGCCGCCAGCCGGGCTCGGCCTTCAAGGTCATTGTTTATCTGGCCGGCCTGGAGGCCGGGCTGACCCCCGAAACGATTATTATCGACCAGCCGGTGACCATTAATGGGTGGACGCCGAGGAATTACAGCGGCGAATACAAGGGTGCCATGAGTTTGATGGATGCCTTCGCCGGCTCCGTGAATTCGGTCGCCGTGCGTGTCTCGGAGCGGGCGGGGCGCGGGCGCGTGGTTGAAGTCGCCGCGCGTCTGGGCATCAAAAGTCGCATGAGACCGCATCCCAGCATTGCCCTCGGCTCGTCCGAGGTGACGCCCCTGGAGCTCACGGCGGCCTATGCGGCAATTGGCAACGGCGGTTACCGGGTAACGCCCCACGCCATACTGGAAGTGCGCTCTGGTAGCGGCGAGCTTATTTACCGCCGCATACCGACCCCGGCGGTGCGGGTGATCTCCGAGGAAAATTCGGCAACTCTGGCGGCCATGATGTCCGCCGTTATCCGCCGCGGCACCGGTCGTGCCGCCGCCATCGACCGCCCGGCGGCGGGAAAAACAGGAACCAGTCAAGATTTTCGCGACGCCTGGTTCCTTGGTTTTACCAATGACCTGGTGGCCGGCGTGTGGGTTGGAAATGATGACAATACGCCGATGCGCTCGGTAACCGGCGGTGGCTTGCCCGCCAGAATCTGGGCCGACTTCATGATTGCCGCCCATGCCGGCAAACCGCCCCGGCCACTCCTGTTTGACGCCTTCGGGGATCCTGCTGCGGGGGATCCTGCTGCGGGGGATGAGGAGGAGCGCGGCCTGTGGGACCGCCTGTTCGGCGGGAAGCGCTGAGCCGGAAGGGCCCCAGGGTCCGGACCCTAGGTCTTCGCGGGCGCCTCTATATCGATAATATAATCTTCCAGATCGCCGGCCTGGCATTCCGCCACCACCAGCCCGCGCACCGACATGCCCGCTTCATGCACGCTGTCCGGGTCGCCGGTAACCAGGGGGTGCCAGGCGGGCAATTCCCGCCCCTCGTGCAGCACCCGGTAGGCGCAGGTGCCGGGCAGCCAGTCGAACCCGGCGTTATCCGGCGTCAATATAATGCAGGTGGCGACCCAGCGCGCCCTCTCGGCATACCTGGTGCAGCGAATTTTATCCAGATCGAGAAGCCGGCAGGCGACGCTGGTGTAATGCACCTCGCCGCTTTCTGCATTCTCCAGCTTGTGCAGACAGCATTTTCCGCAGCCGTCGCAGAGCGACTCCCATTCCTCCTGGTTCATTTCCGCCAGGGTTTTACGCTTCCAGAAAGGGAGTTCTTCAGACATCGCGGTCAGTCGAGCAGGGGTCGCAGCCGCGCCGCAATATCCCCGGGCGTGGCAATGGCGTTGAAATGGCTGACATATCGACCGTCCGGGCCCATCAGGTAAATCACCGAGGAATGGGCCATCAAATAACCGCCGTCTTCCATTTTCCCCATATCACCCATGTTTTCCATGCCATCCATGTCGGCTTTCCCGTTGGCATCGGTGCGGGCGGAAGAAACCAGGTAAGCCGTGGCGACCACCGCAATAGCTTCGCTGCTTCCGGTCAGGCCAATGAGGGAGGGGTGGAAGGCAGCAATATAGTCGCCCATAACCGCGGCGCTGTCCCGGGCCGGATCGACGGTGATGAAAATGGGCTGCAGCGGCGCCAGATCGATGCCTTCCGCAGTCAGAATATCCAGCGCCATCGACATTTTCTGCAGGGCCAGCGGGCAAACATCGGGGCAGTGCGTGTAGCCGAAATATATCAGCATGTAACGCCCGGCGAAATCAGTGTCGCTCACCGACGCGCCTCGGGGGTCAACCAGCGTGAATGGGCCGCCGACCAGAGCCTCGCCGGTCACAACCGGGGAACGTTGCCGCTTGCCTGAAATTTCCAGCGCCACAGCCATTGCCGCCACCGCCAGCAGCCCCAGCAGCAGGCCATAAAGAATACGGCGCGTCGGCATATTCATCGCTGCGCTCTTCTTTTTCCGGTTGGTTTCATATTACCTGATCGCTTCTTTTTGATTGCCGCCAAGTTGCAGTCCCGCTCAGCTGCCTATATAGATTGTCGGCTGGCCGAATGTCGAATATCTTTGCAATATACCGGGCCGCGCCGCTGTTATTCAGAGTGAAGGAACTTCTTATGCCTGCTGTTCGCAACCTTTTGGCCACGATCACCATCGCCCTCGCGGTCTGGACGGTGTCTGCGGTTTTCAGCGCTCCGTCGCAGGCGCAATTCTCGGATACCTGGGAATTTCTCAAAGCAGTTGAGGAGGTGGATTACCTCGAAATGCGCAACCGCATCTTCAAGGGTGCGAATGTGAACAGGAAAAATAGCGACGGATTTCCGGCAATCGTTATCGCCGCTGAAAAGCGCAATCAGAAGCTGATAAAGTTTCTGCTGGACCAGGGCGTGAAGATCAATGCCACCACCACGGAACGAAAGGAAACCGCCTTGATGCGCCGAGCGGAGGTGGGCGACTTCGAGACATTGTCCCAGTTGCTGGATCTGGGAGCCGACGTGGATCTTCGCGACAAAAGTGGCGTTACCGCCCTGATGCGCGCCGCCCGCAACAGAAAGCAGCGCGTTGTGCGGCGGCTTCTGGAAGCCGGCGCTGCGGTTGATGCAACCGACTTTACAGGCAAGTCCGCGCTGGGTTATGCGCGCGACGCCCGGGCCCGGCGCGTTGTTCGACTCCTGGAAGAGGCCGGCGCGCGATTTTAGCGTGAAGAGGTCATGACCCTCTCTTTCCTGTTTCCCTCTCTTGGCGAAGGTCTGTTCCTGGCCATCCTTGCGCTGTTCATAGATGCGCTGGTCGGCGGGCATAATTTGCTCGGGCGGGTGCCGGGACCGGACAGCCTGCTGCGCATTGCCGGACTTTTCATACTGGACAGCACCTCGTCCAGAAATCCGGGGCCGCTATGGGCATGGATTACGGGGGTAGTTTTTACCCTGCTTGTCATTTTTCTGGCTGCCGGTCCTGGCTGGCTGCTTGATAATATTGCCGCCACGACCCTGTGGCTGGTGGTGATCAAAGCTGGTTTGCTGGCGTTGCTGCTCGGTCAGCGCACAGTCATCGATACCGCCCGCAAGCTGGCCGGTCGTCTGGCCAGTCCGTCCGGGCAGGATGCCGACGGCCGCTACGCCGCCGCGCGCTGGATGGTGGAGCGTTTGAACAACCGCTTTGCGGACGGGCTGATCGCGAACCTGTTCTGGTTCCTGACCGGTGGCTTCGCCGGGCTTCTCGCATTCCGCGCCATCGCGGTGCTGGCCGCTGTGGGATCGCCGAATGGCATCAGGCGACCCGGCGATCCGGTTTTCTGGCTGGTCGGATGGCTTTACTGGCTCACCGGCCTGATCCCCGGAATACTGACTTCAGTTGCGCTGATAGTGGCCGGGGCTATCGTGGCGCCCAAAACAGCCTTTCACGGTGCCGGCTTTCTGTTTTCGGGGGGTCTGTGGGCGTCTCTTCCAATCCGGCTGTGGCCACTTCATGTTGTTTGTCGTTCCCTTGCCCTTGCCCTGAAGGCCGACCCCGACGGGGAGACATCGGGCAGCGACTGGGTCGGTGCAAAAGATGGCCGTGCCCGTGCCAATGCCCGCGATGTTCGCCGCGCAATGCTGGTCATTGTCAGCGGCTGGCTGCTGGTTTTTGCCGCGCTTTCGGCCTTGCTCTTGCAGGTATTGCGCTAGGGTCTGGACGCTGGAAAATCGGGTTGAAGGGGCGAGGCATGCCAACAGCAGAAAACATCCCCGGGAGCAAAAAAGCCCACGCCGCCGCGGGGCGGGGGTTTAGCGCCCGCGTTCGTCTCAGAACCCTGGTCAATATCCGCTGGTTTGCCGTTGCCGGGCAGTTTATTTCGCTGGTCGCTGTTTATTTTGCGCTTGAGTTTCAGTTCGACCTGATCCCCGCATTGGCCGCGGTGGCGCTCTCGGCTCTTTTCAATCTCTATCTTCAATACCGGTACCGGGCAGCAAGGCAGCTCTCGGACAGAGAGGCCAGCCTGCAACTGGCCTATGACCTGACCCAGCTCAGCGCCCTGCTGTATCTGACGGGTGGTGTGCAAAATCCCTTTTCCGTGCTGTTGCTGGTGCCGGTGACCATCTCCGCCACCATGTTAAGCCGCCGGGCGACCCTGCGCCTGTTGTCACTGGCAATTTTTCTCAGCGTCGCCCTGGTGCAATGGCATGCGCCGCTTCCCTGGGGTGAACCGAGGTTGAGTTTTCCGCCCCTCTATTTGTGGGGAATGTGGGTTGGCCTGGCCTTGACGATGGTTTTTCTTGTCCTCTATGCGGTGCGCGTCTCGGAAGAAGCGCGGCGCCGCGCCGACGCGCTGACCGCCACCCAGGCGGCTCTGGCCCGAGAGCATCAATTGGCGGCCCTGGGGGCGCTGGCCGCCGCCGCCGCCCATGAATTGGGTACACCGCTGGGGTCAATCATGCTGGCCGCAAGGGAGCTGACCGCCGACAAGAGCATCCCTGAACCATTGTCTTCGGAACTGGAGCTGATCCATGGCGAAGCCAGGCGATGCCGCGCCATACTGGAGGAGCTCGCCAGCTCTCACGCCGACAGCGATATCAACCATTTTGACGATCTGCCGCTGGAGGCAATTGTCCGGCAGGCCGCGGAACCTTACGCGCATCGGGGAAAGCGAATTCGCATTGAAAGTGCCGCCGCCGCCGGTGACGGACTGCCGGTGGTGCCAAACCGCGCCGAAATTCGTCATGGCCTGGGAAATTTCATAGAGAACGCCGTGCGATATGCGACCGAGGAGGTTCACGTGCGGTTGCATGGCAAGGACGACAGCATCGTGATCGAAATTTCAGACGATGGGCCGGGGTTTGATCCCGCGATCATGGACGACCTGGGCGAGCCCTATGTGTTTGCGGCGCGCCCCCACTTCCAGCCGGACCCGGAAGATGAAATCGCCGGCGGGCTGGGTCTGGGAATATTTATTGCCAAGACATTGATTGAGCAAACCGGCGGGCGTGTTACATTTTCCAATAACAAGCCGGGCGGCGCTTGCGTCGCCATTGCGTGGGACCGCCATCAACTCACGCGCGGCGCAAAGACGGAAGAATGACTCTGCACAGGTTCCAGGATTATGGTGGATGACACGCCCGGGCTAACGCCTGGGGAAGATTCAACATTGCTGATTGTGGACGATGACATTGTTTTCCGTGGCCAATTGGTGCGCGCGATGGAAAACCGTGGTTTCTCGGTGATCGCCGCCGAGGGCATTGCCGAAGCCAGGCGACTGGTTGAAGCGGAAGCGCCCGCCTACGCGGTTATCGATATGCGTCTTCAGGACGGCAATGGCCTGGACCTGGTCGAGCCGTTGCGGGCCAGGCGCAGCGATATGAAGATCGTGATTCTTACCGGCTTCGGCAACATTGCCAGCGCCGTGGCGGCGATTAAAGTCGGGGCGGTGGATTACCTGGCCAAGCCGGCCGATGCGGACGATATTGCCAAGGCGCTGCTGTCGAGAACACAGCAACCACCACCGCCCGAGAATCCCATGTCGGCGGATCGTGTGCGCTGGGAGCATATCCAGAGGGTTTATGAGTTATGCGACCGCAATGTATCCGAGACGGCGCGCCGGCTGAAAATGCATCGCCGAACCCTGCAGCGCATTCTTGCCAAGCGCTCGCCTCGCTAGGCGAGGGAGTGCGGCGTGCCGGGTCCGGAGCTGCGCCCCTAGATGTCGCTGATATAACTGCCGGAGAAAAGATTGACCCCGGCGGCCTGACCGAATTCGAATGCCGCCGAATCATCGCATGATGCCAGGATGATGCGGTGGTTGCCCGCCTCTTCGACCATCTCTTTGAACAATTCCTGCGGACGGGCGTGACGGTAATCCTCGAATTCCTTCACCCAACGCACTTTTTCAAAGTCGGCGGGCAATTCAGCCCGGTTGATTGCGATGAAGGCGAAGGGGTCCATGTCGGATATCATCACCCGATATCCTTTGGCCCGCAGTTCAGCCCTTACATTCAAATAGGCGACGACATCGAGCAGGATATCTATCAGGGAGAATTCCAGGACGATTCGCTGCCCGCCTTGCGCCGCGCAACGTTTGTCGAATTCCTTGAATTCCTTTGACGATATGGTGTGGACGCTGGTCTTCAGGCAGGTTGCCAGGGCGCCGGTGTCATCTATGCTGTTGATGGCGGCCAGGGTTCTGCGATCGATTACCTCCCGCAGGCGGCGGCTTAGCAGCGGGTCGACGATAGACCGGCAGTTGGGCATCAGCGCTTCCAGCACGGAGCTGGTCGGCACAAAGCGCTCGGTCAGCACCGGTCGTGGCTCCATGGCGCCGGCGATCAGCCGCACTTCCCGCCGCTGCAAATAGGGCTCCAGATCGGCGTTGGTGATTGCCGTCATCAGTTTGCCAAGATCGCTGATCGAAAGGTCGCGCTGGATTCCCTTTTTTCCAGGGGCGCTAATCGGCTTGTAAACAACACCGGGCCGCGCAGTCTGGATCACTTTTCTGTCATCGGGTTCCTGTTTCGGCACATCCGTCAGCTTCGCGGCATTATGATCGGCGCTATCTGCCCGGCCCGATTCCTCGGGCGGCGGCGGGGAATCCGGGTCTTCGCCGGTCTCGAACCGCTGCTGCGCGAATTCCAGGAACGCGTCGTAGTCCTTCTCTATATCGAACCAGCGGCACAGCACATCGTCTTCCGATCGTGCTTCCAGCGCCTTGAGATTCTCGTCGTCGCGCACCATGAAGCGAACTTTAAGAACGGCATCGTCCATGTCGGCAATCCGCGCGCCATTCAGAATGCACAGAACGTCGGAATTGCTGAGGACGAACATCTGTCCCTCGAAACGGCGCAGGAGAGGCGTGAATTCGTTTGTCGCGGCCCGCTGATGGTGTGGTTGGCGAAAGTATTTGGTCAGCACCGCAAAGCGCACAAGAACGGCCCGCCGGCCCTGAGTGTGCCGCTTCAGGCTCTTTACATACTCGAGCATCGCTTCTTCGGGACTCAGAAGCTTTTTACTGGCTGATTTGTTGTTCATAGAGGTCGACCAAAAACTGTGTATTTTCAGGCCTGTAAGATGCACCTGATGCGCTTACTTTTTGGTTAAATATTGAGGGTCAGGACTCATTAATCCGGTTGCGGGCAGAATGGACGGCGATGGTTATGGATTTCGTTGCGCAACCAGCTTTGTCTGCGGCTTGGCGACATGCAGCCACCAGGCGCTTTCGTTGATCGAATAAATCGGCTGGTAATGCTTTATGTCCGTGTCTCGCACCACTTCAGCAATCTGGTTATCCAGGATCAGGCGTCCCATATCGGTGTCGATCATCAGCACCGCGTGATGCTTGTGACGCTGTCTGTCCACCAGAACAACGATGCGCATGCTTGCCGGGTCAAACCCCAGTTGCTTCAGGGCGACATATTTGGCGATGGCGAAATCCTCGCAATCGCCGCTTCGGCTGTAAAATTCACCGGGTGTGGCCCAGTGGTCGGCGGCACCCCAGTTTTCCTCGTCGGAGACATATGAAACCGCGTTGACCATGCGATTTACCGCGTTCAGCTCGGCCAGCCTGTTGCCCGCGGGGACGAAGTCCAGCGGTGAGACCTGTGGTGTTTCCGTGCCAAGTCGCGCCAGCATCCCGGTCCATTTGGTGAAAGCAGCAAGCTGTTCGCTCCTGATTTCCGACCAGCCAAACAACGCCGTTCCGGTCGTTCTCTGCCCGGTCTCCGCATTGGCCCCCTCACTGGCCCCCGCATTGGCCCCCGCATTGGCTATGACCGGGGGCAATCCTGCGCTCGACAGCAGAAGACCTGCCGCAGCCAGCAAATTCAGAAGGCGGCGTGGCCGCATTTTCATCGGGCGGGAGACATTCATGGCACAACCGAACTACAAGGAACTCAACTACAAAACCGCACACAGACTGTACCTGCCGGCGGTTAATGCCGCCTTAAACAGGCGCCGTCAGAGCGCGGCTCAGGCGCGCCGCGGCCCGGCGTGCGAAGCGCAGGGTCTCGGCCCTCCTGCGGGCCGGATTCAAGCCCGTGAAGGCGGCCTGGCGCAGGATGCTGCCACCGTAGCGATCGGCAACAACAATGCCCGAACGCTCAGGAAGCGCGGCTGGCTGCTCCAGCAGCTCAAGGGGGAAATCGACAGCGACAGCAAAATACAGGGCGTCACAATAGTCCAGGTAATCGGGCCATTTGCGGTCGCTCCGGAAATCGGACGCGGATGCCTTGACCTCGACGAACACCAGCTTGCCGCCGCGCTCCAGGCCGGCAATATCGACGCGCCGACCGCTGCCCAGGCTGAATTCCACAAGCGTGGCAAAACCCAGGCTGTGAAAAAGCCGCTCGGCCCCGCGTGTGATATCGGCGGTCTTCAGGGCGAGGCCCGCCGGCCGGTCATTGCAGCTGCGCATGGCCGCAGAGTAGCGACATAAGAACAAAACAGCAACAGTTATGGAAATACCGGCTTCTGCGTCGAAAAATCCGCAATCCGGAAATCGGGATAGAGATAATCAGGCGGCGGTGATCTCGCTCAAACGGGAGATCAGGGCCTGGCCCTCGTCGCCCCCTTCACCATGGATACGGTTCCCGAGTATTGTATCCATTGCTTTCAGGTGGGCCGTAACAACGTCTGGCACCGCCTGCTGGTCATCATCCAGCGCCCTGAGATAGGTACACAGGGTGGTGCCGACACGGGTCATCAGAGGAAAGCCGAAACTCGAGCCCATGCCCCTGATATTATGGGCAAGGGCGTGCATTTCCTCGGTCAGGGCGGCGGGATTCTCATCATCCACCAGCCGTAACGCCAGGGTATGCAATTCCGCCAGGGTCTTTTCCGTGTAGGTGAGATAATGATCCATCAGCTCATCATCTTCCTGCACGAGTATTGACTCGTCGCCCATACCAACTGCCCAACTCATGCCAAGGTGCCAATATTGAGGGCCATCATTGGCATAAAATAGTTTAATTTTTACTTATTGGGGCGGTATTACAAACCGCCTGTCATGGACGTTTCGGGGGGGCGCCGCGGGGGCATCCATATGCCGCCTGAAATTCTCTTATATGCCCCGGTCGCGGTAAAATTTGTGGCGGCCATACTGGGCGGTCTGATGCATGCGGGCCTGCCAGTAGGGATTGACATAATTAGCATGATAATGGGTCGCCTGAAGGGACAGGTCCTGCCATTCCCCGGTCAGGGCGACGATGCTTATTTTCTTCGCGATACTCCAGGCGCGCCTGTCATAGGGCTGGTCCGAGCGCCCGTCGCAGGCGAAAGAAAACTGGCACCGGTGCCGCAGTCTCTCATTCTGGAAAACCACGGCGCAGATATTATCTGGATAGCGTCTGTCGCTGACCCGGTTGAGAATAACCTGGGCCACAGCCAGCTGGCCTTCCAGTGGCTCGCTGCGCGCCTCGAAATAGACCGCCTGCGCCAGGCAGGTCTCCTGGGCAAGCAGGCCGTCCGCAGGCAATTGCACATGCAGGCCGACATAGTCCGACAATTGCGCCGGCCGTGCGGCATAGGCCAAATCAGCGACCGTCAGGCTGGCTGTAAAAGCAGGCCTGTGGGCATCCGCCAGCCGCTGCGACGGCAGCGCCAGCTGGGTCAATAATGTAGCGGCCATCACCAGGCCGGCCAGGCCATATAAACGAAACATCGGTTTTCTCTCGCCTCTCTTGTTATTCCGGCACCGCGCTGAACACGATTCAAGCCGGTTGCGGCACCTGCGTGCCGTTTTGCCTGAATGCGTTCTGAGTGGGTTGTTGTTTTTGCCGAAACCAAGTGCCCGGATGAACTCCGGGTCTGTTTTGATGCCCCTAAAATGGTGTTTGGCGACCATTTGTCAACAATTTTAGGAAAAAAGACCATATCCGGCAAATTCGGCGAAAATGTGGTGTTTTGTTTCAGTTCAAGCGGGTGCGCAGGCCGTTTGTTGCTTTTGCGCGAACGCGCACTCTGGATTAGGATGCCGAGAATCGCAGCTTTATGTTGATTGGAGTTCCCGTGGGCTATATCCATCACGTTCCTGGATCATAAGAAAAGAAGGTCATTATTTCGATTTTTGCGAATCTGCGACGGGCCGGTTCAATTATCGGCGCAACGTTTGCTGCGGTGCTTGCCGCGGTAATTTTGCCGGGTGCGGCGGGTGCGGCGGGCGCGGCGGGCGCGGTTGAGCCCGGCTCCCCGGGTTTTGATGAAGCGCGGCTGGCGTCGATCATCGCCGGTGCGCACCGCCTGCCTTATAACGTTGCCCGCGACCCGGCCCGGCATCCCCTGGCGACACTGCGCTTTTTTGGCCTCGCGCCGGATATGCATGTGGCTGAAATCTGGCCGGGCGGCGCCGGCTATTATGCCGAAATCATTGGCCCCTACGTGGCTGCAAAGGGGCGTTACTATGCGGTGGTGCCCTCGCTCGACCCGCGAAACGCCAGGGCCGCGCGCAGCAACAACATGCTTTTTGCACGCTTCGAGGCAGCCCCCGACCTATATGGCCAACCCATGCGCGCTGACATGTCGGCGCGGGACCTGACGCTTTACACGGCCAACAGCCTGGACCTGGTGGTCACATTCCGCAATCTGCACAACTGGGCCGGCGCCGGCTTTGACCGGCATTTCCTGGCCGGGATTTTCAAGGCGCTGAAGCCGGGCGGCCGGCTGGGGCTGGTCGACCATCGCCTGGACGGCGCCCCCAACGAAAAAATGAGAATTTACGGTGGTTATGTGACCGAGGATTATGCCATTGAGGTTGCGAAGAGCGTCGGGTTCGAGCTTGTCGCCGCCTCCGAGGCCAACGCCAACCCAAGGGACGGGAAAGATTACGACAAAGGCGTATGGACCCTGCCGCCGACCCTGACGCTTGGTGAAAAAGACCGCGCGCTTTATATGGCGATCGGCGAATCGGATCGAATGACCCTCCTGTTTCGCAAGCCGGAAGCACAGGATCAGGAATAGGCCAGGAGCGGGCCGGGAAATTGCCAGAAAGTTGTCAAAGAATAGCGCGTGAACGGCCAGGGAATGGCCAGGGAAGGAAATACCAGATGAACGCTACAGAAATAGCCCGGGTGCAGAAATATCTGCGCGAGACATTTGACAACAACCAGCTGAAATTGATCAAGCGCGGCGACACCGACGATTCCGTGGAAGTTTTGCTGGGCGAGGAATTCATCGGCGTGGTTTACCGGGACGAGGACGAAGGCGAAGTCTCCTATCCCTTTCATATGTCTATTCTGCAGATGGATTTGCCCGAGCTTTAACGCGCCGCGACGTTTGGCCCCGGTATTTCAGGCCCGGTATTTCAGCAAAGAAAATTGGCGCGCTCGGAGGGATTCGAACCCCCGACCCCTAGATTCGTAGTCTAGTGCTCTATCCAGCTGAGCTACGAGCGCGGAGTGCCCGGAAGGGCGTCGCCGGTCGGCGCATGTCCGACCAGCGCGCGGACCCTACTCATATTGCCGCCGCGTTTCAAGCCTTTGAAAAGGATTCTCCGTCTTTGTTTCTTCGTTGCACCGGGGCTGCGGTGCGGGGATGGCGGCGCCGGCCTTGTGACGTTCGCCCGCCTTCGCTAGAATCGGCCAGGGTCAAGCAGGCTCAGACAGGCTCAGACAGGCAACGGATCGGCATGCGGATGTATTTGAAGAAACCCTCGAGGATTGGCGGCGGCCGGGTTTGCGCTC
>JACZSK010000109.1 GCA_022574255.1 Pseudomonadota bacterium
CTATCTGAGGCGATTTTGACACTGTTCCGGCAGATTTGGGCGCGGTCCAATTGGATTGGCCCAAAAAGCCCGGGCAAAGGCGTCAAAAATCCTCGTCGATATGTACTATCGTCTGCGGTTTTTTCCTGTTTTCCGGGCCTTTCGGAGCCAACACAGCTCCACCCGGTAATTGGGTTCAGACCCTAGGCGAAGGAGCAGATCATGGGCAATAAATTTGAGGGATCGAAATCGGGCGCGGGAATGCGCGTCGCCATCGTCTCGACCCGCTGGAATGAATCCATCGTAGACCGCCTGGTCGCGGGGGCCATGGACGCAGCGCAGAGCCAGGGTATTGACGAAAGCAGGATCGACCTTGCCGTGGCGCCGGGCGCGTTCGAGGTTCCCATAACCGCGCGAAAACTGGCTTCCACCGGCCGTTATGACGCCATCGTTGCGCTCGGCTGCGTCATCAGGGGGGAAACGCCGCATTTCGAATACATTGCCGCGGAGGCGGCAAGAGGCATCGCCGGCGTTGCGCGGGACACCGGCGTACCCACTGCTTTCGGCGTTCTGACGGTCAACACCGTCGAACAGGCGAACGCACGGGCAGGAAAAGATGACAGAAACAAGGGAGCCGAGGCCATGCTTGCCGCCATTGAAACAGCCAACCTGCTGCGCGCGATTGAGGAGACGTAAATGTCGACCGAAACTGTTGCCATGAAAAAGACCAGGACTGACCCGCGCCCCGACCGGGACGCCGCCGAAGATGCCGTGCGCACGTTGCTGGCTCATTTCGGGGAAGATCCGGCGCGAGAGGGTCTGGTCGATACGCCGCGGCGTTTTGTTGAAGCCTTCGCCGAGTTTCTCTCCGGATATGCCGACGACCCGATCGATATTCTGTCGCGCACGTTCGAGGAAGTCGCGGGTTATGACGACATTGTGCTGTTGAAGAATATCCGTTTTGAATCGCACTGCGAACATCACATGCAGCCGATGATCGGCGTGGCGCATGTTGCCTACCTGCCCTCCGACAGGGTCGTCGGCATCTCCAAACTTGCCCGCGTTGTCGATGCCTACGCGCGGCGCCTGCAGAGCCAGGAGACCCTGACCAACCAGATTTCGCAGGCCATTGAAGAGGCGCTTCGACCGCGCGGCGTCGCGGTTCTGCTCGACGCGGAGCACCAGTGTATTTCGACCCGCGGTGTGCATAAAACGGATGTCTCCTGCGTCACCCGTTCGATGACCGGTGTCTTTCGCACCGACCCGGCCATGGAAATGCGGTTTTTCCAGATGATCGGGCAGCCGGGCTGAGTACGCTGCCGATGCGCCCGCCGCTGATACCGACGGGTGCAAAGACTGTGAGATGCCGGCCCCGGCAGCAGGGAAACGGGATGGCTGCTGATTGTGCGGCGGCTCTCCCGGTTGCCCTTGCGCTTTCAGTGCCCATATGGCAAACATTGCGCCGCTTCCTGAAGCTGGCAATCAGGTTGTCACGGGCCCACATAGCTCAGGGGTAGAGCACTCCCTTGGTAAGGGAGAGGCCGGTGGTTCAATTCCACCTGTGGGCACCATTTTTTCCGCAGTAATATGAGCGACAGGCCGATCCGGCGGGAAATTGCCGGGCGACTGACGGTCGGCTATCTGGGCAGGATAATGGAAACCGTCGTGCCCTGGTCCGGCGCGCTGTCGATCATCAGCTCACCGCCGCAGCCTTCGGTGAAGATTCGCGCCAGTGGCAGGCCCAGCATCAGTTGCTGCGGCATACCCTCGCTCCACTCGCTTTCGAGATGGCCGAAGGGCTGGCTGGCGAGGCGGATTTGTTCCTCGGTCATGCAGGGCCCTTCGTCGCTCACCGAAAGCACGGTTTGCTTCGGGTCAAGTTCGCCGCGCATGGTGATTGCCGCACCCGGCCCGGAATTTCGAATTGCGCTGTCCAGAAGCGCGCCGACCGCGCGGACAATCTGTCCGCAGTCACCTGACAGTTCCAGCCCCGGAGCGACATCGATCTCGATGCGAATGTTCTTTTCCTGAAGCTTTCTCCCGAAAGCAAGCTTGAGTTTCTCGAAGGCGGCCTCGACCAGGAACCCCTTGCCATTCTTTTCCAGACCCTCCCCCTGGTTGGTGATTTTGGCTATTTCCAGCACGGTATCCAGATATTCAAGGGCGTCCGAGGCCACCCGCAGCATGAAATCAGTTTCTTCCGCGTATCCGCTTTCGGCGGTCTCGACAAAATGGCCCTTGATTCGCGACGCGAAGGCGCGCAGCAGAACCAGCGGCGTGCGCAGGTCATGGCTGATCAGGGCAAAGAATTCTTCCTTGGCCCGCACCGCGACGGCGCTGTTCAGGTGCGCGGCGTTCAGTTGCAGCTGCTTGCGGCCAATATCCTGGTGCAAGACGGCCGCTTCATTGGTCTTGTTCTGAACCTCGTCGGCGAGAAGATGGCGATATTGCTCTTCGGTGCGGCGCAGGCGGGTAAGCTCTACCGCCTTGGTCACGGTATATACCAGATGGCTGGCGCCCACCGGCTTGGACAGAAAATCTTCGGCGCCTGCCTGCAGCGCCTCAACGGCCTCATCGTATCCCGCATGACCGGTAAGAATGATTACAGCCAGCGCTTTTCCCGCCGCCTCCTTGCGCTTCAGGGTACGTGTAAATTCCAGGCCATCCATGCCCGGCATGCGTATATCGGTGACCACCGCATCGAGTTCTGGCATTTTCCGTATCAGCTCCAGAGCCTCCGCGGCATCATGGGCGAGGATGCAATTGATGTCCTCGGCCTCAAGGCATTCCCGCATTTCTTCGAGAATTTCACGTTCGTCATCGACCAGCAAAACCCGTACTGGCGCGCTATCGAAGGAAGGTGCAATGGGTGGTACAAATCTGGCTGTTGAAGAAGGCATGGCTACTCCGGATACGATCCCACAAAAGCGACTCCCCGGTGCTTCCGTCAATTATGGAAATATACCGATTTGCCCGACGGGCAAGGCCTCATGGCCTGCTACAGGGCGAAAACCGGCAGCCGCGCGCCCACAGAGTCAAGCAACCGATTGTCGCAGCCGGGCGGGTTCCTAGTGGCGCCGGTCACGGCAAATTGCTCCAAGTAGCGCTAGGCATTGGCGCGGCGGCGGGTAAACTCTGCCCGAACAATCAGCCAAGTGAGGTCTCGGCATGCTCAGATACAGTGTATTCTACATCATCGCGGTACTGGCCGTCGCCTTCGCGCATCTGGCCCGTGAATCCGGCCACAATTATTACTGGGCTTTCTCTATCCTCGGGCCGCTGGCCCTCCTCGGCATTTGGGACTTGGTGCAGACCCGCCACTCGGTCTTGCGCAACTATCCGATCATCGGGCATTTGCGCTGGCTGTTCGAGGAAATCCGTCCCGAGCTCAGGCAATATTTCTTTACCGGAGACAAGGAGGAAGAGCCCTTCAACCGCGATCAGCGGTCGCTGGTTTACCAGCGCGCCAAGGACGTGGAAGACAACACGCCGTTCGGCACCAAGCTCGATGTCTACGAGGAAAATTACGCCTGGCTCAATCACTCCATGGCGCCGAAGCCGATCTCAGAAGCGGCCTGCCGCACCCTGGTCGGCGGCCCCGACTGCAAGCAGCCCTATTCGGCCTCGGTGCTGAATATTTCGGCCCTGAGCTTCGGCGCGCTCTCGGGCAACGCCATTGCCGCCCTCAACAAGGGGGCAAAGCTGGGCAACTTTGCCCACGACACCGGCGAGGGCTCAATCAGCCGCTATCACCGGTCCGGCGGCGGCGACCTGATCTGGGAAATCGGCACCGGCTATTTCGGCTGCCGCAAGGAAGACGGCAGCTTCTGCGCCGATACCTTTGCGGCGCGCGCCAGCGAAGAGCAGGTCAGGATGATTGAAATCAAGCTCAGCCAGGGGGCCAAGCCCGGCCACGGCGGCATCCTGCCCGGGGCCAAGGTGACCCCGGAAATTGCCGAGGCCCGCGACGTGCCTCAGGGCCAGGACGTTATTTCACCGCCCGCCCATTCGGCCTTCTCGACACCCATACAGATGATGGAATTCATCGCCGTATTGCGCGAGAAATCGGGCGGCAAGCCGGTTGGCTTCAAGCTCTGCGTCGGTCACCGCTGGGAGTTCATGGCGCTCTGCAAGGCGATGATCGAGACCGGCATTGCGCCGGACTTTATCGTGGTTGATGGCAGCGAAGGTGGCACCGGCGCGGCACCGCTGGAATTCACCGACCATATCGGTACGCCGCTGGTCGATGGCCTGGCCTTCGTGCAAAATGCGCTGGTGGGCTCTGGCCTTCGCGGCAAAATCAGCGTTGCTGCGTCGGGCAAGGTCATCTCGGCCTTCGACATGGTCAAGCTGATGTCGCTGGGGGCCGATTGGGTGAACGCGGCCCGCGCTTTCATGTTTGCGGTCGGCTGTATCCAGTCACAGGCCTGCCACACCAATCGCTGTCCCACTGGCGTGGCGACCCAGGACAAGCGCCGGCAGGCGGCGCTGGACGTGGATGACAAGGCAAAACGGGTATTCAATTATCACCGCAACACGATCCACGCGCTGACCGAGGTTCTGTCCTCGGCGGGGCTGGCATCGCCTGAAGACCTGAGGCGCGAGCATTTCTGGGTGCGCGACGGCGACAGCATCGCCCATCCGGCGGAGGAGCGCGGCCAGTGGATTGCTCAAGGATCACTGCTTGATGGCAGTGCCTTTGACCGCATCATGCGCTATTGGAATATGGCCCAAGCCGACACATTTGCGCCCAAAAACTAGACTGTTATTCGCCGGCCTCTCTTAATTCTCTGGCCCCATTCACTCACTGGCGATGGCGGCGATATCCTCGATATGGCTGCGCCGGGCGTCGAATTCCTCGGCGATTTTCTCGTCCTCCGCCTGCAGGGCGTCGATATCAACGCTGGCATATTGCAGCACGCCCATCTTGGCATAGCCGTCCTGCACGGTCTTGCCCCACAGGCCGATATCCTTGACGATGGGGACGATGCGATTGAACAGGAAGTTGCGGAACATCTGCATGCCTTCCGATTCGTTCTGGTGCTTCACGCATTCCTCCACCGGCAGGCCCAGGGCCTCCCATACCTCGCGGGCCTCGAAACGGTCGCGCATCAGGAAGCAGGCCTCGACCAGAAATTCCTCACGCTCGTTGCGCTCGGCCTCGGTCAAATGCGGATAATATGCGCGCAGCGCCAGCCGGCCAAAGGCCACATGGCGCGCCTCGTCCTGCATCACATAGGCGTTCACCGATGCAGCCAGCGGGTTCTGTGCATGGTCGCGCATGCCCGCAAAGGCGGCCAGCGCCAGACCCTCAATGACCACCTGCATGCCCAGATAGGTCATGTCCCAGCGCGAGTCGCGCAGAACCTGGCCCAGCAGCTCCTGCAGCGGCGGGGTCATGGGATAGGCGACGCCGAACTTGTCCAGCAGCATCTTGTAGGCCTCCACATGGCGGGCCTCGTCGATGACCTGGGTGGAGGCATAGAATTTGGCCTCCATTTCGGGCACATTCTGCACGATCTTGGCGGCGCAGATCAGCGCCCCCTGCTCGCCATGCAGAAATTGTGAAATATTCCATGCCTGCATATGCCGCCGGCATTCGGCTTTCTCTTTTCGAGACATTTTCTCGTAGAGATGAAAACCGTTTAGCGCGAACAGTTCGTCGGGCAATTCCATGGGGTTTTCGGGATCCAGCTCCTGCGACCAGTCGATGCGCTCCTTGGCGTTCCACTGCATCGCCTTGCCCTTCTCATAGAGATCAAGAAGGTCGGTGCGGCTCTCATCATAGGTGAAATTGAACAGCGCGTCGAAGGTCTGATCGACGTGGAAAATATCCTCTTCCAGTGTCGTTGCGTAAACGTCTTTCAATGACATCGGAATTTCCTCCGGAGGCGGCAGCCGGGCAAACCCGGCGGGGCGAATACGACTCGCTGCCTTGGATGAAAGTAGCATGAAATGCTTTCATTAGGCTAACGCCCAGAGCGTTTTTCTGAACTTTTTTGTTCAGCTATATACATTTTTCGAGCTTAACCCATGCGTTTTTGAATGGCTTCATGACCCTCTCAGAAGCGCAGTTTGGCCTCAAACAGATCAGGCAGGTTGTTCTCGAACAGCACCACATCCTTGTCGTTGGCGTTCGCCTTGTACCAGTCCTCGGCTTGCTGCTGGGTGGCGAAAGTCTTCAATTCCGCCCATTCCGACATGGATTCCTCGAAGCCCTCAATGAAGGTGGGAATGCGCTTTGCCGTCACCACCAGCGCCAGGTCGACCACGCGGCCCGCCTCCCAGCCCAGCTCGCGGTGCTGCTTCGCGTGCTCGGCGCCCAGCTCGACCATGCCCGGCGTAATCAGCACCCGCCGCCCGCCTTCCCGCGATAAAGTATTCAATGTTTGCAGGGCGGCCGCGAATCCCACCGGGTTGGAATTATAGGCGTCGTCAATAACCCACGGCCCGGTCTTGGAGCGGGTTACCTCCAGCCGGTGGCGCACCTGCTTGAGGGTGCTGAGCGCCGCCTGGATGGTCGCCATGGGAAAGCCCAGTTCCAGGGCGGCGGCCACCGCCAGCATGATATTTTCGGCCTGATGGACGCCCCAGACCGGCGCGGTCAGGGTAAATTCTTCGCGGCCCTCTTCTGTGCTGCCCTCTCCTGTGCCTTCAGCCCCATTGACCACATTGACCACCAGTGTCATTTCCAGCCCGCGCCGGGTCTCTTCGACTTTGGTCAGGGCAATCGCGGGCGGTGCGGCCTCTTCGCCTGCCTCCTCGCCCGATTTGCCGCAGAGCACAAGTTCCCCGGGGCCGGTTTGCCGGGCCGCCAACAGCGCCGCGGGCATGGCCCCGGCGTTGACGATGGTCTTGCCACCCGCCTCATGCACCGCTTCCGCCAGCTCGAACTTGGCCGCCATTACGTTATCCAGCGACTGGAAGCGCTCGTAATGGGCCATGCCGACGCCGGTGATAATGCCCAGCCTGGGCGGTGTCAGCGCGCAGAGCCGGCGAATCGAGCCGATGCCATAGGCGCCCATCTCGACAATGAAATACTTGTCGCGGGGCTCCAGATGTTCGCGGATCACCCGCACGATGCCCATCTCGGTATTAACGCTGCCCGGCGTGGTCAGGGTGGATTCGGCGGATGACAGGATATGTGCCAGGAAATGCTTGGTCGATGTTTTGCCGTAAGACCCGGTGATGCCGATCACCATGGGGCGAAGAGCCTTCAGCTTGGCCACCGCCGCCATGCGGTATTTCCTGCGGATCGAGGATTCCAGCGGCCCCAGCATCCAGTTGGCCAGAACCAGCAGGAAAGGGGGGAGTTGGAGAAGTAGTAAAGACCAGGCAAGCCAGATGATCGGGACATCATACCAGCCAAGATACTCATCCGGCGAATGGACAATGGCTGTGATAATCAAGAACAGTGCTACGCCTACTAGCAGGGCGTCGAGCATAAACATGCCCAATATACGCTTTGCGCGTGCCGTCATAACCAGCGGCTTTTTCGCGGCTCTGAGGACTCGCCAACTGATAAAAGCACCGTAGCCAAATGCAACCGTAGTCGTTAGCCAGGAGACAGAAATGTAATACTGCAGGAGATATCCACTAAGAAGATACGGAAAAAACAACACTGTTCCGGTTAAGCCGATAAGAAAAATCAGACTGGCGCGCCTGTCGAAGCCACTGAACGCAAACAGCCAGCGCAGGAAACGCCTGCCATCATATTCTTCCTGCTGAAAAAACATCAGCAGCGCGTTACCTCTTATCCAAAAAAATATGGCTAGCGGCGCGGTGGAGAGAATGAACATCAGCAAGTTCTCCACGTCACCCTCCCCCCAGGAATTCGTCGATCAGGCGCTGGCACTGGTGCTTGCCGCGCTCCAGGATATCGAAATGCCCGTATCCGGGAAGCACATGCAGGCGCGCGTCGGGCAACAGAGCCGCATATTTCTCGCCAATATCAGGGGGCGCTTCGCTGTCTTCGGCGCCGTAAATAAGCAGCACTCTCTGGCTGATGCCCGCCGCCACCTGGCTTAGATCCTCATTCACCACCCGCAGGAAGGTTTTGCGCAGCAGCCCGGCGTTCCTGTAGTCGGCGCTGCCATAACGGCGCGCCCAGCGGGGCCGGTATGCGGTGCCAAACAGCCTGTCGGCCAGTCCCGCCAGCCGGCCCATCAGCTTTATGGTCCGCGCGCGCATCTTCCAGGCCAGGCTGCGGCTGCGCGGGATGCCCGCAGCGGAGATCAGCACGAGATTCTCGACAAGTTCGGGATATTCAGCTGCCAGCCGCACCGCGATGCGGCAACCGAAGGAATGCCCGACCAGGGTAAATTTCCCGCCGCCTAGGAGTTTTAGCGCTCCGGCCATGGCTTCAGCGTAATCCTTGGTGCCGGCACCCTGGGCAAGCATGTTGGTGCGCCCGAACCCGGGCAGGTCAAAGAGGTGGTTGCCGTGGCTGCGCTCATACAACTGCGCCAGCCCGACGAGGGATTCGTGGGTCAGCCCCCAGCCGTGCAGCCAGGCAATCTGCGGGCCGCCACCCTTGGGCATTGGCCCCAGATAGGCATGATAATGGTCTGCGCCTGCTGTTTCGCTCACTCAGTTTCGCCCGAATATGGCGCCGCCCGCGGCGCCCGCCCCCGTATCGCCCCGCCGCCGCTCGGCCAGCGCGAAGCCTTCTTCGATCATTGCCTCGGTCAATGCCGTAAAGCTGACCGGCGGCTCGGCGGCCTGCCACAGGTAATTGGCGAAGGAGCCGGGAATGGTGTTGATCTCG
>JACZSK010000110.1 GCA_022574255.1 Pseudomonadota bacterium
GCCTCAGCGGCCGGTTGAGGGGGGTGTGGCCGTGAATGGTCAGGTCCACATTCCGGGTCGCCATGGGCTTGCGCTCCCTGATTACCCGGCGGCCCCAGATGATCGCCTCCCTGAGCGCCTGATCATTTTTGGCCTTCTTTATGTCTTTCCAGTCATCGACCGGGCATTCCGCATGGGCGATACCGATCGAAGCGCCGGAGCGGGTCTCCAGCGTAATCGCATGGGGGAGGCGCCGGACGTCGGCCCCAAGGCGCTTTAGCCCCCGGGGGCCCAGGTTGTCGCTCCATTGGCCGCCGTTTTCGTACCAGGTTTTGCGGTCGCCGCTGCTCATGGCCTCCAGCATCATTTCCTCATGGTTGCCGCGCACGGCAAAAAACCACGGGTTCTGCAGCAGGCCCAGGCACATGAGAGAATCCTGGCCGCGATCGATCAGGTCGCCGACGGAAATCAGCCGGTCGGCGGCCGGATTGAATTCACGTTCGGTCAGCGCCGCCCGCAGACAATCGAACATGCCATGGAGGTCGCCGACAATAAAATCCCGGCCCCGGAAATTGGGTTTCAGACGCAAATGAAATTTGCTCATGGCCTGAGAATGGAGGCAAAAACCCCTTCCCGCAAGTCGCGGGCCGTTTCAGCCTATGGGCGCGGTCTGGGCAGCAAGCCATTCCCTTGTATCTTCAGGGACTAAGGGCGAAATGATCTCGCGCACGCGGGCATGATAGGCGTTGAGCCAGGAAAGCTCCGGTTCTGTCAAAAGTCGCGAATCGATCAGTTTTCGCTCCAGCGGCGCCAGCGTCAGTTCCTCGAACCCCATCATCTCGCGGTCGCCCGGACTGTCGACCGATTTAATCAGCACCAGGTTCTCGATGCGAATGCCATAGGCCCCGGCCTTGTAATATCCCGGCTCGTTGGAAAAGATCATGCCCGGCTCCAGGGCGATGGAATTGGGTGCCTTGGCGATGCGTCCCGGCCCTTCATGCACCGCCAGATAGCTGCCCACCCCGTGGCCGGTGCCATGGTCATAATCCAGCCCCGCCTGCCACAGCGGGCGGCGCGCGAAACTGTCCAGTTCCGAGCCCGTGGTCCCCTTGGGAAACAGGCAGGTGGCAAGCGCGATATGGCCTTGAAGAACCAGCGTATAACGGTTGCGCTCTTCCTCGCCCGCCGCCTCGTCGGGGGCGCCGACGGCAACGACGCGGGTGATGTCGGTGGTGCCGTCCAGATATTGGGCGCCGGAATCCACCAGATACAGCCAGCCGGGCTTCAGGGGAAGGTTGGTCGCCGGTGACACCCGGTAATGAACAATGGCGCCGTTCGGTCCCGAACCGGAGATGGTATCAAAGCTGGAGTCCAGATAGAGCGGGCTCTCCTTGCGCAGGGCCAGCAGCTTGTCGGCGGCGATAATCTCGTCAACTTCGCCCTTATGGGCGTTCCCGGCCAGCCAGTGCAAAAAGCGCGTGACCGCCGCGCCGTCGCGAATATGAGCGTTCTCTGTACCCTTGATCTCGACGGCATTCTTGCGCGCTTTAGGCAGGGCGCAGGGGTCGGCGCCTTTGACCAGCCTGGCGCCGCTATCCTTGAGAGTGCGCAGGACGGCGGCGGAGGCGCTGTCGGGGTCGGCCAGCACCGCCTTGCCCTGAGCGCCCAGTTCACTGCAACCCGCCAGGAATTCGTCCTTCGCCCGCAGCGTTACGGCGTTGCCCAGATGCGCCTGCAGGTCGGCGTCAACTTTCTCGGGGGCAATGAACAGCTGGGCGGTGGAATCCTTATGCAGGATGGCAAAAGCCATGGTCACCGGGGTGTGCAGCACATCCTCTGCACGGATATTGAACAGCCAGGCAATCGAATCCAGTGCCGTCAGCACACAGGCGTCGGCGTCTTGCTTGATCAGCTCCTCGGCCAGCCGCGCGCGCTTGTCGGCACTGCTCTCGCCGGCATTTTCGATTTGCTGCGCCACCACATTGGTCAGCGGCTGATCGGGCTGGTCAGCCCACACCGCATCGATCGGGTTGCCCTCGACCGGCACCAGTTCAGCGCCCTTGGCGGTCAGGGTCTCGTCAATATTCTCGGCCCATTTCGTGGTGTGCAGAAAAGGGTCGTAGCCGATCTTGTCGCCCTTAGTGACTTGCGCCTTCAGCCAGTCGATCATCGGCGAATCGGCCACCGGCAGGCGCTCATAGAGAGCGCCATCGACCTCGGTGTTCACTTGCAAGGTATAGCGCCCGTCGACAAAAACCGCGGCTTTTTCAGCCATCACGGCGGCGCTTCCGGCGGAGCCGGTGAACCCCGTTATCCAGGCCAGCCGCTGGGCATAATCGGCGACATATTCGCTCTGGTGTTCGTCGGTCAAGGGCACGATGAAACCAGCCAGCCCGCGGTCGGCCAGCTCATTCCTGAGCGCCGCCAGGCGCTGTTCGATGTCGCTGAGGGGCCTGTCCATTGTTCACATCCTGGCTGACGGCTGGGGCAGGGTTCTTGATACACTGACGCCGTGCGGAATCCAACAGCCGGCGGTGGCGCCAGCTGGGTATCTGGTATATGACCGCAACGGTCTACCACGGATATAGAACAGGGAAGACATGGCGCCAGAAAAACAGTCCGAGCCGCCCATGGCGGCGGCTAAGGAATACAGCTTCACCACCCATGGGGTGACCATTTCCGATCCCTGGCACTGGCTGAAAGACCCGAGTTATCCGCAAGTCGATGACGCCGAAGTCCTCGATTACCTGAAGGCCGAAAACGCCTATTTCGAGGGCCAGATGGCGCCACTGGCGCCACTGGTGAAAACCATTTTCGAGGAGATGAAGGGACGCATCAAGTCTGATGACGCTTCGGTGCCGCTGCGCGACGGTGCTTATTTTTATTCCTGGCGCTACAGCGAGGGCGCGCAATACAAGACCTGGTTTCGCACAGCTGCCGGTGTGGAGCTGCGCGCACCTGCAGGCGGCGTGGCCGGAGAAAAAGGGGAAGAAATTCTCTTCGACGAGAACGAGCGCGCGGGGAACCGCGATTTTTACGCCCTCGGCGGGCTGCAGGTCAGCCCCGACCATACGCTGCTGGCATTCTCCGAGGACATGGACGGCGGCGAGCGCTTCACCCTGAGGGTCAAGGATATCGCCAGCGGCAAAATGCTCGACGACGAGATCACCGAGACCATCGGCGCCCCGGTCTGGTCGGCGGACGGGAAGGTCATCTTCTATGTGCGGCTCGACGAGCACTGGCGGCCCTATCAGGTAAAGGCGCATCGTCTGGGCAGGCCGGCGACAGAAGACCGGGTGGTCTACGAGGAACCGGACGCCGGTTTTTTTCTCGGCCTGGGCAAAACCCAGAGCCGTGAATTCATCATCCTGGCCAGCGGTGACCAGGTGACCAGCGAGGTGCGGGTGCTGGCCGCCGCCGACCCGGATGGGGAGCCGCTATTGGTCTCGGCGCGGCAAAAAGACCGCCACTACGATCTGGATCACGCTGCCCCGGCGGAGGGAAAAGGCAAATTCTTTATCCGGGTCAATGACAACCACCAGAATTTCCGCGTCGTCACGCTGTCAGATGACGCGCTGGGGCCCGACGGCGCGCCGGGTGAGGAAAACTGGCAGGAGTTGATCGCCGGGTCGGACGAAAACTACATCCGCAGCCTGACCGCCTTCAGCGATTTTCTCGCCATTTCGGAGCGCACAGAGGGGCTGGACCAGGTGCGCATCCTCTATCACGACCGCGCGCGGGCCGGTGACGAACACAGAATCCGGTTTCCCGAAGCCACCTACCACGCGTCGCTGGGAGCCAATGCCGCATACGAAATTGGCCCCGGCCAGGATGTGCCGGAGCTGCGGCTGAACTATGAATCCATGGTCACGCCGGATACCATTTTCGATTATGACCTGGAGAAGCGAAAGCTGATCACCCGCAAGGTACAGGAAATTCCTTCCGGTTATGACCCGGCTGGTTATCGGACCGAGCGGCTGTGGGCAACAGCGCGCAGCCAGGGCGGGGAAAATACCAGGGTGCCGGTCTCTATTGTCTACCCCAGGGATTTCAGGCGTGACGGCAGCGGGCCGCTGCATCTGATTGGCTATGGCGCCTATGGCTATGGCTATCCGCCGGGCTTTGACGCCAAGCGCCTGTCGCTGCTGGATCGCGGATTCGCGGTGGCCATCGCCCATATCCGCGGCGGCGACGAAATGGGCTTCGGCTGGTATCTGGACGGCAAGCTGGAGAAGCGCACCAATAGCTTCAACGATTTCGTCGATGTCGCAAAATTCCTGATCGAGGAAAACTGGACCAGCGCCGGGCGCATTTCCATTTCCGGGCGCAGCGCCGGCGGCGAGTTAATGGGGGCGGTGCTGAACGCGGCACCCGAGCTTTGGGGCGCGGCCATCGTCGGCGTGCCTTTTGTTGATGTGCTGAACACCATGCTGGACGCGGACCTGCCGCTGACCCCACCGGAATGGCCGGAATGGGGCAACCCCATTGAGGACAAGGCCGCTTTCGAGCTGATCCGCTCTTATTCGCCTTACGATAACATTACCGCGCAGGACTATCCGCCGATGCTGGTCACCGGCGGGCTGAACGACCCGCGCGTCACCTATTGGGAGCCGGCCAAATGGACGGCCAGGCTGCGCGCCACCAAGACCGACGATAATTTGCTGCTGCTGAAGACAAACATGGGCGCCGGACATCGGGGCAAGTCAGGCCGCTTCCAGGCGCTGGAGGAGGATGCCGAGGAATTCGCCTTTATCCTGCGGGCGTTGCGGATGACCGATGAAGGCAGGTAAACCCAGCAACCGCGCCGAAATGGCCCTGCCCGCCGAACCCCAGGGCCGGGTCGATATGTACGATATGGGGCTGGAACTCTTCGTTCTGGACTCCAGCCCGAATTCAGCCTGACCGGAAGAGCAGCTCTACTTGTCGCCCTTCAGGAATATCTTGTAAAACAGACCCAGCACGACAAAGGGGTAAGCGATGAGAAAGACGCTCAGCAACCAGCGTTGCTCCTCGCTCCATTTCCCGCCTGTAGCCAGCCCCGCTACCGCGTAAAGCAGCACGATGATGATCGCGCCGACGCCCATGGGCGAGCGCAGGAATTGCCCGGAATCTCCACCAAAATCGTCGTTCATATCAGGTATCCCTTCTGATTGACCGCGTATGATAGGCAAACAGTGGCGCAACGGCAGCGCCAAGTATAGGGAAAATGCTGCCTGTCTGCCTCTCTCCTGATGCCCGGCCAGGGCAAATATTGCCCGGTCTTCACCGTGGAGTTGGAAATATTAGTCAATGGAATCAATCGGTTGATGGATATCCCTGCCTGGCCTGAATGTTGCTTTCCTGGTAAGCGAGCAGGAAACCCGCGCCTTGAGGCCGGCGTGCGCCCAAGCCCCCTGCCATCAAGCAAAGGAACCGCCATGAAGCCCCGTCTCGAATTCGACCCCGAAATTTATTTCGCCATCGTCGCTGATAACCTGATCTCCAAGTTCGGCGAATGTGCCCTGCAATTCACCGACGTGGCGCTGGCCAAAATGCAGGCGATCGGCGATGACGAGGGCCGGGCCATGTGGGAAGGCGTGCAATACCAACTGGTGCAACGCATTCATTCTCTGCATGTGCCCAAGGGCGCCACAATCCACTAGACAGTAGCACCCCCAGCCGGTTGTTCCCGCCGCGATTGCGGCGCATAGGAAAACGCGAAATTAACTACTTTTTCAGGGCCATTGGATAGAATTTCCGCCAGTCAGGGTAGCGCGGTCGATAAACGAGCCGGCGTCCCGGCAACAGCTTTGCAATGACTTTAGGGAACCGCCGGATGTTCGGACAAAAACACTCGACGCCGATCCATGACGGCCTGTCTAAGACCCGCCCGGCGCGCTATCTGAACGCCGATCAGCGAACCGCGACTGGCTTCAAGAACCGCCCCAGTGCGCGGGGAACAGGTTCCGGCTTTGGCCAGAAGGGCATGACCACCGAGGAATACCTGATCAGCGAAGAAAAGCGCAGGGCCAGGCGCAGGGCCGCCGATCCGGCGGAGAATGGCGCAGACAAAGCTGAAAACGAGCCCGCGCCACCCACCTATGCCGCCGCCACGGGCCAGAAAGAGCTTCCCGATGAGCATATTCTGAGCATCAAGGAGCGCGTATTGCCGCGCCTTCTGGACCTGATCGATCCCGAGGCGGCGTCTCAACTGAAGCGCTCGGACCTGAGCGAGGAATTTGAACCCATCGTTATGGAAGTCCTGCAGGAATTTAAAATTACCCTGAACAGGCCCGAGCAGCAGCAATTGCAGGCGGCGCTGATCGACGAGATTCTTGGGCTCGGGCCGCTGGAGGTGTTGCTGAAAGACCCGACCATAACCGACATCATGGTCAATGGTCCCTACCAGGTTTATGTGGAGCGCAACGGCAAGCTGGAGCTGACTGACGTGAAGTTCCGCGATGACGAACATGTGCTGCATGTGGCCGGACGCATCGTCAATCGCGTTGGCCGCAGGGTCGATCAAACCTCGCCCATGGCGGACGCCCGCCTGGCAGATGGCAGCCGCGTCAACATCGTCTTGCCGCCACTTGCGGTGAAGGGGCCCACCCTGTCGATCCGAAAATTCTCGGAGCAGCCGATCACCCTGGACAAGATGGTCGAGCAGGACAACCTGTCGCCCGAGATGGCGGTTATTCTGAAGGCGGCGGCGGCCAGCAAGCTGAACATCATTATTTCCGGCGGCACGGGGTCGGGCAAAACAACGCTGTTGAATGCGCTGTCCAGCCTGATCGGCGAGGGCGAGCGCATCGTCACCATCGAGGACGCCGCCGAGCTGAAATTGCAGCAGCCCCATGTGGTGACCCTGGAAACGCGGCCCAAGAATCTCGAAGGCGCGGGCGAAATAACCATTCGTGACCTGACCATAAATGCGCTGAGGATGCGGCCCGACCGCATCATCCTGGGCGAAATCAGGGGTCCAGAATGCCTGGATATGCTGCAGGCAATGAATACCGGCCACGACGGGTCCATGTGCACGCTGCACGCCAACCGCCCGCGCGAAGCGCTGATCCGGATGGAGAATATGGCGACCATGTCGGGGCTGAATTATCCGCTGAGCGCCATCCGCACGCAGATCGCGGAGGCCGTCGATCTGATCGTGCAGATCTCGCGCATGCGCGACGGCAAACGCCGCATTGTCTCGATCACCGAGGTCGTCGGCATGGAAGGTGACGTGGTGGTGGTGCAGGAACTGTTCAGCTACCGCTATCTGTCGGATGATGAAAACGGAATGATGCAGGGCGTCTTTGAATTTTCCGGGCTGCGCCCCCACTGCTACGAGAAATTCCGCGAGTATGGCCATGATCGGGCGGTAATGGAGGCGCTGAAATGAGCAATGACGATCAAGCGGACCCGGCCCGGTTGCGGCCCATCTCGCGCATCACCAAGGAAGTCGTGGAGGTCGAGCTGATCCTTCACGACGGCACGGCGCTGGCCGGCAAGGTTTTTATTGGCCAGGACCAGCGGGTTCAGGATTTGCTGAACGACGGCAATGCCTTTTTCCCCTTGCTGCAGGCCAACGGCGAAATTCTGCTGATCGCCAAATCGGCCATGGCGCTGTGCAAGCCGCTGGACAGCCCGGGATGAGGCGCTTCCGCTGGGGCGTTCCACCCGCGCCGGGGCGGCTGAATTCGTTAAAGAATTGTTGAGAAGTGAGCCGTAAACTTGGCCCAGGACGGGGATGCCGGGCGCTTTTCTGTCCTCGATAACCTCGTCGCCGGAATTTGGCGGCAAGACGCAGCAGCAGCCCCTGACGCAGTAACGACGTATGAATCAGCTTGACGCCACCGACATGGTCAGCCCACTGCCTATTTTAAAGGCGCGCCGGCTGCTGGAAAAAATGGCCGTGGGAGACATGCTGGAGGTTCGCGCCACCGACCGCGAGAGCGTGCAGGACATTCCCGCCTTTTGCCAGACTTCCGGGCACCAGCTGATCATGGCCCGCGAGGAAGGCAATGTGATCATTTTCGAAATAAGAAAAGGCGTGCGGCCCGAACTGCCCGATCCCGACAGCGGCGGCTAGCGCCACGTTTCCACCCTTTCCAGGGTTTCCGTCGACCCCTCAATCATTGTTTCCTGAAACTGAATTGTTCCGCCGCAATCGAGGTTGGGATGGGGCGTGCACAGCCACCGCCGGCAACGCATTGAAAAGAGTCTGCTTTTAGCCAAAAGCGGACATTAGATATTACGGCTATTACGGACATAGGTTTCGTGACAAATGAACATATCTGGAAAGTCATGGACTCCACTTTTCAAGGGCAGATTTAGCGACAGACACTTGGCATATTCTCTGTTGGCATGATCAAGGGTGTAAGATTCCATAATGGGTTTGCCCTGCCCGCAGATGAATTTGATGTTCTCCATCCAGAATTCTAATGTGTCTTTATCCGCATATTCGTCAAGATACTTGCCTGTTAATTCGAAACCTACATCTTGCACAATTTCTTCCCCGCAAAAGGTCGTAAGCCATCGGTCATCCTCGGTTAGCTTGTAAAGAGCCAACGACGAACCGTACTTGGTCAGGTCTCGAAAACTAAATTCCTT
>JACZSK010000111.1 GCA_022574255.1 Pseudomonadota bacterium
CGATGTCGCCGGGCCGCTGACCCGCAGCGTTACCGACGGCGCCAAACTCTTCAACCTGGTGGCGGGCCATGACCCCGCTGACCCTTACACCGAATTGGGCAGAGGCAAGCGCGAGGCAGACTATACCGCGTTCCTCAAGGCCGACGGGTTGCGGGGCGCGCGGCTCGGTGTTCTGGGGGCGTTGACATATACCGAGGATGCCGACCCGGAAATCGTAAATCTGTTCGAGGCGGCGCTCCTCGACCTGGCGGCGGCGGGCGCGACTATTGTCGAGGATTTCGAGATTCCGGGACTGGCCGCCCATCGGGCCAGCAAAACCAACTTTTGCGCCCGTTTCCGCTATGACATGCACCAGTATCTGCTGAGTCTCGGCGATGGCGCGCCCTTCCTGGACGTGATCGACATGCTGGAGGCCGGCACTTTTGCCGAGGACGCCCGCCCGGGCCTTGAATTTTTCGCCGATTTTCCGCTGGATGTACATCCCCGCGACTGGCCGACCCCCTGCCCCGATTTCGCCGATCACCCCGGGCGGCAGGCGTTCCTCGCTGACGTGTTGACCGCCATGGACGCGGCAGACGTTGACGCCATCCTTTATCCCACATGGACCAGCCCGCCGGCCCTGATCACCCGCCAGCGGAAGGATTACCGGGGCGATAATTCGCAGGAGGTGGCGCCGGCCACCGGCCTGCCCGCGGTTACCGTTCCCATGGGATTCTCAGCGGGAAATCTCCCCGCCGGACTGCAGATTCTGGCGCGGCCCTACGCGGAAGGGCTTCTCTTCCAGTATGCCTACGCCTTTGAGCAGGCGACCATGCACCGCCAGCCGCCGCCCGATTACCCGGAGCTTGGGGAGTAGCCCCTTGCCACTCGCCGACCCAATTAATCTTTCGTCACTCCGGGCCAATCGAAGCCAAGGCTTGCGAAGATTGAGACCCGGAGTCTATTGCCCTGTCCTCGTGCACCGTGTTTTCAATGGACCCCGGATCAAGTCCGGGGTGACAAGAAGAAAGCCCCCTCCCTCAGGGGAGGGTTGGGGAGAGGGTGATGAGATTGGGACTTATCCTACCACTCGCCGGTGTTTTCCATTGATGCCCAGGGCTCGGCGGGGTCCAGCGGATTGCCCTGTTGCAGTAATTCAATGGAGATGCCGTCAGGCGAGCGGATGAAGGCCATATGGCCATCGCGGGGCGGGCGGCTGATAGTAACGCCACCGTCCATCAACCGCTGGCAGACGGCATAGATATCCTCCACCTGATAGGCCAGGTGACCGAAATTGCGCCCGCCGGTATAATCCTCGGGGTCCCAGTTATGGGTCAGTTCCACCTGCGCCGTTTCGTCGCCTGGCGCGGCGAGGAAGACCAGCGTAAAACGTGCGGCGGCCACATCAATGCGGTTGATCTCAACAAGACCCAGCTTGTTGCAATAGAAGTCCAGCGAGGCGTCCAGGTCCGTGACCCGGACCATGGTATGCAGATATTTCATATGGCTGTTCCCCTGCCGGTTTCACCCAAGCATACCACCCGGCATGATCGGGCGAAACCACACAAGCGGGATTCAGCCGGCGCGGACTATTGCCGGGGTCCAATGGGCTGTGCCTCGTCCGCTTCTGGCAGGCCAAGGCCGGTGCCTGGGATTACCCTCTCCGGAGGCAGAGTACCGCCAGCCTCAGAAGTGAGCCCGTGTATGGCCTTGTATCTCTTGACAATGGATCCCGCGCTATCGGCCCGTGTAATCAGGGACCGGCCCTCGTTAGTGTGATCCGCGTCGGTTTCAAAATATTCCAGCATTTCCCTGCGCGTGGTTTTGCCGCGCACCCGGGGCAACCAGTAAATGTTGGTTTGACTTTCAAAGCGAGAGCGCACGCTGCTGTGGATTTTCTCGTTCAATATTGGGTTCTCGTCAGCATCGACACTGTCCAGTTCCCTGACAAATTGGGGAATTTTTTCGTAGAGGCCAGACAACGTGTCCCTGAGTTCGCCATGGGCGTTGGGGTCAATCCGGTGCGCCAGATACGTCGGGTTCAAATACAATCCGGCTTTTATCGCCCGCTGGGCCATCCACATAAAAGCGTGGTCAGAGAGACCCGCATCGACATAGCCGCCACCGATATTGGAATGAACGCCCGCGAACCAAACCTGCTGCACTTCATCAGGCCCCGGGTTATCCTGCGCTTCTTTTCCCCCAGCATCAGCGCCGGAAACCGCCTTGCGCTCTCTCCAGAGCGAAGGTTCGAAAGGACCGCGCCTTTCATCCAGAGCCAGGGCGTGGGCCGCGTGCTTGACAATCGGTGATAAATGGACGCTGTGGAATTTGTGATCCAGCTTGCTGCCCTCAGTCATCCAGCCCCATAGTTTCTTGAAGACGCCGGCTTCACTGAGTTTTGGAATGCCGAGCGCGCCGACGGTATCCCAGACGCCGAGAAACTGGATTTTCGCGTCCCGCCAACCCCGCTTGTCGGCCTCGGTGCGCTGCGCATCGCGGTGGGATTTATCGCCGCGCGAGCGATAAATCCCAGGCTTCTTCCAGCGCTTCCTCGTCGTGGGCTGGCACCAGGCCGCACAGATCGATCAAGCCTGAGAGGCTGCGCACCGTGTAGGCCCCGCGGCTGAAGCCGAACAGGAATATCTGGTCACCTTCCTTATAATTGTCGCAAAGCCAACGGTAGGCGTCTTTGATTTTATCGCTCATACCCAGGCCGCCAGCGCCGCCGGCCAGTTTGTCGACGGCTTCCAGCAATCTGTCTTTCAAGCCGGTGTTTTTGCCGCCGCTTTTCAAACTGTCAAAGGCAGAGGAGAATTTACTGCCCCAGCCGCCGCTCTCCGGCGTCTGATCGGGGCCGTAGTCGTTTTCGCCAGTGCCAAGGCCGGTGTCGTAAAAGACGGCCTGCGGCACAATCGTCACCCCCTGCTCCTCAATCTCGGCAGACAGACCGTCGCGCTTCGTCAACACAGCGCGCGCCATCTTGACCACATTTGTGGGCGCGATCCGGTCGCGATCTTTCTGATCGGGTGTGTTCCAGGTGCCGTCACAACAAACAACAAGGTTTCGCTTATGCGTATCGGCCATGATGACCTCCCTCGTATGTTGGAGGGAAAGAATAGAACGACTTCCTGTGACGTGCAAAGGGAATGACGCCGATCCTCCGCAGGCTGTAACCGGGACGGAGAAAAAAGGCGCAAAGCAAAGAAACGGCGGAGCCGGTTTTCCCGACCCCGCCAATTTCTTACGCCTGAGTAATTCCTTAAATCTAGCTGGTGAGGCTGTCGTCGAGCATTTCCAGGTCGTTGATCACCCGCCAGGTGCCACCGCCGGCGGTAATGCGCTCCTCCCATTCGTCCAGCCGCTGCATATATTCGCGGGGGTCAATGTTGTCGGAGTGCAGCTTGGTAACGTTCAGCGCAATCACCTGGAAACCTTCCAGTTGAAACGGAATGTCGCGGATATAGCCTTCCTTCAAATCCTCTTTAAGATCTGAGAAAATCAGGATGGTTTTCTTGCCGGTATTCTTTTCGTTGAGATACTCCACCGCCAGCAGGATGCCGCCGGTAATGTCGGTGTAGGCCGCCGGCTTCACCGTCTTGGCAAATTTATTGATGGCCTCGCGGAAGCGCCGCTTCTGCTGGTTGGTCACCGAGGGCCGGTCGTCGAAGGTAACCTTGGCAATAATATCTTTCTCGGAGAAACTGCCCGTATCGACCCGGGCGACGGCAAAGCTGTCCTCGGGGTTGAGGCGTGACAGGAGCACGTTGATCACCTGCTGGGCCTTCGCCAGTTCCTCGGTATAGGTGCCGGAGGTATCGATCAGCAGATAGACGCCGGCGTTGCGCGGCGGCTGCGGTTCGCTGGAACAGGAGGCCAGCGTGAGGGCCAGAAGCCCGGCAGCGAATAGACGTATAAGCTTTATCATTTCAATTCTCCTTATTCTTTGCCCGCTATTCGGCGGGCTCAACTTGCTTGCGACGGTTGGACACCAGCGATCCCGACAGGCTGGCTGCACCGCTGTCGCCGGCGCTGGCTCCAAAATCTTCGCCATGGCTGAAACCCAGCTTCCGGCCAATCCGTTCAGGCAGGAAGATGACCATGTCATAAAATTCGCCCAGCATCTGGCCGGAGCTGCCGAAGATGCCGGCCAGCAGAAGGAAGACGAAAGCCAGCGCCCGCAACGCCCAGCCGGTCAGGATACCGATCACGGTGCGCAGGGAATGGATGAAGGTTTCCAGCGGGATGGCCACGAAGACCAGTGCGAAGGGCAGGATAAAGCCCATGCCCATCTGGGCGCTGGTGGTTATCCAGGTGAAGGTGGTGTCGAAGCTTGCCGCCCCGTCCCCGCGCAGCAGTGCGTTGGTTGCCAGCTCATCCTGAAGCAGGATCTCGCGCATGTAGGCAAGGCCCGCCTCGACGCTGGCCAGCGCCGTGAGAATACCAAAGGTGATCCACAGCATCTTGACGCGCATGCGGTCGGGCAGCGCCCCGATAACCGGAAAGAGCCGCGTGATGCGCAGGCTTTCCATCAGGAACAGCCCCATGGAAATCTCGACCAGGATGATCACCAGCGCCGCGATATCCGAGGTCTTGAAGCCGCCGATCATGCCGTTGCCGCCCACCATCTCCGACATCGGTCGGGCAATCAGGTTGAAGTTGATTACGGCGCCGCCCAACGCAATGGCCATAACGAAGGCCGAAATGAAGAACTGGACCATCGACGAAGACGAGAGCTTGCGCTCGGCAGCCTCGGTGCCGGCGATGATCTGTTCGTAATCTTCCATATGGCGGTCAATGGTGCGCCCGCGCTCGAGCAGGGAATCAACGCTCTTGTTGACGCTTTCAAGCGCCTGGGTAACGCGCCGCCAGGCCGGCATCATGCTTGAGAGAATGCCATGGCGCTTTTGTGATTCTTCGCGGTAAGTGGCCTCTGCCCGCTTTTGCGCGTCGACCAGAGAGGTGTGGATAATCTCCAGCGTCTTCGCCACCATGGGATCGCCGTTGGAGGGAATTCCCGCCACGGCTTCGACCGCCTTGACCCAGCTCGGGGGCGATGGCGGGGTTGTGCTGGAAGCAGCGAAGTCTTCTTCTATGCGCGTGATTTCTTCGCTGATCTGACGCTGCAGAGCCGGATACTTGGCCAGGTCGCGCCTGACAGACGCGTCGATGCGCTCGAACTCGCGCTCGATGATCCGCTCGGCTTCCTCTCGGCCCTGTGCCAGCAGCACTTCGCGGTTACGCGCCAGCACCGACGCGTGGGCGCCGAGAATGGCATCCACCGCCGTGTTGCAGGCCGCGGCCAGCGTGCGGAACAATGTATGAATTACCCGGTGCGCGGGATCGCGCGCCAGGTACAGCACCACAACAAAAATAAGAATCCACAGAAGCGCCGAAAGAAAAGTGTTCGGCACAATCATATACCATTGGTCGGCGGACATTGCCTGATCCTTTCCGAATTGACCCCATTTGATTATTCTGCAGGGATGGTGGCCCGGGAAAGTTGACACCGGGTTAAAGACGCAATTCGGCTAAAATTGGCATAAACGGAGGCATTTCCGCGCTGGCCAGGCGGGCGCGGGATTCGCCCTGTTGAATCAGGTGCATAGGGTTTTACGGCGTAGCAAAGGCAGGAAAAATGGTTGTTTTCTCAAACAGAAAAAATTTCGCCGACGATTTCTTCCAGCCATTTGGCGTCAATTTCGTCAAAAGCGGAGACCACCGCCGAATCAACATCCAGCACCGCAATCAGATTTTTTTCAGCATCGAAAACAGGCACCACAATCTCTGATTTCGACGCTGTATCGCAGGCGATATGGCCGGGAAAGGATTCAACATCAGCAACAATCACCGTTTTCCGCGCCTCCGCGGCAGCGCCGCAAACCCCCTGGCCAAAGGGAATGCGCAGGCACCCCATGGTCCCCTGGTAGGGTCCAACGACCAGCTCGTTCTCCTTGTCGGGGTCGACCAGGTAAAATCCTGTCCACAGGAAGGCATCAAAACCGAAATGCAGCAGACAGGCGGTGGTCGCCATGCGCGATGTAAGATTGCCCTCGCCTGCGGTGACGGCGGCAATCTCGGTGGCCAACGCGGCGTAGCGCTGTTCTTTCGCTGATGCGCTGAGCATCCGTTACAAGCGGTCTATTTCGTCGGCAAGCGTTCGGCCCTTGTCGGTGACGATTTTTTCCAGTACCTGAACACGTTCTTCCAGCGCCGTGAGATTCTTGAGCCTTGCTTCCAGTTCCTCGGCGCCCTCGCCGTCTGCGGCAAGTCCCGCGCAGAGCGGACAGCCCATGCCCATGCCCAAGCCCATATCCATGCCCTTGCCGCTGCCGTTGCTATGGCTATTGCGATGACGGCTGCGATGGCGATGGCGACCGAATCTCGGCGCATAGCCCGCCTTAATGCGCTGCTTGTCACGGACTATGCCGCCGATCGCCGTAATTGCGACGATAACGATGATAAATTCAAACACTCCCACTTGATGCCTCCCTCTTGCTCGCTGTCTGGGCCGGAAACGATGTTATGAACTATCGCGTCAAGACATCCGAACCGAAACTGCGGGTTCCGCCCGGCGAAGCACAACATGGCGCCGCCGGGCACAATAATACCCGCTCATCTCCGCCGGCGACACCCTTGGAACGCAGCGTCGCCCACAGCCCACTCTATTAGATGGGATTTGAAAAGGGTGCTGCAAGGGCACATCAAGGCGAACGGAAACCGCCAGAACCGCAGGCAGGACCATGGATGGCACAAATTCTCGTCCTGATGAAAATTCCCTGTACATCCGGGGGCCGGTTTCTGATATGAGTTGCGCGCGGTGGGCCTGTAGCTCAGTTGGTTAGAGCGAACCGCTCATAACGGTTTGGTCGCAGGTTCGAGTCCTGCCGGGACCACCACTCGAATCCCTGCGAACCCGCGGCCAATTGGTGCGACGCGAATAGTTGCGTGTTTATAGCGGGTTAGCCCCCTACCCTTCCATATAGAGCACCCCAGAGACGCTGATTCAGGGCCCAAATAACGCCAATCCGGCAAACGTCTCTGGAGACCGTTTTCGACAGCCAATCCGTGAGATACAATTTCATGCGTGACGCGGGTTTTAGCTGACGAATCCGAGCGTTTCCCGCTGCTCTGCCCAAGATAGCGGCAGGCTCCTGATGCGCTTCAGGCGGAAGGCTGTCAGTTCAGGTGGCTGGCGCCCTTCGAGGATGGCCTGGACTATGTCGGGAGCAAGGAAGGCAAGCTGCATGGTCCGCGTAACATTGCCAAAGTCGGTGCCATTCCTGGTGGCGATCTCCTTGGCGGTACGAACCTCGCCGGACTTCAATTGTGCAAACCATAACCGTCCCTGGGCAACCACCCTGATCAGTTTCGCATCGGGCCTTGCAGGCCTTCGGCTTCTGTCCGTCAGGACGATCTTCTTTTCGATGCCGCGACGCCTGAGGCTGACCGGGATATCGATTTTTATCCTGTCAGCAGCATTCTCACCCTGCCCCTGATGGCCTAACCGCTGGCTCAGTTCGTTGGGGTTGATCTGGATACGGACACGATCCGGTTTCACCTCAATACAACTCACCACCTCCAGGAATATTTTGCGTTGATCGATGGCACTGGCTTCCAACAAAGCCGCTCCGAGTTTCTCTGCGGCGCGGATCAGACCCTCGATCTGGTCTGGCGCTGCATCCCGCAAATCCAGTCCCTTCATCAGCCGAAGCTGATCCCCGAGCAAGTCAGCCAGGCCATCGATCACAACGCGCTCGATCTCCCTGGCCGGCAAGCGCCATCCGGCCTGTGCAAACCCGTCATCGTCTGGCGCAGAGACGTAATAGCGGTAGCGCTTTCCGGCCTTGCAGGCATGGCTTGGTACCAGACGCCCGCCATTCTCGTCCCGCAACAGCCCCGAGAGCAGGCTCGGGGATTTGGCGTTGGTGGCAGCACGGCGATTGGCGGCGTTTGTTTTCAGCTGCGCCTGGACCGCGTCCCATGTTTCCCGGTCGATAATCCCGGCATGGAGGCCCTCATAGTGCTCGCCCTTGTGGGTCACCTGGCCGATATAGATGCGGCTCTTCAGCAGACAATATAGCTGCCCCCGGGCGAAGGGGCCGTCACCAGCCTGGCGACCATCTTTCAGCTTTCTGATCCTGGTCTTTAACCCCAGCCGGTCCGCCTCTTCCTTCACCAGGCGGACGTTGCCGAATTCCAGATACAGATCGAACAATGCCCTGACCGTTTCAGCGTCGGGCTCGTTCACCACCAGCTTCTTGTCGATGCTGTCATATCCAAGCGGCACCAGCCCGCCCATCCACATGCCCTTCTTCTTGGAGGCGGCAATCTTGTCGCGGATGCGTTCGGCGGTGACCTCGCGCTCGAACTGGGCGAAGGACAGGAGAACATTCAAGGTTAGCCTGCCCATGGATGTGGTCGTATTGAACTGCTGGGTGACGGAGAG
>JACZSK010000112.1 GCA_022574255.1 Pseudomonadota bacterium
TCCGGCCAATTTTGGCCCCGGGCCTTAGCCCGTAAGAAATGGGGGCACAGCCCTCACCGGTAATTGAGTCCAGACCCTAGCCAACCGCGCGGAAGGCTTCGCCACCGCGTTGCGCGCGGCGATGGTCCTGTAACGCCTTCACCGATATGATTTTGATCTTGTGGCGCGCGGCAAAAATCTCGAGATCGGGAAGGCGGGCCATCGAGCCGTCGTCGTTCATAATTTCGCAGATCATCGCCGCCGGCGTGAGGCCGGCGAGCTTTGCGAGATCGACGCTTGCCTCGGTTTGTCCACCGCGCTCGAGAACGCCGCCGTCGCGGGCGCGCAGGGGAAAGACATGGCCGGGGGTCACGATGTCGGCGCGCCCGGCTTCCGGTTTGACCAGAGTACGGATCGTGTGCGCCCGGTCAAAGGCGGAGATTCCCGTGGTCACGCCTTCCGCAGCCTCGACCGACACGGTAAAGGCGGTGCCGAAGCCGGAACGGTTTTCTTCCGCTCTGACCATCATCGGCAAACCGAACTTGTCGATCAGATGCCCGGCCATGGCACAGCAGATAAGGCCGCGGCCTTCCTTCGCACAGAAATTGACGGCATCGGGTGTGACAAATTCCGCGGCGATCACAAGATCGCCTTCGTTCTCGCGGTTCTCATCATCAACCACGATGGTGAACTGACCGGTCCTGATGGCTTCAACGGCCTCGGCTACAGACGCCATGGGCATCAGCGCGCTCCTTCTTTCAGACTTGCTTGGTCGCCACCGGCGAGCAGGCGCTCGACATATTTAGCGAGAATATCAACCTCGAGATTGACCCTGTCCTCCGGCTTTTTCCCGGGCAGGATCAGTTTTTCCTGGCTGTAGGCAATGAGCGTGATATCGAACCAGTCCTCGCCCGTATGCACCACGGTGAGCGATGCGCCGTCGATCGTGATATATCCCTTCGGCACGATATAGCGCATGAGGTCGGCGGGCGCCGCGATGGTCAGCCAGAGCGCGTCCTGGTCGGCGCGGAAGCTCTTTATGACGCCAGTCGCATCCACATGGCCCTGCACATAATGCCCACCGAGGCGCGTCGTCGGCAGGGCAGCGCGCTCGAGATTGACGGGCGATCCCGCGACAAGATATTCGAGGTTGGTTTTGGCGCGGGTCTCCGGCGCCAGACCAACGGTAAAGGTAGCGGCAGCGAACGCCGTCACCGTCAGGCAAACACCGTTCACCGCGATCGAGCTGCCATGCGCGATGTCGTCAAGCATGGCGCTGGCACTGATGACCAGATCATAACCCGCACCCTTGCGCGCTACGGCGGCGACAGACCCGATTTCTTCTACGAGGCCGGTGAACATGGTTCCTCCTTCGCGCGCTCAACAAAGCCACGAACAAGAATATCCTGCCCAAAATGTTCGGTTTCGGTATCTTTCAGACGAAAGGCATTGGCCAGAATTGCGCTGCCCAGCCCGGCTACCGGGGTCTTGCCTGCCCCGCCTATGATCACCGGCGCGATGAAGGCCCAGACCTCATCGACCAGCCCGGCGTCAAAGAACGAGCCCAGCACTTCGGCGCCGCCTTCGACCATAACCCCGCAAACGCCGCGTTCCTTCAGGGCCGACATCAATTGAACCACATCCGGTCGACCTGAGCGATCCGCTTCAAGAACCAGCGTTTCCGTGCCGAGGGCGCGGTAGGCCTCGAGCCGCGCGGGCGGTGTCCGGGCGGTTGTGGCGAGCAGAGAGCCACGGCCATTGCCACCGAACGCGGCGGCATCGGGCGGTGTCCTGCCGGCCGAATCGAGGACGACCCTTAGCGGCTGTCCGATAATATTATCACCGTCGCGCGCGGTCAGCGCCGGATCGTCCGCTACCACAGTACTGGCGCCGACGACGATGGCATCGACCCGCCGCCGCAATTCATGGGCTCTGGCGCGCGCCTCGGGTCCGGTTATCCATTTGCTCTCGCCCGACGCCGTGGCGATCTTGCCATCAAGACTGGCGGCGAATTTCGCCACCACGTATGGCCGGTCGCAGGCGATCACATGCAGCCAAAACCGGTTGAGCAGGCGCGCTTCCTTTTCGCAGACCCTGGACCGCACTTCGACGCCACGCTCGCGCAGATAGGCGGCGCCGCCCGCCGCAACGGGGTTGGGATCCGCAAGGCCGTAAACGACTTCCGCAATGCCCGCCGCCAGCAACGCCTCGGCGCAGGGCGGGGTGCGGCCCTGATGATTGCAAGGCTCCAGCGTCACATAGGCGGTCGAGCCGCGGGCCTGGCCTCCGGCGGCGTCAAGAGCCCGGACCTCCGCATGGGGCGCGCCGGCAGCCGCGTGCCAGCCTTCACCGACGACGGCGCCACCTCTGACAATGACACAGCCGACCATGGGATTGGGCGCAGTCTTTCCCATTCCCCGTTCGGCGAGCGCCAGTGCGCGCATCATGTGAAGCCGATCATCGGCCATCAAAAAACCCCTCGGTCAAAATCGACTTCGGGGCTTCACAGCACTCGATCCATACACCAGCGCCGTCAACGGAACGCGCTGCGCGCATGCCACCCGGCGCAAGCGCTGAAACGCTTGCCGGACCTTCTCTCATCCGGACTATTACCGTCGGCTCTGGAGTCTCACCAGATCCTGCTCTGCGCGCCATGAAATGCAGACTGCGCTCGGCTCGCGGGCTTGTCGGCTTGCGCCGCATCACCGCCGGTGGGGACTTCCACCCCGCCCCGAAGATCCTGTCTCGCGGAAACTTCCGCAGCCGTTATATAGTGGGTGCCGGGGGCGCAATCAAGTGGCGCCGGCGTTAAATGGTGGAGCGTTGCTGTGCGAATCCGGAATTTGGTGTCGTCCGGGCGGCCCTTGCGAACGCTTCGCGAGCTGAAGATGCGACAGGATACAATTGGATCCCTGTCGGCGTCGCGAAACGGCGCAATATTTTCCATGCGGGCACTGAAAGCGCAAGGGCACCCGCAAGGACCGCGACCGCCCCCGTGACAATTTGTGCTCTTAATCTTGCCTTATTCGCGCTTGATAAAAGCGGTGTGCTTCGCCATGGTGCCGCCATGGCGGAAAAGCAGACAGCAGGCGCGGGCAAAGACAAGGGAAAGGTCTCTTCCCCGGCGCGTCAGGCACGGCTGGAAAAGGCACTGAGGGACAATCTGAGGCGGCGCAGGGATCAGGCGCGCCAGCAAACCGAAAGACCGGGCAGCACCCCGCCCAGAGCATAATTATGGACAGTCTGGTTATCCAGGGCGGCTTCGCCCTAAAAGGCACCATCAGGATCTCGGGTGCCAAGAATGCCGCCCTGCCGCTGATGTGCGCCAGCCTTTTGAGCGACCAGCCGCTGGAATTGTCGAACCTGCCGCGCCTCGCCGATATCGCAACACTGGGCGGCGTGCTGGAGCATCTCGGCGTGTCGATAACCGTGGATGGCGCTGAAGACGGCGAAGATCCGCGCGCGGTTGGCCGCACCGCCATTTTACAGGCCAGCGACGTTTCCACCGCCACCGCGCCCTATGATATGGTGCGCAAGATGCGCGCCTCTATCCTGGTGCTCGGGCCGCTGGTGGCGCGCCATGGCCACGCCCGGGTGTCCCTGCCCGGCGGCTGCGCCATAGGCAACCGGCCAATCGATCTGCATTTGAAGGGCCTGGCCGACCTGGGCGCCGAGATTGAGCTCGCCGAAGGCTATGTCGAGGCCCGCGCGCCCGGCGGGCGGCTGACCGGTGGGCGGGTGCGCATCCCCACGGTCTCCGTGGGCGCCACCGAAAACCTGATGATGGCGGCGGCCCTGGCACGGGGCGAAACGGTGATTGAAAATGCCGCCCGCGAACCCGAGATCGTTGACTTGGCCTGTTGCCTGACCTCCATGGGGGCAACAATAGAAGGTGCCGGAACCGACAGTCTGCACATCCAGGGTTGCGAGAGCCTGGGCGCGGCCAAGCACCGCGTTATCGCCGATCGAATCGAGGCCGGCTCCTACGCCGTGGCGGCGGCCATAACCGGCGGTGAATTGACCCTGGAGGACGCACCCGCCGAAGCCATGGGTGCGGTTCTCGATGCTCTCGTACAAGCCGGAGCAGAGGTCGAGGCCGGCGAAAGCGGCCTGAGAATTTCCGCGCGCGGTGTGAAACTGGCGGGACTGGACATCCGCACCGACCCCTATCCCGGTTTCCCCACCGACATGCAGGCACAATTCATGGCCATGTTGGTGCTGGCGGGGGGTGCCTCGGTTATCACCGAGACCATATTCGAGAACCGCTTCATGCATGTGCCCGAGCTGACGCGCATGGGCGCTGATATAAATGTGACGGGTTCGAGCGCGACGGTGCGCGGGGTTGATGCCCTGAAGGGTGCGCCGGTGATGGCCACCGACCTGCGCGCCAGCATGTCGCTGGTTCTGGCGGGTCTGGCGGCAAAAGGCGAAACCGTGATAAACCGGCTCTATCATCTCGATCGTGGCTATGAGCGGCTGGAAAAGAAGCTTCAGGCGGTTGGCGCCAATATTGAGCGGCGGCCAGCCGAGGGTCTGGGCAAGGGTCTGGGCGAGGGTCCGGGCGAGAGCGAAGGCGAGACACAGGAACAGGCATGACAAGCAAGTCCGACCAGGGGTTGAAGCTGATGGCCGAGAGCCGCCAGGACCTGGAGGTCATATCGGCCTTTCTGCAGGATGCCGCGGTGAAAGTGGCGGACCTGGCATGGCTGCCCGACCAGCATCGTTTTGCCGCCGTGCTGAACCGCTATCGTTGGGAGCGGGAGGCGCCCTCCGGCAATGGTGGCGGCAGGAAAGGCGGTCGCGGCGCGCGGCAATCCGAACGGGTGCGTGCCGGGCTGCGGTTCGAGGGTGTGCTGAAGGTCTCCTATCAGAATATTCCCCGGCAGAGCCCCGACCATGTACTTGGGCTGCTGACCATTGAAGTGGAAGACGGCGACGACGGCGCCGGGCAGTTGACGCTGGCTTTTTCGGGCTATGCCTCGATCCGCCTGGAGGTGGAATGTATTGAGGCCTATCTGGAAGACCTGACGCGGCCGTGGCGGGCGCTGGGTAAACCGGATCATGGGCCCGATAACGCCGTTCCCGATCACCCCATACCCGATAACGCTATTGACGAGGCCGGAAGCGATGCCTGAGGTCACCGGAAATTCAGGCGATGCGCGGCTGGTGCGGGTGGCGCTGGACGAGGCCACCATTGTGCGCCGCCGCGAGGATATTGAGCACGAACGCCGGGTCGCCATCGCCGACCTGCTGGAAGGCAATCTTTTCCGGCCGAAGGTGGCGCTGAAAGGCAATCATCCGGGCCCTTTCCACTTGCAACTGCGGCTCGAGGAAGACCGGCTGGCTTTCGACCTGGCCGACCAGAACGACGTACCGCTTGGCGGCTTCACGTTGCCGCTGAAGCCTTTCAAGCGGATCATCAAGGAATATTTCATCGTCTGCGAGAGCTATTTCGCGGCCATCAAGACCGCGAACCTGAGGCATGTGGAGGCGCTGGACATGGGCCGGCGCAGCCTGCACGACGAGGGCTCGGAGCTTCTGCGTAATAATCTGGAAAAGAAGGCGGAAGTTGATTTCGATACCGCGCGGCGGCTTTTCACGCTGGTCTGTGTGCTCAACATGCGCGGATGACGCCCGCCGGCCACCGGCGGGGGCGCCCACGGACCCGATGCGCGACGGCCACAACCGCGCCCAACATTCTCGCAAATACCCCTCCGGACCCCCAAAAAACTTGCTTTTTAGCGACCACTCGACCATGAATGACCCCGCGCTGGCGAAAGAGCCGCGGATGAGGAGCAAAGAGAACGAATGGCCAAGGAAGAACTTCTGGAATTGCGCGGCATCGTGACCGAGCTGCTGCCCAACGCCATGTTTCGCGTGAAACTGGAGAACGATCACGAAATTCTTGGGCATACCGCCGGGAAAATGCGCAAAAACCGCATTCGCGTTCTCGCCGGTGATGAGGTTCTGGTGGAAATGACGCCCTACGACCTCTCCAAGGGCCGCATCACCTATCGTTTCAAATAGACCAAACCCCTCGTCAGACTGGCGCCCAGAGCATTGCGCTGAACCATGACACGTGAATCAGATACCGCAAAAACCACCGGTGACGCCGCAAATGCGTCGCGCCCGGCCAGCCCGGCGCGCACAGCGCAGCAGACAAGCCCGGTGCGCACAGCGCAGCAATCAAGATTGATTCTCGCTTCGGCTTCGCCGCGCCGCTTGGCATTGCTGGCCCAGATCGGCATTACCCCCGACGACGTGGTGCCCACGGACCTGGAGGAGCGGCCCCTGAAGGGCGAACTTGCTGGCCCCATGGCGCGGCGCCTGGCCCGCGAAAAAGCCGAAGCCGCGCGCGTTACCGACCCGCATACTTTCGTGCTCGCCGCCGACACCGTTGTCGCGGTCGGCCGCCGCATGCTGGGCAAGGCCGACAACGAGGCCGACGCGCGCAAGATGCTGGAGCTTTTGTCGGGCCGCCGCCACCGGGTGACCACGGGCATTGCGCTGATCACCCCGGCGGGCAGGCTGGTGACCCGGTCGGTGACCACCAGCGTTTCATTCAAGCGCCTGTCGGAGGCCGAGATAAACGCCTATATCGCGGGCGACGAATGGCGGGACAAAGCCGGTGCCTATGCCATTCAGGGCCGGGCCGGCGCCTTCATCAAGGGTATCAACGGCTCATACTCGAATGTGGTCGGGCTGCCGCTGATGGAGGCAAAGGGCTTGCTTGAGGCGCACGGCTTTATCGCTGCGCTGCCTGCTGCAAATAAATGACCGGCGCGCAGATCATTGTGTCCGCAGGGGGCGACATGCCACGGCTGGCGCTCCTGGAAAACGGCCAGCCGGTGGCGCTGCGGTATTTTCCTGCATCCGCGCGACCGTTTGCCGGCGAACGCCTGACCGCCCGGGTGACCAGCATCGCCAAGGAAATAAACGCCGCGTTTCTCATCAGCGACGCCGGGGAATTGCTGCTGCCCTTTGAGAAGGCCAAGGCAAAAAAGGGCTCTGGCGGAAAGAGACCGCGCACGATCAGCGACTGCGTGCATGAAGGCGAGAGCGTTATCCTGAGGGTCATCCGCGAGGCCGACCCCGGCGACGGCAAGCTGCCGGTGGTGCGGTTGTCGCCCGACAATTCCGGTGTCTCGGGGGAAGGGCCGGATTCCGGGCTGGCTGGCCTGATCGCCCATATGGCGGGCGCGCACAACGCCGCGGTGACCATCGACGAGCGGGCATTATATCTGGCGGTCAAGCGCCTGGCTGATGGCGTTACGGGTGGCACGGCTGGGGAAATCACTCTGTGGGTTGACCAGGGAGCGCCCGGCCAGCGCGATATATTCGAGGAATTCGACGTTCAGGAGATCATCGACCAGGCCGTCGGCGGGCAACTGCCGCTGGCCTCCGGTGGGTCAATACGCATTGAACCAACCCGCACGCTGACCGCCATTGATGTGGATACCGGGCGCGCCGGCAAGGGGCAGGGCGCCGCCCGCACGCGCCTGAATACCAACCTCGAGGCAGCCGGGAAAATAGCCTGGGCGTTGCGCTTTCTTGATATCGGCGGGCTGGTGGTGATCGATTTTGTCGGCATGCAGACCAAAGCCGACCGCAGCGCCGTACTGGAGGCGCTGGATGCGGCGCTGGCCAGCGACCCCCTGGCGCCCGAGCGCAGCGGCTTTTCCCGCTTCGGCCTGGTTGAGCTGGCCCGGCGCAAGCGCGGTCCCTCCATATTGCAGCGTATTGCAGCGCCAGACGCCGCTGCGGAGGGCAAAAACCCATGACCGGAACCCGCAGCACGGCCCCAGCCGGGGTCCGGTCAAAGGCCTGCCCGGTCTGCGCCCGGCCGGCGGCGGCGCTCTATGCGCCCTTCTGCTCGAAGCGCTGCTCTGACGTCGATCTGGGCCGCTGGCTGAACGAGAGTTATGCCATTCCCGTCTCGCCCGAAGAGGAGGGTGAACTGCCCATTGGCGAGGACAGCGGCGCGCCCGGTGAAGAGGGCAGCGAGGGCTGAACCGGCGCTTCCGAAGTCTTCTGGACAGGGTAGGCGAATTTTCCTATAAGCGTGCGGCCCGGCGGAACTTCCCGTGCCGGGCAGCGGTTTCCCGCCTTGGGCCCAGGTAGCTCAGTTGGTAGAGCAGCGGACTGAAAATCCGCGTGTCGGTGGTTCGATTCCGCCCCTGGGCACCACTTTTTATCATCTCTTGTCCCACTTGCCCCCGGCCGGTTCGTTTTGTTATTGACGCGGTGGCCGCCGGTATGCCCCGATGGGTACCCTGGACCGGGCGGTGGCATGGGCGCCCGAGAGAGACGCACCGGAGAGACGCACCGGAGAGACGCACCAGAGAGGCACAACGGAGAGACAAAATGTACATCCTTTACAATCACCCCTGGTCCCAGCATGCGCGCCGCATTATCGCG
>JACZSK010000023.1 GCA_022574255.1 Pseudomonadota bacterium
GAACTCGGTGTCTCCGCGCAGGAAAGCCCGGGTTCCGTCTATGGGGTCGACGACCCAGACGCGCTCTTTCTCCAACCGATCGGGTTCGTCTTCGCTCTCTTCCGACAGCCAGCCGTATTCGGGCCGCGCATCGCGCAATTGCTCTGACAAAAACTGATTAACCGCCAGATCAGCCACGGAGACCGGGTCGCCCTTGGCTTTTTCCCAACACCGGGGGTCCTTGCCGAAATATTCCATGGCGATGTTGCCCGCCGCCCTGACCACATTGCAGATGAGCCTGAAATCTTCCTCGATTTCCTGTGACTGCGATTCCGCACCGCTCACGATCCGGCCACCATCATGCCGTCGATCCTCAGGGTCGGCGCATTGGTGCCGTAGCGGAACTCCAGATCGGACGCAGGTGTCATATTCAGGAACATGTCCTTGAGATTTCCGGCGATCGTCACTTCGCTGACCGGATAGGTCTTCTCGCCGTTATCAATCCAGAATCCGGTCGCGCCCCGGCTATAGTCGCCGGTGATGCCATCGACACCCATGCCAATAAGTTCGGTCACGTAAAAGCCGCTGTCGATTTCGCCAATCAACTGTTCGGGCGTCAATTCGCCCGCTGCCATGTAAAGATTGGTGGTGCCCGGCGAAGGCGGCGCTGAAGTGCCGCGGCTGGCGTGGCCGGTGGTATGCAGCCCCAATTGGCGGGCAGCGGCGGTATCCATGACCCAACTCGCCAGCACGCCGTCCCTGATGATTTCCAGTTCTCTGGTCTCAATCCCTTCACCATCGAAAGGCTTGGAGCGCAGCCCCCTGATGCGACGGGGGTCATCGATAATGTTAATTCCCTGCGCGAATACAGCTTCCCCCATCCGGTCTTTGAGGAAACTGGTGCCCCGCGCCACGGCGCGACCGCTGACCGCGCCGGCCAGATGCCCCACCAGGCTGTTCGAGACCCTTGGGTCAAACACCACCGGGAAGGCGGCGCTTTTCACCTTGCGGGCGCCTAGCCGCGCAACGGTTCGTGTGCCTGCGCGTTTGCCTATGGTGGCGGCATCCTCCAGGTCGGCAAAATGATGCGCGGAGGTATATTCGTAGTCGCGTTCCATGCCCGATTCATCGCCGGCCAGCACAACAGCGGAAACAGAAAAACTGGAACTCCTGTAGCTGCCGCGAAACCCGTTGCTGGCGGCCAGGGCAATCGAGGTATGGCTGCAACCGGCGCTGCCTCCTTCGGAATTGGTAACGCCGTCAATGGCGCGCGCTGCGTCTTCCGCCGTCGCCGCAAGCTCCTGCAGCGCCTCGGGCGACAATTCCCTGTCATCCGACAGGTCCAGGTCGGCAATTTCCGCTGAGGCTAATTCGTCTTGGTCCGCGAGGCCGCAATAGGGATCCTCCGGTGCAATGCGCGCCATGTCGATAGCCCGCTGCACGAGCAAGGCGAGGGTTTCGGGTTTTCTGTCGGAGGTTGAAACAATAGCCTGCCTTTTGCCGATCAGCACGCGCAGCCCCAGGTCGGAGCCCTCTGATCGCTCAATTTCCTCCAGCGCGCCGAGGCGCACCGACGCACTGCCGGAAACACCCCGCACCAAAATTGCATCGGCTGCACTCGCACCGGCACGCATTGCGTCGGCAATAAGCGCGTCGAGAATATCGAGATCTGCCGCCAGGTTACTCTCAGCCATACCGCATCTTTCAATTCAACAGATATGGGGAATAGCCCAACCGGTGCCTCAGGTCACGAACTCATAAGCCCGGCTTGCCGGAAAAAATTGGCTCCCGCCGGGAAAGCGGGAGCCAGAGGAGGTGCAAGGGAATACCTTCAAACAAGCGAAGGTATTGGATAAGGGCCTTTCGATGATCTTGCCGACTGTTTGTGCGAACAGCCAACTCAAAGGAACTAAATCCTCTTGCATCGCAAGGTCGAGCCATCATAGACACAAAAGCGGCGCGCGCATGTTCACGCCTGTTGACGGTCAGGTCACATTGCCGTGAAGGCGGGCGAAATTTATCTGGATTTCCAGATCGGCGCGCCGCTGCCCGGCAGGCCCAGGTCCGGCCATTTCTTGCTGACCATGTCGATAATATCCTGGCGCATGGCGATCTTTGTTCCCCACTCCCGCGTGGTTTCGCCGGGCAGCTTGTTTGTGGCGTCCAGGCCTATCTTGCTGCCCAGGCCCGATACCGGCGAGGCGAAATCGAGATAATCGATCGGCGTATTCTCGACCAGCGTAATGTCCCGTGCCGGGTCCATGCGGGTCGAGATCGCCCACATCACATCTTTCCAGTCACGGGGGTTTATGTCGTCATCCACCACGATCACGAACTTGGTGTACATGAACTGGCGCAGGTATGACCAGACGGCCATCATCACCCGCTTGGCGTGGCCCGGATAGGCCTTCTTGATGCTGACCACCCCGATGCGATAGGAGCAGGCTTCGGGCGGCAACCAGAAATCGACAATCTCGGGGAACTGTTGCCTGAGCAAAGGCACGAACACGTCATTCAGCGCTTCGCCCAGCACGCTGGGCTCGTCCGGTGGCCGGCCCGTATAGGTGGACAGGTAAATCGGTTTCCTGCGCATGGTGATGGCGCTGGCGGTAAAAACCGGGAATTGCTCAACCGAATTATAATAGCCCGTATGGTCGCCGTAAGGTCCCTCGTCGCGGGTGTCGTCCAGCGCCACATGCCCTTCAATCACGATCTCGGCCTCTGCGGGCACCTTCAGCGGCACGGTCTTGCAATTGACAAGCTCGACCCTCTTTTGCCGCAAGAGCCCGGCGAATTTATATTCCGACAAGGTCTCGGGCACCGGCGTGACCGCTGCGATGATGGTCGCGGGATCGGCGCCGATCACCACTGCGGCGGGCAGCGGCTCGGGCTTTTCCTCTTTCCAGCGGGCGTGATGCTGGGCGCCGCCGCGATGCTTCAGCCAGCGCATCAGCGCCTGGTTCTTGGCGATTTTCTGCATCCGGTAGATGCCCAGATTAAAGTCGTCTTCACCCTTGCCGCTGGGCCCCCTGGTGACCACCAGTCCCCAGGTAATCAGCGGCGCCGGCTCACCGGGCCAGCAGGTCTGGATAGGCAGCCGGCCCAAGTCAATGTCATCGCCGGTCAGCACCACTTCCTGGCAGGGGGCCGATTTGACCGTTTTCGGCTTCATGGCCATGGCCACCTTGGCCAGCGGCAGCATGCCAATCGCCTCTTTCAGGCTGGCCGGCGGCTCGGGCTGGCGCAGCGTCGCCAACCATTCGCCAACCTCGCTCATCTGGTCGGGCCTGCGTCCGATGCCCGCTGCCACGCGCGCAACGGTGCCGAACAGGTTGACCAGAACCGGCATTTCCGCCCGCTCGCCCTTCTCGTTCAGCACATTCTCAAAGAGGATCGCCGGGCCGCCCTCGGCGATAACCCGGGTCTGAATCTCGGTCATCTCCAGTTTGGTGGATACGGGTTCCGTCACGCGCACCAGATCGCCGGATTTCTCCAGATGGTCGATAAAATCTCGCAGCGACCGGAAAGCCATCGATTTATCTCCTCAATACCATTGCCCGGCGACGGCGCCAGCGAACAAAATCCAGCCCACATGGGTGTTGGATTTGAATATGCGCAGACAATTGCCGGCGTCGGCAATATCCAGCGCCACGATCTGCCACACGAAGTGGACAGCCAGCCCGACCAGTGCCAGGTAATAGGCGGCGCCAAGCTCCGCTTGCCTGCCGGCTTCCGCGAACAAGAGCGCGGCCAGGCCATAGAAAAGAAAGAGCGCGGGCACGGTCTTTTCGCCCAGTTTCAGCGCTGTCGACTTCAGACCGATCAACAGGTCATCTTCCTTGTCCTGGTGGGCATAAATCGTGTCGTAGCCGAGGGTCCAGAATATACCGCCCAGATAGAGTAATATTGGTGCGGCGCTCAACTCGCCTTTGACCGCCGCCCAGCCCAGCAATGCGCCCCAGTTAAATGCCAGGCCCAGGACAATTTGCGGCCAATAGGTGACGCGCTTCATGAGGGGATAGACCGCCACCACCAGCAATGACGCGACGCCGACCTTGATGGCGAAGGGGTTGAACTGCAAGAGTATCAGCAGGCTGACAGCTGCAAGGCCGGCCATGAACAGCGCCGCCTGCAAAGGCGAGACCTGGCCCGAGGGTATGGGTCGGGCGCGGGTGCGGGCAACCGCGGCGTCGAAATCCCGGTCGGCGATGTCGTTCAGGGTGCAGCCGGCGCCGCGCATCAGCAACGCCCCAATTGCGAACAGGGCAAGATACCAGGGGTCGGGCCAGGCCGCCTTTTCAGTGGCCAGCGCGATCGACCACCAGCATGGCCACAACAGCAGCCATGTGCCGATGGGCCGGTCCATGCGCGCCAGTCGCAAATAGGGCCGCGCCGCGACCGGTGCCCAGCGTCCAACCCAGCTGTCCGGCACGGCGTCGGGCGTGCGCAAATCATTATCCCGCGTGGTCATTGCGTCTCCATGGCCTCTCCATGCTTTTCCATACGCGCGTTAGAGACTAAAGTCTTCGTGATTATTTGGCGGGCGAGGAAGTTGGCGGTCAATGTCGGACAAGAGCGAAAGTAAAATACGGGCACGCCTGTGGGTGGACTGCGCATTGACTGCGGATGCCGAACTGGCGCTGAATTCCGCCGACAGCCATTATGTAACAACGGTGATGCGCCTGCGGGCCGGCGACGCGCTGGTTTTGTTCAACGGCCAGGACGGCGAATGGCTGGGCAAAATTACGTCGACCGGCAAATGCGCGGTCGGCCTGATCCTGAACGAGCAATTGCGCGAGCAGCAGCCCGAGCCCGATTTGTGGCTGGCCTTTGCGCCGGTGAAAGGGGCGCGGATCGATTTTGTTGCCCAGAAAGCGACCGAGCTGGGAGTCTCGCGATTGCTGCCGGTAATGACCGAGCGCACCAACGTCAGCCGCGTTAATGTCGCGCGCCTTCAGGCGAATGCCAAGGAGGCGGCTGAGCAGTGCGAACGGCTGGTGATCCCCGAGGTTCGCGAAACACAGACTCTGACCGAGCTTATTTCCGCCTGGCCGGTCGGAAGGCGGCTGATGTTTTGTGATGAGACTCTCTCGGGCGGTCCGGCGCTGGAGGTGTTGCAACAGGCGGCGGGGGATGGCGGCGCATCTTTTGACAACGCTTTCGACCATGGCCCCTGGGCGGTGTTGACCGGCCCCGAGGGCGGCTTCAGCAACCAGGAGCACGAACTTTTGCGGGCCCAGGATTATGCCCTGGCGGTGACATTGGGCCCCAGATTGCTGCGCGCCGATACCGCGGCGTTGGCGGCGCTGACCCTGTGGCAGGCGGTGCTGGGTGACTGGCGCTAGAAAATCTTGCGCAAGTGCGCAGTTTTTCTTTTCTTGAACCCCGTTGCACGGCACCCCAGTTTTCTTTAAGCCGCTAAAACAGGGTCGCTCGCGAGAGGCGTCCGCAAATTTGTCAGGTTTTGAAATGTCCGGAAATTCCCACGAAATCCAGTCCAAGGCCGAACTTGTCGAAGCGTTGGAAGCGGGCAACAAGCCGCCTGAAGACTGGCGCATCGGCACCGAGCACGAGAAATTCACCTATCACCTGGAGGATTGCTCCGCCCTGGAATACGGAGGGGATAGCGGCGTTGCCGCACTGCTGGAGGGAATGCGGCGCTTCGACTGGCACCCCACCTATGAGGGCGAAAATATCGTCGCCCTGACCAAGGACGGTGCCTCTGTCACGCTTGAGCCGGGCGGGCAGTTTGAACTTTCGGGAAAGACGCTGGAGACCATTCACCAGACCTGTGACGAAGTGCATACCCATCTGGATGAAGTGAAGCAGGTTGGCGATGAACTGGGGGTCGGCTTTATCGGTCTGGGATTTCACCCGACATTGACGCGCGAGGCCGCGCCGCTGATGCCCAAGGGCCGCTATAACATTATGCGGACCTATATGCAGACAAAGGGGTCGCTGGGCCTCGACATGATGCATCGCACCTGCACGGTGCAGGTCAATCTCGATTTTTCCAGCGAGGCCGACATGGTGAAGAAATTCCGCGTCGCGCTGGCGCTGCAGCCGCTGGCCACGGCATTATTTGCCAATTCGCCCTTCACCGAAGGCAAGCCCAACGGCTTCAAGTCATACCGCAGCCACATCTGGACTGACACCGACCCCGACCGCACCGGCATGTTGCCTTTTGTATTCGAAGAGGGTTTCGGCTTCGAGCGCTGGGTCGACTATATGCTCGATGTGCCGATGTATTTCGCCCACCGCGAAACCTATATCGACGCCTCGGGGCAATCCTTTCGTGACTTTATGGCGGGACGCCTTCCGGCCTTGCCCGGCGAAGTGGCAACCATGGCGGACTGGGAGGATCACCTGACCACGACCTTCCCCGAAGTGCGCCTGAAGACCTTCCTGGAGATGCGCGGCGCCGATGGCGGCCCGTGGTCAAAGCTCTGCGCGTTGCCGGCGCTGTGGGTGGGCCTGCTTTATGATGGTTCGGCGCTTGATGCGGCCTGGGACCTGGTCAAGGATTGGTCGCTGGAGGAAATGGAGGCGCTGCGCCGGGAAGTGCCGCGCCTGGCGCTGGAGGCGCCTTTCCGTGGCGGCACCCTGCTTGATATCGCCCGTCCGGTTATGGAAATGGCGCAGGCGGGCCTTAAGGCGCGCGCCCGGTCTGGCAAGAAAGACGCCGACGAAACCGAATATCTGGATACGCTGCTGGAGAGCGTTGAATCGGGACGCGTGCCCGCCGATGATCTGCTGGATGCCTACCACGGCGAATGGCAGGGCGACATCTCGCGGGTGTTCCAGGATTTCAGCTATTAGATGTTCAGACCTTAATCCGTGAAGGTCAGCTTGCGCCGCATGACCAGCGCATCAGCGGGGCAGAGCAGCGCGTATTCCTGTGTAGCCTTGATGCCCGGCGGCACTTCATCGCGGGTAATTTCCACGAAGCCGAATTTCGAGAAAAAGCCGCCGGCGGTGGTGGTCAGCAAATAAACCATTTCGGCGCCATGGCCGCGCATCTCGTTCAGCAATGCCTCAACCATGGGCATGCCATGGCCCTGGCCACGAACTTCGGGCGCGGTGACCACAGAGCGCAGCAACGCGTCGCTGCCATGTATTTCAAAGCCGCCGATTCCCAGGAACTGGCCGTCCTCGTCCTTGAAGAAGAAAAAATGGCGATTCGGCAGGGAAATGTCATCGTCCGGCAGCTCTTCCGAGCGCAGGAATGTCGCCAGATGATCGAGCTGGTCGTGGCCCACGGGCTCCGCGACAATCGCCACCAATATTCCCCTGCTGATTGCGCCCTACCTCTGCTTAATCATAGAGCCCGGTGGGGAGGCCGTCGATAGACTTGCTGTTTTCTTTTTCCTGATAATCGCGAATTCCATCCGCGCCCTTGGCCTCCGCCCATTTCGACATTGCCGCCCGGGGGCGGAGAAATTCCATTTCGGGGACGCCGTAGCCGCAGGATGTGGAGACGCTTTCCACATCGGCGAAAATGATCTGCCGCGCACCCGGGTAAACCGGAAAAAGGCCAATATGATTCTCGTATTCATCGCTGCCGGGCCGGGCGAAGGAGCCGCGACCGTAAATTCGCAAAATCCGCGCGTTACGGGAGAAGCTCATGAACATGAAGGTAATGCGCCCGTCATCCAGGATATGCGCCGCCGTCTCGTTGCCGCTGCCGGTAATATCCAGATAAGCCACGCGCTTTGCATTTAAGACCCGCAGGCTGTCCAGCCCCTTGGGCGAGAGGTTGATTCGCCCCTTCCCCGGCGCTGTGGCGACAAAAAAGACCGGCTGGGCGGCGATAAATTCGCGGTGCTTATCCGAAAGCTCTTCGAAGAACTCCGCCATAATCTTACCTTCCAATCCGGCGCGTATCCCTCGTGGTGCAAGGGCGAGGGGCGCTCTATTGCAACAGTTTCTTAACTATACTAGGCTTTGGGCTCCTTCAACAAACCCTAGGGGGGGTTCAATGACTGACAAGATTATAGCCTGGGTTCTGGGCGGTATCTTCGTATTTGCATGGTTTTATGTTGGCTACAGCGACTATTACTCCATGGGTGACACGATCAGCCCAGGATATCTGATTTCGGCGGTCTTTACCGTCGGCCTGCTGAGAGCATAATTGGGGAGACAATGAAATGATTGATAAATACGTAAACGCAATAAAGGATTTCATCCCCGGTCTTATCTCTCTGGTGGTGGTATTCGTGGTCGCGACCCTGATCTACCATCTGGCTGGACCAGCGCTGGGGCTTGAGCCTAAACTCAGCCTCGTCGATGGTGTTATCAAGGCGATTGCGGTCGTCGTGGCATCAAGCCTGCTTACGGTTCTTGCTGTAACAGCGATTGATTCCGGCAAGTAATCAACCATCAAATATTCGAAGGGCGCGGGGGTTTCCCCGCGCCTTTTTCCGTTTCTGGCCACCTCTGGCCGGAGAGTAAAAAAGTTTCCGAAACTCCGGACACAAGATAAAGGGGGCCATTCCTGCCCGCCTACTAGGTACGGGGTGTCAAGGCCAAAGGGGCCTTCAGGGCTATTGTAACGAAAATTTAACCATACTAGGTTTCCGGCTCCTTCAACAAACCCTAGGGGGGTAGTAAATGACTGAGAAACTAATCGGCGCCGCAATTCTGGGCGTCACGCTTGCTCTTTATGTATGGGCCCGCGAGCAGGATTTATATGCTTTGCACGCCGGCACATATATGGGCTTCACACTGGTGGCTATTATTTTAGCCCGCCGCAGCGCATAGAGGGAGCATGTATTATGTTTGATAAAGTAATTGGGGGCGTAACAGGCTTCCTTAAAAACTATGCACTCGGTTTTGCGGTGGCAGGTGCAGTGACAAATGTCCTTTTGCAACTGATCAACACTCAAACCGTCGATATTAACGGTGTCCTCCAGATTGTGGTGACTGCAGTGGTCGCCGGCTTGACGGCATCTGCGATAATCGGTGCGGTGGATGGCCTCTAGGCCTCTTCGCAATACGGAATAATGGAAGCGCGGCCTTCGCGGGTCGCGCTTTTTTTGTGGGGGTCTACGCGCCGGTGCCGCCGACCGTCAGCTTGTCTATCAGCAGTGTCGGCTGGCCGACGCCCGCGGGTATGCTTTGCCCGGCCTTGCCGCAGGTGCCGACCCCGGTGTCCAGTTTCAAATCGTTACCGACCATGGAAACCTTCTTCAGCACCTCGGGGCCGCTGCCGATCAATGTGGCGCCTTTTACCGGCTCGAGGATCTTACCTTTCTTCACCCGGTAAGCCTCGGTGCAGCTGAAAACAAACTTGCCGCTGGTGATGTCCACCTGCCCGCCGCCGAAATTGACCGCATAGATGCCGTCATCGATGGCGGCAACGATTTCCTCGGGGTCTTTGTCACCGGCCAGCATGAAAGTGTTGGTCATGCGGGGCATTGGCGCGTGGGCATAGGATTGGCGCCGCCCGTTACCGGTTGGCTCGGTCCCCATAAGCCGCGCATTCATGCGATCCTGCATGTATCCCTTGAGGATTCCGTCCTCGATCAGCACGGTTCGCTCCGTAGGTGTGCCCTCATCGTCTATGGTCAGCGATCCGCGCTTGCTGTCCAGCGTGCCGTCATCCACCACGGTGACCCCGGGGTTGGCGACACGCTCGCCGAGCAGTCCGGAAAAAGCCGAAGTCTTTTTGCGATTGAAGTCTCCTTCCAGGCCGTGGCCGATTGCCTCATGCAACAGGATGCCCGGCCATCCCGGCCCCAGCGCCACCTGCATCTCGCCCGCCGGTGCAGGGACCGAGCGCAGATTTACATCGGCCTGGCGGATGGCTTCATCAACTGTTTCCCGCCAGTTTTCAGGGCTCATAAAATCAAAATAACCGAACCGCCCGCCCCAGCCATGATAGCCGGATTCCTGGCGCTCGCCTTCACCCAGCACGACGCTGACATTCAGGCGCACCAGGGGGCGGATATCGCCGACGCTGGAGCCGTCGGCCCGGATAATACGAATGGCCTGCCACTCGCCAAACAGCGACACGCTGACCTGGCGCACCCGGTTGTCGCTGTCGCGGGCATATGAATCTATCGCTTCCAGCAGTTTTATTTTCTCGGGAAAGGCTACGCCGTCCAGGGGATTATCAGGCTGGTATAGCCGCTGGTTGGTTTTCCTGGGCGGTGCACCCGGCGGCCCGGCATGCCCGGCCTTGACTGCCCGCACCGTTTCTACAGCACGGCGTATAGCCTCTTCGGAAAGATCGCTGGCATGGGCAAAGCCGGTCAGCTCGCCCATAACGCCCCTGAGGCCAAAGCCCTGCGTGGTATCGAAGCTGGCATTCTTCAGGCAGCCATCGTCGAAAACCAGACTCTCGCTCTGCGAATATTCCAGATACAACTCGCCGTCATCCAGCCCGTCAAGCGCTTCCGCGACGATGCCGCGCAGCCGGTTTTCATCCAACCCGGTATCGGAAAAGAATATTTCCTCGGTTGTTGGCGCTTTTGTTGGCGCTTTTGTTGGCGCTTTATTGGTCATTTGCGGGTGCTCACGCTTGCCTTTTGCAGCTATTGCGCAACATGCGTATCATGCTGGAGGCACCCCGGATAGGGCGGTTGGTGTTATTATCCAGCCCCGAGCGGCGTTTGGTCGCAGGGGGGTTGTTACCAATCCGGAATCTGATATAACCTCGTGCAAATTTCGGCGTGCAGGGCCAGAGTGGGAACCATAATCCGTCCGATTCGAAGACGGAGTTTCATGGTCAGATATTGATTAAAAGTGCGTCTAACCGGCGGCAAACCTGTATGATGACCGTCCAAGAGGCACTGGGGCTTGCTCACAAAGCGCAGGAGTGATGTAGGAATGGCATTCAAGATTGCCGCGACCGCCCTTTTGTCCGGCCTGGCCTGGCTGCTGGGTGGAGTGTTCATGAAGGTGGCTGAAGCCGTGACCGGTATGGCGGTGCCCAGGCAGCTGGGCTTTCAGCCCGCAGCGACCGAGACGATGGAGATGGTCGCTTCTTTTCACGATTTTCTGATGATCATAATGACTTCCATCGTGGTTCTGGTGACCGCACTTTTGCTGATTATTGTGATTCGTTTCAACCGGAAAGCCAACCCGGTCCCGTCCAAAACCTCGCACAACACATTGTTGGAGATTGCCTGGACCATCATTCCGGTTCTGATCCTGATGGCTATCGCGGTTCCCAGCTTCAAGCTGCTGTATTTCCAGGATGTGGTTCCCGAAGCCGATATGGTGATCAAGGCAACCGGGCACCAATGGTACTGGACCTATGAATATCCCGATCATGGCGACCTGACGTTCGATGCGATCATGCTGCCGGATTCATATTACGCAGCTGAAATGTCTCAGGATGTGCGCGATGAAAGGGACGCAGTGCTGGCCGATATCCAGCATCTTCTGGGACGCGGCGAAGCGCCGGAAATCCACCGCCTTCTCGACACCGACACGCGCATCGTGGTGCCCGTGGGCAAGATCGTGAAGGTTCTGGTTATGGCCGATGACGTTATTCACGCCTGGGCCATACCCTCCTTTGGCGTAAAGATCGACGCCGTTCCGGGCAGGACCAACGAAATATGGTTCAGAGCCACCCAGATCGGCACATTCTATGGGCAATGCTCGGAATTATGCGGCATTCGCCATGCTTTCATGCCGATCGTGGTTGAGGTGGTAAGCGAAGAAGATTTCAAGGCGTGGCTGGGCCGCGCCGGGGCAATGTATAATACAGCTGCCGTTGATACGCCGGTACGCCTGGCGGAAAATGCAACGGCGCAATAATAAAATTAGTTGAGAGAGGAAAACAGGGATGGCAGACGAGGCCGCAATTGAGGTGGGTCAAGCCGCTCATCATCCGACAGGTTGGCGCCGCTGGCTATATTCCACCAACCACAAGGACATCGGCACGATGTATCTTGTGTTCGCGGTCATCTCCGGCCTGATCGGATTCGCCATGTCTATCGCGATCCGCATGGAGATGATGTATCCCGGCGTCGAGGTTCTTCCCGTCCTGACCGGTGGCGATCTGGATGCCGCCTATCACCTGTTCAATGTCCTGATTACCGCGCACGGCCTGATCATGGTCTTCTTTCTGGTCATGCCGGCGCTCATCGGCGGGTTCGGCAACTGGTTCCTGCCCATCATGATCGGCGCGCCCGACATGGCGTTCCCGCGCATGAACAATGTCAGTTTCTGGCTGCTGCCCCCGGCGATAACGTTGCTGGTGATTTCCACCATGGTCGGCGGGCCATCAGACGCTTTGACCGGTGTTGGCGGTGGCTGGACGGTCTATCCACCCTTGTCGACCAGCGGCCAGCCGGGTCCGGCGATGGATCTGGCGATCCTGGCGCTGCATCTGGCCGGCGCCTCGTCAATTCTGGGGGCGGTGAATTTCATAACAACGGTGTTCAACATGCGGGCGCCGGGCATGACCATGCACAAGATGCCGCTGTTCGTATGGTCGCTGCTGGTTACCGCTTTCCTGCTTCTGCTGGCTATTCCGGTGCTGGCGGGCGCCATTACCATGCTGTTGACCGACCGCAATTTCGGAACCACTTTCTTCGATCCGGCGGGCGGCGGCGACCCGTTACTGTTCCAGCATCTCTTCTGGTTCTTCGGACATCCGGAAGTCTATATCCTGATCCTGCCGGGCTTTGGCCTTATCAGCCATATCATCTCTACATTCTCAAGAAAGCCTATTTTCGGCTACCTGGGCATGGCCTATGCCATGGTCGCAATTGGCTTTATCGGCTTCATTGTTTGGGCGCACCATATGTATACGGTGGGAATGGACGTTGATGTGAAGGCTTATTTTGTCGCTGCCACCATGGTTATCGCGGTGCCGACGGGGATCAAGATATTCTCCTGGATAGCCACCATGTGGGGTGGGTCCATCGAGTTCAAGACGCCCATGCTCTGGGCCATCGGCTTTATCTTTGTGTTCACGGTTGGTGGTGTGACCGGCGTGCTGATTTCCAATGCCGGTATCGACCAGTCAGTGCATGACACCTATTACATTGTGGCCCATTTCCATTACACCATGTCGCTGGGCGCTGTTTTCGCTATTTTCGCCGGCTTCTATTACTGGATCGGCAAAATGTCGGGCCGGCAATATCCCGAGACACTGGGCAAGATTCATTTCTGGCTGTCGTTTATCGGCGTCAACATGGTCTTCTTCCCCCAGCATTTTCTGGGGCTGGCGGGCATGCCGCGGCGCATTGTCGATTACAATGAAGTCTTCTCCTACTGGAACTTCTGGTCGTCCATCGGCGCTTATATCTCGACGGCTGGTGTGCTGGTATTCCTGTTGGTCTTGTGGAAAACGTTCCGTTCCGGCGAAAAATGCCCGGACAATCCCTGGGGCGAGGGCGCGACGACGCTGGAATGGACATTGCCGTCGCCGCCGCCATTCCATCAGTTCAATGAATTGCCGAAAATAAAGTAGCCCGGAAAGAAAAACATTATTTTGCCCGACTCATCATCAGCACTCGTGGACGACGCTTCCGGTTCTTTCTCCGGGCCCGATGTGGTGGAGGTGAGCGACTTCGTGGCACTCCTGAAGCCCCGTGTCATGTCGCTTGTCGTATTCACGGCGATTACCGGGCTACTGGTGGCGCCGGGCACAATTCACCCCTTCGTTGGTTTCGTCGCCATACTATGTATTGCAATTGGCGCCGGGGCGTCGGGTGCGCTGAATATGTGGTTTGATGCCGACATTGACGCCGTGATGCGCCGGACGCGCGAGCGCCCGATTCCCGCAGGAAGAATGGACGGCGGCGTGGCGCTTGGATTTGGCGCAACGCTCGCGGTGGCATCCGTTACCATCATGGGGCTGGCAACAAATTATGTGGCCGCCGCGCTTCTTGCCTTCACCATACTTTTCTACCTGCTGGTCTACACGATCTGGCTAAAAAGACGGACGCCCGAAAACATTGTCATTGGGGGTGCCGCGGGCGCGTTGCCGCCGGTTGTTGGCTGGGCCGCGGTGACCGGCGGTGTATCCATTGAGCCGCTGGTACTCTTTGCCATCATATTTCTCTGGACCCCGCCTCACTTCTGGGCGCTGGCGCTCTTTTACGAAAGCGACTACGAAAAAGCCGGCATTCCCATGCTTCCGGTGGTCGTTGGCGAAAAGAAGACGCGGTTGCGCATACTGGCCTACAGTTTCGCGCTTGTACCCGTTGGCCTGCTGCCCTGGGTCATGGGCTTCGCGGGGCCGCTTTATGCGCTCGCCGCCGCCACATGTGGAGGGGTATTTCTTTACCGCGCCGTCCGGCTTTACCGCACCACGCTTGAGGCCGACGCCCGGCGTCTTTTTAGCTTCTCCATCATCTATCTCTTTGTCTTGTTTGCCGCTCTGGCGGTCGAACAATTGATTGGCAGGTTGATCTGATGCAGCACCGCTCGGAAATGCACAGGCGTATGCGGTCGCGGAACCTGGCGCTGCTGGCGATCCTGCTGGGGCTGGCTCTGATGTTTGGCGTGCTGACTTATGTAAAAATGACGGGTGGCGCATGACCAACAGCAAAAATAACAGAACGGCGCTTGTGCTGGCCGGCGTTGCCGTGGGCATGGTGGGCATGGCCTATGCGGCGGTGCCTCTGTACCAGATTTTTTGCCAGATCACCGGATATGGCGGCACCACGCAGGTGGCTCAAGCTGCCGAGCGGCCCATTCTGGAACGGGTCATAAAGGTTCGGTTTTCCGCCAATACGCATCGTGACATGCCGTGGAATTTCCGCCCGCTACAGGGTATGCAGCGGGCGCGGGTGGGCGAGCAGATGCTGGCCTTCTTCGAGGCCACAAACACCACCGCACATGTCATCACTGGCACGGCCACCTTTAACGTCACGCCGCACAAGGCGGGTGCCTATTTCAGCAAAATTCAATGTTTCTGCTTTACGGAACAGACGCTGGCGCCGGGTGAGCGCGCCGACATGCCGGTAACTTATTTCATCGACCCCGCGATCATGGACGATCCTGGGCTGGATGATGTGAAAGAGATTGTCCTGTCATACACGTTCTTCCGCAGCGGGAAAGAGGGTGAGACAGGCGAGAGTAAAAACCACGCAATGGTGGCGGAAAACCTGATCAAATAAGGCCCGGCTGAACAGGCTGCCGCCCTGAACGCGCCTATCTGGAGAAGTATCGAATGGCTGGCGAAGTAATGCATGATTATCATCTGGTGAAGCCGTCGCACTGGCCGGTGGTCAGCGCGGCCTCGACTTTTTTCACCGCGCTTGGTGCCGTTGGATGGATGCATGATTATCCCTACGCACCTTATGTCTTTACGCTCGGCTTCCTCAGTCTCCTGTACTGCATGGCTTCATGGTGGGGCGACGTAATTGCCGAGGCCAACGGCGGCGACCACACCCCGATCGTGCAGGTTGGTCTGCGCTATGGAATGATCCTGTTCATTGCCTCGGAAGTGATGTTTTTTGTCGCCTGGTTCTGGGCCTATTTCAATGCCGCGCTGTTCACCCCCGATGTGGTGGGCGGCGTGTGGCCACCGACCGGCATCGAGACCTTCGATCCCTGGCATATCCCCTTTATCAATACGCTGATCCTGCTTTTGTCGGGCACCACGGTGACCTGGGCCCATCACGCGATTATCGAGGGCGACCGCGAGGGCCTGAAGAAGGGCCTGTGGCTGTCCGTACTGCTGGGCGCCACCTTTACCGGTTTTCAGGCTTATGAATATGCCCATGCAGCGTTCGGTTTTGCTGGCAATATATATGGTTCCACCTTTTACATGGCCACCGGGTTCCACGGATTTCATGTGATTGTCGGCACCATATTCCTGGCCGTTTGCCTGGGTCGCGCCTACCGGGGCCATTTCACGCCCGATCAGCATTTCGGCCTGGAGGCCGCCGCCTGGTATTGGCATTTCGTGGATGTGGTCTGGCTGTTCCTGTTCGCCTCCATTTACTGGTGGGGCGCCGGGTAATCAAACAGGCCCTGCCGGGGCGGTATAAATGACCGACAAAAAGAACGCCGGGTTCTCGCCTCTATGGGCGGGGTTTTTGTGCAAATGCCCCAACTGCGCCAAAGGACGGCTGTTTGGCCGCTTCCTGAAAGTGGCGCCAAGCTGCGCCGCATGCGGATTTGATTTCCCGGAATCGGATGCCGGTGACGGCCCCGCTGTCTTTATTGTGCTCATTGTGGGTTTTGTTGTTACCTTTGCGGCGCTTCTGGTTGAGGTGAAATATGCGCCGCCCTATTGGCTGCACGCGGTTCTGTGGCTGCCGCTGACGCTCGGCCTCTCGATCGGATTGTTACAGCCCTTCAAGGGACTGCTGCTGGCGATTCAGTTTCATCACGGGGCCGCGGAAGCGCGAATCGAGGATAATGAGCCCGGACCCCGGTAATCCGGGAGCCTGCCTGAAGGAGGTTGCGGCTTGCGATTCACCCGACCTAAACTATCGCGGACAATCGCCGCTCTTGCGGTGATGGCGATATTACTGGGGCTGGGCTTCTGGCAACTGGATCGGTTGGGGCAAAAGCGCGATCTCATCCTGAAAATTGCCGAAAGGGCAATATCCGAGCCGGTGCCGGCGCCAGGCTTTTCAGAGCCCGGCGATATTGACTTCGAATTTCGGCGCGCGACAGCGACCGGTACTTTTCGCCATGATCTTGAAATACCGGTTTACGCCATCGGCCCTGGCGGTGCGCCGGGTTACCGCATCTACACGCCGCTCGAGCGGAACTCCGGCGGTGTGATTCTTGTCAATCGCGGCTGGGTTCCGACGGCCCTGAAGGGCCGCGCGTTGCGGGCAGAAGGGCTTCCGCCCGGCGTTGTCACGGTTGTGGGAATCCTGCGTCATCCTGGCGCGAAGGCACGTTTCACCCCTGAAAACCAGCCGCAGACCAACGCCTGGTTTTGGCTGGACCTGGACCTGGCGGCTGACGCGCGCGGCCTGGAGAATCTCGCATATTACTTTATCGAGGCGGCGGCGGACCCCGACAGCCCCGGGCCGCCGCGCGGCGCGACCAGCGCGCCGTATATTGCCAACAACCATCTCGGATACATGCTGACATGGTTCTCACTGGCGCTGGCTCTGGCAGTTATTTTCGCGATTTTCCATCGGCGCAAGGACGATTGAGCGGGCTCATGGCCCGAGCCGTGGCTTGCGTGGCAAGGGCGGCTGCTGTAGCGTCGCGCCCTATTGATTCGAAGGGGCCCAGGTCACGGACTCATAAACAGGAAGAGGTGTGGTATGGTCCAAAATCGCCTAAATCAAGGAGGGAAGGCACAGACAGGGCCGACCCCTTTCAAGGCTTCGCGACGCGGAGTTGGGCGATTTTGGCCCTATCGCCTCCCGCTACGATCTGGCGACGCCGCCCTTTTCCCCGGAAAGTGCGTCTTCCTCGCGCAGAATGGCCCCGCATTTCCTTGCTCAGCATCCTGCTTTCCCCGTTCTGGCCGAGGCAAAATGGCGCGTGCCACAACCGTCCCTGCTTATGAGTTCGCGACCTTATGACGGTCAGAATATCAAAGCTTCCAAACGGAATTCGCGTGGTTTCCGACGAGATGCCGCAACTGGAAACGGCGTCGGTCGGGGTCTGGTTTGACGTCGGCGCCCGTCACGAAAGCGAAGAGCAGAACGGCGTTTCGCACCTTCTGGAGCATATGGCCTTCAAGGGCACCAAGAGGCGCACGGCGCGCGGTCTGGCAGAGGAAATCGAGGCGGTTGGCGGGCATCTGAACGCCTATACCACCCGCGATCACACCACATATTATACCCGCGTCATGAAACAGGACGTTGGCCTTTCGGTCGATATCCTGGCCGATATTCTTCAGAACTCGTTGTTCGACGTTACCGATCTTCAGAGGGAAAAAGACGTGATCCTCCAGGAAATCGGCCAGGCAAATGACACGCCTGACGATATTGTCTTTGACATGCTGCAGGCTACCGCCTTTCCCGATCAGCCTCTTGGCCGGTCGATCCTGGGCACCGCGGAGCGGGTGAGAAATTTCGACAGGGACATTGTGAGCCACTATATGCGCGATCATTATCGCGGCGACGGCACCATACTGGCGGCTGCCGGGAATATATCCCACGATGCGCTGGTGGACATGACGGCGGATGCTTTTGCTTCTTTTGAGAAGGAATGCAACTACAGTTTCGAGGCGGCAAGTTACGGCGGCGGTGAAAGCCGGATGGCGCGCGACCTGGAACAGCTCCATATTACACTGGGTTTCCCGGGCCTTTCCTATGACGATCCTGACTATTACGCCCTGCAGGTCTTCAGCACGATTTGCGGCGGCGGTATGTCGTCGCGCCTTTTCCAGGAGGTGCGCGAAGAACGCGGCCTGGCTTATTCGGTATATTCCTTTTCGGCCTCGCATGATGATACGGGCCTGTTCGGCATATACGCCGGCACCAGCCCCGAGCTGGCCGGTAAACTGCTGCCAGTGGTGGCGGACCAGATGAAAGGGCTGGCCGAAAGCGTCGATGAAGCAGAGGTAGCCCGCGCCCGCGCCCGTTTGAAAGCCGGGCTTCTGATGTCACTGGAAAGCACCACATCGCGGATCGAGCAGCTTAGCCGGCAGATGCTGATTTTTGGCCGGCCAATTCCCACCGCCGAGCTGATCGAAAAAGTCGATGCCATAGACGCTGCCGCGGTAGAGCGGGTTACCCAGCGCATTCTCGGAGGCAAGCTGGCTATGGCTGCGGTCGGCCCGGTCCATTCCCTGCCGGAATTATCGAAGGTCGAGGCAATGTTTCGCTGAGGAATTCAGGCGTGGCCAGCCTCGGTGGATAGCATCGAAAGGTCGATCCCCAGCATGGCCATGGCGCGCGGCCATTTGTCCTCTATCTGGGTATTGAACATCACCTCTTCGTCCGGTGGCGCGTTCAGCCAGGCGTTGGCCCGCATTTCATGCTCCAGTTGCCCGGTACCCCAACCGGCATAGCCCAGCGCCAGCAATTGGTGGGCAGGTCCCCGCCCCTCGGCCATGGCGCGCAGAATATCGACGGTGGCGGTGAGGGCAACGGTTTCACTGACAATCAGGGTCGAATCCTGAACATAATCCGCCGAGTGCAATACGAAGCCCCGGCCTGTTTCGACCGGGCCTCCCGCGTGGATGGGAATTTTCGCCACCGGTCCCGTCGTGTCGATGCCCAACTGGTCGAGCAATTGCTCGAAGCTCAAATCGTCGATGGGCCTGTTGATCACCAGACCCATGGCGCCTTCGCTGCTGTGCGAGCAGAGATAAATAACGCTGCGGTCAAAACGGGGATCGCCCATGCCGGGCATCGCCAGCAAGAGCTTACCTTCGAGAAATCCGGAATTGGTCAATTTGCACCTTGTCGAGCAATTAATAAGCAAAAGATGGGCCTTTTTGCCGGCTGTGGCAAGAGGCCCGGGAATTGGGCGCCGGACCCACCAACGCGGTAACGGAACTTTTACCGGCGATGGGCTCAAGACTGGTCCCGTCCGGGCGGATTACGGGTTATAATGCCGCCATGACTTATTCCCGTGGCTTCATCGCAGCAGTTCAGGCTGGCTTGGCGGCTCTCATCGTGGGTCTGGCGGTTCCCGCGTCTGCGCAACAGGAGGGCGACTGGGTGGTCGCTGAGTTCGCGCGCAGCCGGCTGGTTGCCGATTATGTGAATTTGCCGCCCGAGGGGCCGGTTACGGTTTTCCTGGCTTGGGAAGTGATTATGCCACCGGGATGGAAAACCTATTGGCGTTCGCCCGGAGAGGCCGGCAAGCCGCCGGTTTTCGGCTGGGAGGGGTCGGTCAATCTGGCATCCGCCGAACCGCTGTTTCCGTTGCCGCAGCGATTCGAGCTGTTCGACGTCCAGAATCTGGGATATGCGGGGCGGCTTCTGCTGCCCATCCGCATAGCGCCCGCAATCCCCGGCGCGCCGATCAGCGTCAAGGCGACTGTCGACTTCCTGATCTGCAAGGATATCTGCGTGCCCATGCAGGCGGCATACGCACTGGATCTGCCGGTTGCGGTGGCTGCGGAAATTAAAAGTTCCTCGGCCGACGATATTCACGCCGCACTGCTGCGTGTTCCCCGGTCACCCTCGATAAGCGCCAATGGTCTGGTGGTGCGGGGCGCCAGGGTTTTTGGTCCACCGGGCAACCAGCGACTGACCATCGACGTTGAGGGCCCGGAATTGATGAGCGCCGCGGATGTTTTCGTCGAGGCCGGGCAGGGAGTGATGTTTGACGCGCCGCGCCGTGCTTTGACTGGCGACGGCACCAGGGCGCAGCTGACATTTTCCGCGGGCGACTACAGCGGCGATCTGGACCTGCGCGGGCGGACTCTTACGCTGACCCTGACCGACGGCATGGGCAGAGCCATCGAAACGACCTTCACTCTGGTTTCCCCATAACCGTACTCGGCGTTGCCTTTCGTCCTGATTCCGCTATCTTCTGTCAGTAGAGGCAAACAGGGAGCAGGAAATGACTATTGGTGTAGGCGACAAAATTCCGTCCGCGACTCTGATGCGAATGGGTGAGGCTGGCCCCGAGCCGGTATCAACCGACGAATTATTTGCCGACAAGCGCGTGGTTTTGTTTTCTGTTCCCGGCGCCTTTACGCCAACATGCTCGGCACAGCACCTGCCCGGATTCGTCACTCAGGCTGACGAAATATTGGCCAAGGGCGCGGACGTCGTCGTCTGTATCGCGGTCAACGATGTTTTTGTCATGGATGCCTGGGGCAAGGCCCATGATGCCGGGGACAAGGTGATGATGCTGGCCGATGGCAATGGGGAATTTTCGGCAGCCCTGGGTCTGTCGATGGATGCTTCCGCCTTTGGAATGGGAACCCGGGGACAGAGATTTGCTCTCATAGCGGAAGGTGGCATCGTCACTATCCTCAATGTTGAGGCGCCCGGTGCCTTCGATGTGTCCAGCGCCGAGCATGTGCTGACCCAGCTTTAAGCACTTGTTCCTGAATGATTAATTGTGGCGCGCTGCCGGTTTCTTTGGTTGGGAAGCGTTGGGTTTCGCTTGAAATCGGACGAATCCGGCCCAACTATTGGTTGCTATAATTTCAATTACAGAGGGGTAACTCATGGCTGATATTGGATCTTGGCTGGCCGTAGGGCTGGTCTTGTTTGCTATTTTGTACCTTTTTCTGGCAATCAAGATTGTGCGCCAGGGTTACGAATATACCGTCGAGCATTTCGGCAGATTCACGCGGATTCTCAAGCCGGGCTTTCACATGGTTTGGCCGATATTCCAGGTCGTCGGCGCCAGGGTGAACCTGAAAGAGCAGGTCCTGGATATCCCCTCGCAAGAGGTGATCACCAAGGACAATGCCATGGTCCGCGTCGACGGCGTGGTCTTTTTTCAGGTGCTGGATGCGGCCAAGGCGGCCTACGAGGTCAACAACATGATCCTCGCCATCCTGAACCTGACCACGACCAACTTGAGGACCGTGATGGGCTCGATGGATATGGATGAATTGCTTTCCGAGCGCGATTCGATTAACGCGCGGCTGTTGTCCGTGATTGATGAAGCCACCAATCCCTGGGGCATCAAGATCACCCGGGTGGAAGTGAAAGACATTGAGCCGCCGCAGGATATTGTCAGCGCCATGGCCCGCCAAATGAAGGCCGAGCGTGAAAAACGCGCCAACATTCTGGATGCCGAAGGATACCGTCAGGCGGAAATCCTGAAGGCCGAAGGCCAGAAGAAAGCCATTATTCTGGAGGCCGAAGGCCGCCGCGAGGCCGCCTTCCGCGATGCCGAGGCGCGCGAACGCGAGGCTGAGGCCGAAGCCAAGGCCACCGAAATGGTTTCCAAAGCTATCGCCAAGGACGGCAAGCAGGCCATCAATTACTTTATTGCCCAGAGGTATGTGGACATGATGGGCCAGTTCGCCAATTCGCCGAATGAGAAACTGGTATTCATGCCGCTCGAGGCGTCCAGCGTTATCGGCGCTATCGGCGGAATTTCTGAATTGCTGCGGGATATTGCGCCAGGCGGTCGCGACAAGCAGCGCACATCGAGCCCCGGAACGGGCCGGCCCGGCGTTCCCGACAGCCATGACGGGGGCCAGTAATGGCTGACATTCTGGTCGAATTTTGGGCCAACCAATGGGCCTGGTTCCTGATCGCCGTTGTGTTGCTTGGGCTGGAGCTGGTGGTAACGGGTGTGGTGTTTGTCTGGCTGGCGGTGGCGGCGGTTGTTGTGGGTATCGTTCGCCTGGTTTTCCCCGAAATCTCATGGGAGATGCAGTTCGTCCTTTTCGCGGTCCTGTCCTTTGTCTCTGTTTACCTCGGAAAACGCCTTGTCGCCCGCCATCCGGTTGAAAGCGAAGACGAAACACTGAACCGGCGCGGCGAGCGGCATATCGGGCGAACCTATGTGGTCGCCGATGCCATAAGCGGCGGCAGCGGCCGGGTAAAAGTGGGCGACGGCGTGTGGGCCGCGGAGGGTCCGGATGCCGATGCCGGCAGCCGCGTTAAAGTCATCGCGGTGGAAGGCACAATTCTGAAGGTCGAGCCCGACGGAGGCGGCGGCGAGGATTAGGGCTTAAAAATCGCCCTTAAAAATCGCCCTTATAAATTGTCATGCCCTGGCGCGCCAGTTCGTCGGCGCGCTCGTTTTCCGGATGCCCGGCATGTCCCTTGACCCAGGCCCACTCCACATCATGGCGTTGCATCGCGTCTTCAAGGGTGCGCCACAGGTCGACATTCTTGACCGGTTTTTTCGAGGCTGTCTTCCAGCCGTTGCGCCGCCAATTGTGGATCCAGGTTGTGATGCCATCTTTCAGGTAGCTGCTGTCGGTGGTCAGGCGCACCTTGCAAGGACGTTTCAGTGCGTTCAGCGCCTCAATGGCGGCCATCATTTCCATACGATTATTGGTGGTCTCGAATTCGCCGCCCGATAATTCCTTCTCGGTGCCGTTAAACAGCAGCAAGGCTCCCCAGCCGCCCGGCCCGGGGTTGCCCGAACAGGCGCCGTCGGTGTAAATCTCGACCTTATCTGCTGCTTGTTTTGACATATAATCGTTTGGTCCAGACTGGCGGTTGCGAGCGCCCTAGCCCGCCTCTTTCAACAGCGAGAGAGGAAGTTTGAATTTTACATTTTCCTCGCTCGTGGTGACATATTCCATGGTTATGTCGTAACGATCCCGCAAGGCCTCCAACAGTTCCTCGACAAGAACTTCGGGGGCTGACGCCCCGGCGGTAATGCCAACCGTTTCCGCACCCTCCAGCCACTCCCAGTCTACTTCGGTCGCTCTTTGCAGTAATCTGCCGGGACAGCCGTTGCGTTCCGATACCTCCACCAGACGCAGGGAATTGGATGAATTCGGCGCACCGATCACCAGCATTCTATCGCAGCGCCTGGCGATGGCCTTGACCGCTTCCTGGCGATTGGTCGTGGCGTAACAGATATCCTCTTTTTTGGGTCCGCTGACTTGTGGAAATTTCTGCTTCAGGGCGGTGACGATTTCCGAAGTGTCATCAACCGAAAGCGTGGTCTGGGTAATGAAGGCCAGCGGCTGATTTTCATCAAAGTCCAGGCTGGCAACGTCAATTGCCGATTCTACCAGGGTTATGGAACCCTCCGGTAACTGGCCCAGGGTGCCGATCACCTCGGGGTGCCCCTGATGGCCAATCATGATGATATGCCTGCCCATCTTGTGGTGCCGCTCGGCTTCGCGGTGAACCTTGTTCACCAGCGGGCATGTGGCGTCCACATAAAACATGTTGCGCCGCTCCGCCTCCGCCGGAATCGACTTCGGCACGCCATGGGCGGAGAAAACCACCGGAATATTTTCAGGAACTTCGTCCAGGTCATCGACAAAAACCGCGCCCTTGGCCTCCAACCCCTCCACCACAAAGCGGTTATGGACGATTTCGTGGCGGACATAGACCGGACGGCCGAATTTCTCCAGCGCCACCTCGACAATCTCGATGGCACGCTGGACGCCGGCGCAAAATCCACGCGGATTCGCGATGATGATTTTCAGCGATGGTTTGGCCATGGCCGATTCCTTTTCTGCCCCTCCCGCATTATATAGACGGGCGTCCCGTGGTGGGCAAATCCATTCTCAGCCGGCGGCCCCCACAGGGCGGTGGGCGCTGTTGACTGGCGCTTGTGCATGGCACGCGCCTTGCCTATTATGCAGCCGCGATTCAATGCGGGTCGCTGATTTACCGGAGTTTGACCATGGACGGTGCGAAAGTTGCCCAGGAAACACCCTGCATTGAAAAGGTGGAGGCGGGTAAAACATATTGGTGGTGTGCCTGCGGACGCTCCGCCAAGCAGCCCTATTGCGATGGCAGCCACAAGGGAACGGAGTTTGAACCGATTGAGTTCAAGGCGACTGAATCAAAGAACATATTTTTCTGTGGCTGCAAGCAGACAAAGAAGGCGCCGCTCTGTGACGGCAGCCATAACCGCCTGTGAGAATCATGAATTTTCAGCTTAAGTCGAAATCGCGGTATTTGAGCGGCCGCGCGGTGCGGAATGCCGCGCTCCTGTTGCTGGCGTTTACCACGGCGTCCTGCCAGAAAAACCCGTTTCAGGTTACAGAGTCTAATTGTCCCGCAGTTTCCGTGGTCTCGAACCTGGGCAGTTTCACGCGTTTCAATGGTGCCGGCAGGAATACAGAGGATGTGGCGTTTAACGCGACGATCACGGGAGTCGTCGTGGACTGCACCCAGGGCGACGAAATCGATATGGAGGTGACGTTTGCCATCGTTGCCCGGCGCGGGTCTGCAATGAGCGAAGACAGCGCCATTTTGCCCTATTTTCTCATCCTGATGCGCGACAACCACCTGATTACCGTGAAGAAAATATATGAAACCACGATTCGTTTCAAAGCCGGTTCAGACCGCGCCGCGGTCAGGGAAACGGTTATCCAGCGCTTTGAGAGTTCCGACCCCGCAAGACGCTACGATTACGAGCTGCTGATCGGCTTCCAGCTTACACCGGACGAAGTGATTTATAACGCCTTGCGCTGATCGCCAGCCCTTTTCCCGCCCAGACACCGCTCCGGCCCGGTTCTGGCGGTTGACAGGGATACCCCTCGCCAGCTATCACGGCTCATCCGCTTTGACCGGCGGTCATCGGGCAGGGATTTCCCTGCTTCCCTTAGCGGGAGAGATCGCTGCAAACGATCTATTGCAGTGGCGCCGAAGGAGCAACCGCCCCGGAAACTCTCAGGCAAAAGGACCGCTAAGGAAGATGCTCTGGAAAGCAGGCCTCGTGTTTAAGGCCTCACCGAAGGGGTAAGCCCTGGCAGGGATATGCCGGGGTCAATTCTCTCAGGTTCCACGACAGAGGGGGCAATTGGTCAGGACCGGCGATACCCGCCGGTACTGAGCGTTGCCGTGGAACCGAGTTATGTCCGACCCGCTGAACAGAACGCCACTCCATGAATTTCATGTGGCCCATGGCGCCAAAATGGTGCCTTTTGCCGGCTATGATATGCCGGTTCAATATCCTTTGGGGGTCCTGAAGGAGCATCTGTTCACGCGCGAAAAAGCCGGCCTGTTTGATGTCTCACACATGGGCCAGGTGCTTTTGCGCGGCAGTGGCGGTACTGACGTAGCCAAGGCGTTTGAGGCGCTGGTGCCCGGCAATATCGCGGGACTGAAGCCGGGCGGCTTGCGCTACACCATGCTGCTGAACAGTGATGGCGGCATTCTTGATGATCTGATGGTTACCCGCTACGAACAGCAGGAAAACACCCTTTATCTGGTGGTCAACGCCGCCTGCAAGGACGCTGACTTGGCGCATATCGAGCAGTCTCTGGCCGGCATCGCCAGCCTGGAGCGGCTGGACGACCGTGCTCTTCTGGCGCTGCAGGGCCCGCGCGCATCGGCGGTTCTGGGGGCGATGGCACCCGAAGTCATGGACATGGGCTTCATGACCAGCGCCAGCGTTGAAATCGATGGCGTCTCCTGCCATATCAGCCGGTCGGGCTATACCGGCGAAGACGGCTATGAAATTTCCCTGCCCGGGGACAAGGCCGAGGCGTTCGCCGAACAACTGGCCGCCAGCGATGATGTCGAGCCCATTGGCCTGGGTGCGCGCGACTCGCTGCGCCTAGAAGCCGGGCTCTGTCTGTATGGCAGCGATATCGATGTCACCACATCGCCGGTCGAGGCGGGGCTGCTTTGGGCCATTCCCAAGGCGCGGCGGGAGGCCGGGGACTTCCCGGGCGCCGAACGTATCCTGCGGGAACTGGCTGACGGACCGGCGCGTAAGCGCGTCGGTATTCTTCCCGATGGCCGCGCTCCGGTGCGCCACGGCGCCGACATACTCGACGAGGGCGGCAGTGTGATTGGCACCATCACCAGCGGCGGCTTTGGTCCCAGCCTGGGGCGCCCCGTGGCCATGGGATATGTCAAAACGGAATTCGCCGGCGAGGGCACTGAAATTGGCCTGACGGTGCGCGGCAGGATATTGCCGGGCCGGGTCGCACCCATGCCCTTTGTCGAGCAGCGGTATTACAGAAAACCGAAAAGCAGTTGAACCCGGGAGACGGAATATGAGCGGGATCAAAATCAGCGAAGACCATGAATGGGTATCGCTCGACGGCGACACGGCAACGGTGGGGATTACGGATTACGCCCAGAACGCCCTGGGCGATGTGGTGTTCGTCGAATTGCCCGAAGTCGGCGCCAGCTTTGCAAAAGGCGACGAGGTCGCGGTGGTGGAATCGGTGAAGGCCGCCAGTGAAATTTACGCTCCGGTATCGGGTGAAATTACCGGGGTAAACGCCGCTCTGGAAGACCAGCCCGACAAGATCAACCAATCGCCGCTGGACGATGGCTGGCTGTTCAGGATCAGGCTCAGTGATGCCGGCGAGATCGATGAATTGATGGACGAAGACGCCTATGCCAGCTTCGTCGCCGGCCTGAAATAGGGAAAAGCCGTTGCGTTATTTGCCGCTGGAAAATTCCGACCGCCAGAAGATGCTGCGGAGCGTTGGTGTGTCGTCTATCGATGAGCTGTTTGCCGACGTGCCGGAAGCCGCGCGGTTGGACAAACTTCTCGATCTGCCGCTGCATATGGGCGAGCAGGAAGTCGAAAGGCGCTTTGCTGAAATGGCGCGGGCCAATCACTGCGCCGGGGATGGACCATTTTTTGCCGGTGCCGGGGCTTATCGCCACCATATTCCGGCAACCGTCGACCATCTGATCCAGCGCGGTGAATTTCTCACCGCCTACACCCCGTATCAGCCCGAGATAAGCCAGGGCACCCTGCAATGCCTGTTTGAGTTCCAGACCCAGGTCGCCCAACTCACCGCAATGGAGGTGGCGAACGCTTCCCTCTATGACGGGTCCACCGGCTGCGCCGAGGCCATATTGATGGCGCGGCGGGTGACCCGGCGTAACAAGGCTGTGCTGTCCGGCAACCTGCATCCGCAATACCGGGAAGTGGCGGAGACAATCACGCAATTTACCGCGGACGAACTGGAGATGCTGCCGGTCTCGCCCGGTGAGCCTGGCGCAGACCTTGCGGCGCTCATGGATGCCCTCGATAACGATACCTCATGCGTCGTTGTCCAGAACCCCGATTTTTTCGGCCATTTGCAGGATTTATCTGGCCTTGCGGAAGCAGCCCACGCGGCAGGCGCCCTGCTGGTTGTTGTGGTCACAGAGGTCGTGTCCCTGGGCGCAGTGATGCCGCCCGGCGAAATGGGCGCCGATATCGTTGTCTGCGAGGGCCAGTCGATCGGCAACGGCATGAATTTCGGTGGTCCTTATCTCGGGCTTTTCGCCACCCGGCAGAAATTTTTGCGCCAGATGCCGGGGCGGCTGTGCGGCCAGACGGAGGATGCTGAAGGAAGGCGCGGCTATGTGCTAACCTTATCAACCCGCGAACAGCATATTCGCCGGGAAAAAGCGACCAGCAACATCTGCACCAATTCGGGGCTCTGCGCCCTGGCCTTCACCATTCATATGAGCCTTCTCGGCGAGACGGGCCTCAGGCAACTGGCCATGCTCAATCACCAGCGCGCCGTGGAGCTGAAAGCTGCTCTGGCGCGGGTTTCCGGTGTGTCTGTTCTGGGTGAGGCCTTCTTCAACGAGATCACGCTGGAACTGCGGGCACCCGCGGCTCCGGTTGGCGAGACCCTGGCCGGGCAAGGAATTATCGCCGGGGTTCCCGCCAGCCGCCTTTATCCCGGCGACCCGGCGCTCGAAAATCTTTTGGTCATGGCGGCCACGGAAATGACCAGCGAAGCCGATATCGCGGCTCTCGCGGCAGCGCTGGCGGAGGCACTGGCATGATGAATCGTCAGGGCAGAAAAAGCGGTACCGGGGGCATCGCCGCGGGTGAAGCGCCCGAGACCTTCACCGGCCACAGCGGCCTCGATCATGTGGAGCCGCTGATTTTCGAGATTGGCGATAATGCCAAAACCGGCGTTGATTTGCCGGCCCCTGGAGATTTCACCCCGGCGCTGGGGGGCCTCGCGCGCCAGCAACCCTCTGGCTTGGCGGGTGGTGGCCTGCCGGGCCTGAGTGAGCCGGAGGTGATACGCCATTACACCCGCCTCAGCCGCAAGAATTACGCCATCGACAGCGGGCTTTACCCGCTGGGCTCCTGCACCATGAAGCACAACCCCCGGCTCAACGAAAAGATCGCCCGCATCCCGGGGCTGTCTGATGTGCATCCGCTACAGCCGATCTCGACCGTGCAAGGGTCATTGAAGGTGATGGACGAGCTGGCACATTGGCTGAAAACACTCACCGGCATGCCGGCCATCGCCCTTTCGCCCAAGGCAGGCGCCCATGGCGAGCTATGCGGGCTCATGGCCATCCGCACGGCGCTGGAGGCCCGGGGGGATGCGCGCAGCCTCGTGCTGGTCCCGGAATCCGCCCACGGCACCAATCCGGCGACCGCTGCGCTTTGTGGTTACGGTGTCAAATCCATCCCCGCCAACGCCCGCGGCCGGGTTGACCTGGATTTGCTGAAGGAGGCGCTGGACGACAATGTCGCGGCGCTGATGCTGACCAATCCAAACACCTGCGGTCTGTTCGAAGACCAGGTCATTGAAATCGCTGAAGCCGTTCACGCCGCCGGCGCGTTCTTCTATTGTGATGGCGCCAATTTCAACGCCATTGTCGGGCGTGTCAGGCCCGGCGATCTTGGCGTTGATGCCATGCATCTGAACCTGCATAAAACCTTCTCCACGCCCCATGGCGGCGGCGGGCCGGGTTCTGGTCCGGTGGTCTTCTCCGAGGCCCTGGCGCCCTTCATTCCCTTGCCGGAAGTGGTCAGCGACGGCGAGGGTTTGCGGCTCCGCGAGCACCCGGGCGACGGCGATCGATCCTTTGGGCGCATGACCGCCTTCCATGGCCAGATGGGCATGTTCCTGCGCGCGCTGGCCTACATGTACAGCCACGGCGCCGATGGCCTCAGGCAAGTGGCCGAAGACGCCGTCCTCAATGCCAACTACGTGCTGGCTGGGCTGAAAGATGTGATGTCGCTGTCTTATGACGGCCCCTGCATGCACGAGGCGTTATTCGATGACAGTTTCCTCAAGGGCACCGGGGTCGAGACGCTGGATTTTGCCAAGGCGATGATCGACGAGGGCTTCCACCCCATGACCATGTATTTTCCGCTGGTCGTTCATGGCGCCATGCTGATCGAACCGACCGAGACCGAGAGCAAGGCGAGCCTTGATGAATTTATTTTTGCGCTGCGCTCGTTGGCGGAAGCGGCCAAGGCCGGTGACACCGCGCGGTTCGCAGGCGCCCCCCATCTGGCGCCCTTGCGCCGGCTGGATGAAACCGCCGCGGCGCGCAAGCCAATCCTGCGCTGGGTCCCCAATTCCTCTGTGGAGCCATAAAAAAAGACCATGCGGTTTCTGGCAGGTTTCCCGGCGGCCTCTTTTCCAATCCGGATTTCCCGGCAGATCAGTGCAGACGCTTGTCCAGCTCCTTGATCGCGTCATCCAGCAGGCCGTCCAGTTCCTTGCCGCCAAGATGCTCGCGCACAACCTTTTCCGCAGCACCGATGGCGACGCTGACCGCGGCGGCACGAACCTCCTTGACCGCCTGCGCTTCGGCCTGGGCGATCTTTTCGGTGGCGGCGCGGCTGCGTCTCTCCAGAATATCTTCGAGATTCTTTCCTGCCTCAAGGGCGAAGAGCTCGGATTCCTCCTTGGCTTGGGCAACCATCTCCTCGGCGTCCTTGGCCGCATCGCGCTGTTTGCGCTGATACTGGGCGAGCAGGGCCTGGGCTTCCTCGCGCAGCGTGCGGGCCTCGTCCAGCTGGGCGCTGATTTTCGCCGCCCGCTCGTCGAGGCTTGCGCCGATACTGGCCGGGACTTTCACATATATGATGATGCCGACGAAAATGAAGAATGCGACGCCGACCCAGAAAGCAGGGTTCTCGAATGTATGAGCGATATATTCCATCAGGCGCCCTTTCCGCCCATTGCGACGCGGATTTCGCCTTTCACAGCATCGCGCAGTCCGCTGGCGCCTATGCTCTTGCCGGTCAGGCGCTCGACGATGGCGCCGCAGGCCTCCACCGCCATGTCTTCCAGATCATCCATCGCCTCGGCCTTGGCCTCGGCAATCTTCGCTTCCGCCGCATGGACTTCGTCTGAAAGCTTGCCCTCGGCCTTGTTCCGCTTGGCGTCAATTGCCGCCTGCATCTGGGTCCGTGCGGCGCTCAGGATGCTGTTGGCCTCGGCCTTTGCTTCGGCATGGGCCTTGTCATGCTTGGCTTCCAGCTCTTTCGACTGGTCTTTCAGCTCTTCTGAAACACGCAGGTCATCGGCAATCCTGTTTTCGCGCTCGCCCAGAATATTGGCGATTTTCGGCAATGCCGAACGCGCCATCACCAGGTAAAGGATGGCAAAGGAAATCGCCAGCCAGACGAGCTGGGGCGAAAAAACCGCTGGGTCGAGTTGAGGCATCTCTGTACCGCCGCCTGTCTGTGGTTAGCCTAGGGTCTGAACCCAATTACCGGGTGGAGCTGTGTTGGCTCCGAAAGACCCGGAAAACAGAAGAAACCCGCAGTCGATGCAGCGCATCGGCGAGGATTTTTGACGCATTCTCCGGGCCTTTCGGGCCAATCCAGTCTGGACCGCGCCCAAATCGACCGGAACAGCGTCAAAATCGCCTCAGATAGTTTGCTATTCTTCACCGCTTTCTCCTTGTTCCGGTCAATTTTGGCCCCGGGCCTTAGCCCTCAAAAAGGGGGGGCACAGCCCTCACCGGTAATTGAGTCCAGACCCTAGAATACGAACAGTATGATAAAGGCGACCACCAGGCCGAACAGGCCGGTTGCTTCGGCCAGCGCAAAGCCCAGCAGTGCACGGCCCCACTGGCCGTCGGCTGCCGACGGGTTGCGAATGGCGGCACTGAGAAAGCTGCCGAAAATGTTACCGATGCCAATGCCGGCGCCGGCCAGCGCGAAACAGGCAAGACCCGCTCCGATCAATTTTGCTGCATCTGCTTCCATGTTATCTGTCCTCTTCGGTTGGGTGTGTCTAACCGAGCTCAATGCTCGATATGATAAGCGTCGTTCAGGTAAATGCACGACAGCATCGCGAATACGTAGGCCTGCAATACGGCGATCAGCATCTCCAGCCCGGTCAGGGCGACCACGAATAAAAGCGGCGCCCAGCCTCCTATCAGGCCAAGTGGCACAACAAAGCCGGCGATCACCTTCATCATGGTGTGGCCCGCCATCATATTGGCGAACAGGCGCACCGACAGGCTGATCGGCCGCGTCAGGTATGAAATCAGTTCAATCACCACCAGCAAAGGCAGCAACGCAATGGGCACGCCAGACGGCACGAAAAGCCTGAGAAAGCCAAAGCCGTGATTGACGACGCCCAGCACGGTAACGCCGAGAAACACGAAGCCCGCCAGCCCAAAGGTCACGATGATATGGCTGGTCACCGTAAAGGTGCCGGGAACCATGCCCAGCAGGTTGGCGAACAGAATGAACATGAACAGCGAGAATATGAAGGGGAAAAAGCGCCTGGCCTCGGGGCCGGCAGCTTCGTGCAGCATATTGCTGATAAATTCGTAGACCATTTCAACCATCGACTGCCAGCGGCCGGGCACGATGTGGGCGCGGCTCATGCCGCCGGACACGAACAGCCAGATCAGCGCTACAATCACCAGCATCCACAGGCCGGAGTTGGTGATCGACCAGTCAACCCCGGCGAACTCAAGCGGGATTATCTGATAAACCTCGAACTGCGCTAAGGGACTATGTTCCAGCGGTGACGCCATTTCTCACTTTCGTCCGTTTTCAGCGTTCGTCTCGCCCGCCTCGGTCGTCATCTGTCCGGCGGCGCGATAAACATTTATCAACCCCGCCACAAATCCAAGAATGAAGAAGACGATCATGAACCATGGCGCGGTGCCAAGCCAGTCATCCAGAAACCAGCCCATGGCGGTGCCCACCAGGATGCCGATCACAAGCTCTGCGATAATCCGGAAAGCCAGCCCCATCGCCTTGCCAGACCCGGTATATCGCGGCTTCTTCTTCTCCTGCGCCTCCCGGATCCGCTCCAGCCTGCTCTCAAGCTTATCAAGCGGTGATTGCCCCGGTTTGTCTTCCATAATCGCCCTTGAATGCTCCGCAGCCCCGAAAGGTTTTTTGCCCCTGAAGGCGCATTAATGGGTGACAAGGCAGCTAATCTCAGCACGCTCCCGGCCAGGTAAATCCGGCGCGAAAGCGCCTGCAACATAGGGGCAGCCCCAGATGCTGTCAAGCGCCAAACCGGCTGCGTTATAGCGTTGAAATAAAAGGATAAAAACCGCCTTTTCGGACTCATCCGACCGCCCGAAGTTCCTCTGCCCG
>JACZSK010000113.1:0-6844 GCA_022574255.1 Pseudomonadota bacterium
ATCCAGCAAGCTCTAGAGACCTGGTTCTTCAACAGAGACGCCCATCGTAGTTCGAGAGAAAAATCGAGTGAAAGCCCAGAGAAAACCAGTACAGGAGCGCGGAGACCAACGCCGGAAAGATATCCTGTGGGCGCTTCACGACTGCATGATCAAGGTGGGTTATGCAAAGACAACACTCGCGGACGTGGCTGAAGTCGCCGGAATGTACCCCAGCCATCTGCTTTATTATTTTGATGGCAAGGACGCGATACTCCAGCAGCACTTCCAGAATGTCGCAGACCAGATTCTACGCCGCCTGGACAAAATGCGAGGCGAGAATCCGCGGCGCCAGATTGATCTTTTGGCGAAGCTCTTTTTTGCTGGCGCGGGAATAACGAAATCCGAAATCGGCCTTATGCTCGAATGCTTCGGTGTGGCCGTCAATGATAAGGTGCTGCGGCGCGAGAAGTCCGAGTTGGACGCAAAATGCAAAGCCTATCTCACGGAATTGCTCAAGCAGACCCCACGTAGATTTCTCGCCAGCGCCACGGACTCTGCCGAGGTCGCATACGCGACCCTGATAGGCCTGCGCACCGCTGTATATTTCGACAAAGGCTTTGATCTGGGCGAGGCGAGACGCCTCTTCCACACAACGATGTTAAGGATCGCCGGCTTAAGCGAGGATGAGTGAAATCGTTGACTTGGAAAGGCCCGCCCGACAAGTTGGCTGTACATAGGGGAGAATCAGATTATGGAAACATCGGATAAACTGGCGATATATGAGCTATTGAGCCGCGCCGCGTACGGCTTGGACGAGCATAATCTCGACATCATCGAGAGTTGTTTCGCTCCCGAGGCGAGCATGAAAGTGCGCATCGCAGGTCAAGATGATCTCGGGCCATTTGAGGGGCGCGAGGCCATTATGAAGCTGATGGCGGACTCCATAGCGGCGCAGACCGACAGACGGCGTCATCTGATATCCAATATTTTCTTTGATGTGGAAGATGACGCCGCCGCCACGGTTATCTCTAACCTGACACTGATCGCCACCGAAAACGATGCGAGCAGGCTGATCACCACCGGCGGTTACCGCGATAAAGTGATCAAGGTGGGCGGCGAGTGGCTCATCGCTGATCGCGACATAAGCCTCGACTTGCCATTCGGGTAGAGGGACAACGCACATGAATCTCGGACTTATACCCGCCAAATATGCTGCTCTGGATCCGGGACGCACGGCAGTCGTCGATATACCGAATCAACGGCGCATCACTTTTGGCGAACTGGAAAGCCGCGTTAACCGGCTTGCCAGCGGCCTGCTTGCTGGGCTCGGCCTTGAGCGCGGTGACCGTGTGGCAATACTTGCCAAGAACAGTATCGAATATTTCGAACTTTTTTATGCCTGTGGCCTGATTGGGTTGGTGGTGCAGCCGCTCAACTGGCGCCTGGGCGTAGAAGAAATAACGCGGATATTGGCCGATGGCGAACCCTCGGTGGTGGTTACTACCACCGAATTCCGGGAACAGCGCGATGCGGTTCAAGGGCGGCTCGATATCAGCAACTGGCTGGAATACGGTGACGGCTCGGACGGCTCCTACGAGGATTTGCTGGCCGCCGCATCGGACGCGGAGCTTGCGCTGGCCGCCGATGTGGGCGGCGACGATCCAATGCTCATTTTGTATACGGGCGGGACTACCGGCGAGTCAAAAGGGGCGCTGCATTCCCACAACACCCTGTACATGGGCATGCTGAACCAGACCGTGGCAGAGCGCATCGTTCCTTCAGACGTTTATATGCTGACCGGGCAGATGTTTCATATCCCGGTGGCCCTGGCGATGAATTACATGGCGCACGGCTGCCCGGTCGTGCTGATCAATTTCGAGGCCAAGCTGGCTCTTGAAGTGATTCAGGAAGAGCGCGTGTCGGCCTTTCTGGGCATCACAACCATGCTCAACTGGATGATGGCACTAGAGAATTTCTCGTCTTACGACCTCAGTTCCCTGCGCAATATTCAGTATGGTGGCGGGCCGATGCCGGCAACAGTGGTGAAAGCGGCGCTGGAGTCTTTTCCCTGTACGCTGATCCAGGGCTACGGTCAGACTGAGGGGATGACCATGACATTCCTGTCGCAGGAAGACCACCGCGACGCGGTTGCGGGCATTCACGCGGAGCGGCTGTCATCATGCGGCCGCGAGGGCTTTGTCACGTCGGTTCGGCTGCTGGATGACGACGGCAATATCGTCCCCCGCGGTGGCAAGACATCCGGCGAAATAGCGGTCCGCTCGGAGGCCAATATGCTTGGCTACTGGCGCAAGCCGGAACTGACCGCGCAGATCATGCGTGACGGCTGGATGATGACCGGCGACATCGCCACCTGGGACGAGGACGGCTACATTTTCATCGTTGATCGGGCGAAAGACATGATTATCTCGGGTGGCGAAAATATTTATTCCACCCAGGTCGAGAGCGCAATCTCACAACATGAGGCTGTTCTGGAGGTGGCGGTGATAGGCGTGCCCGACGATGAGTGGGGCGAGGCAGTCAAGGCGGTAGTCGTGCTAAAGCCGGGTCAGACAGCCACTGAGCAGGAGATTATAGAAACAGCCAAGAAGCATCTGGCCTCATACCAGAAGCCAAAGTCCGTTGATTTTGTGGACGCGCTGCCAAAAGCCCCCACCGGGAAAATCCTGAAACGCGATCTCAGGAAACCCTATTGGGAAAATGCCGGGAAACAAGTATGAGTGCGCTACTTACACCGGAATTGCTGGCCCATATCGGGCGCGAGGCGCCGCCGAAGACGGAGTTGGTGACGCGCCGCGATATCCGCAAATATTCCATCGCCACGGATCAGCGACTGCGTAAGTATCTGGACGGCGACGAGGCACCGCCGATGTTCCATCTGTCCCTGTTCTGGGATGTTGTTGAAAGGGATCAGTTGACCCCGGACGGGGTATGGATCGACACGCTGGTACCAAAATTACCCCTCGAGCGCGCCATGGCCGGGGGACTGAAGATCGATTACCACCGCGCCATCCACCCCGGCGATGTATTGGTCGCGACGCGCGTGCTGGCAGCAATGTATGAGAAGGAAGGGGCACAGGGGCCGCTGATCTTCTATGAGATTGATACGGAAGTAAAAACCGAAGGCGGCGACCCGGTACTGACCGAGAAAACGACCCGGATCATGCGGTAGCGGCTATGGCAAGAATTAACAAAATTCGGCCAGGTGACAAACTTCCGGTGCGCATGTTTGAACCCGATACGATTCAGCTTTTTCAATACAACGCCGCTCTGTGGAATGCCCACAAGATCCACTTTGATTATCCCTACGCCACCGAAGAAGAAGGATATCCTGGTCTTGTGGTTCCAGGGCCACTGATGGGAGACTGGCTGACGCAATGTGTCCTGGAGTGGCTTGGTGAAGATGGTTCACTCACTTCTATCAGCTATACCAACCGGAAATATTCCTGCCTTGGTGAGGCGCTTCGATCAGAAGGAAAAGTGCTGTCGGTCGACGCGAAGACCCGCGAGGTCGAAATTAAGGTCAATATACTGAACGCTGCTGATGAGATTGTAATCCCGGGACAGGCGCTGGCGCGTTTCAACAAAGAATAAGGGAGGCGATGTTGGGCGCGCTGCGCGGAAAAGTCGCTATCGTCGGCATCGGTGATACAGAGGTCGGTATCGTGCCACACATGGGCGCGACAGGGCTTTGTGTCGACGCCATTAGACGCGCGCTGGATGATGCCGGGCTTGCAAAGACAGACCTCGACGGCCTGGTTACCTGCAACTCCATGGCCGACCCCTATTTATATCATGCGGAAATGATCGCCGAATATCTGCAGATCTTTCCCCGCTATTGCCTGGGCGCCGGGGCCGGCGGCGGAACCTCCTTCACCGTACTGCACCATGCGGCTTCTGCGATTGCCACGGGCGTATGCAAAACGGTGGTTATCAGCATGGCTGACAGCCTGCGCAGCGGCATGACGCGAGAGCGGGCAATGACCGCCCAGTCGTCAACCGGCCACCCCCAGTTTGAAAGCCCTTACGGCCCGACAGTACCGGCCCTCTATGGGCTGATCGCCCGCGCCTATATGGAGGCTTATGGCACAACGCCCGAACAGTTGGCGGCGGTGGCGGTGAACAGCCGCAACCATGCCCAGCTAAACCCGTTGGCGCAAATGCGCGAGCCGATCACCGTAGAGGACGTTCTGGCATCACGCATGATCGCCGACCCGCTTCACCTGCTGGATTGTTCGCTGGTCTCGGATGGTGGTGCCGCGGTTGTGCTGACATCGGCGGAACGGGCGGCGGATATGAAACAGACGCCGGTCTATTTGCTGGGCGCGGGGGAAGGTCATGGACATGAGCATATCAGCCAGGCGCACAGCCTGACGACATCAGCCGCCTCTGAGTCAGGCAAACGCGCCGTTGAAATGGCCGGGCTGGGACCAAAGGATATGGATTTTGCCGAGCTGTATGACTGTTTCACACCGGTGGTGCTGATCGAACTGGAAGACCTGGGTTTTTGCAAGAAGGGCGAGGCCGGAGCCTTTGTCGAGGCGGGCAACCTGGCCCTTGACGGCTCGCTTCCCACCAACACGCACGGCGGGCTGTTGTCGCACTGCCACCCGGGAAATCCAGGGTCGATGTTTGCACTGACCGAGGCGGTGCAGCAGTTGCGCCACGCCGCTGGCGACCGTCAGGTGAAGGATGCCGAAACAGCGCTGGTGCATGCCCAGGGCGGCATCATGTCCAGCCATTGTACGCTGATACTGGGACGGGAGCCGGGCTGATGAGCAAGCAACCGGCCAAGCATTTCCCCGTACCGACGCCCGAGACGGCGCCCTATTGGGAAGCCTGCCATAATCATCAGCTGCTGATCCAGAAATGCGCCGACTGCGGAAAGCACCAGTTCTATCCGCGAACCGTTTGCAGCCATTGCACGGGGGGCACTCTCGAGTGGGCCGAGGCCAGCGGGCGCGGCGAGATCGTTAGTTACACAATCATGCATCGGGCAGTATCCAAGGCCTATGCGGGCGGTGGCGTGACCGTCCTGGCGCTGATCAGGCTGGAGGAAGACGTCCAGATGATGAGCAACATCATCGGTTGCGACCCCGAGCAAGTATGCACAGGAATGTCTGTGGAGATCATATTCGAAGACTGGTCGGACGAAATATCCATGCCGATGTTTCGTCCGGCAGACCAACAGTAACTCAGCCAATCACCCGAACCGGGTCGACAGATCAAGCCCGGACAAGAACCTCGCCGTGGCCGGATTTGCCTCACCCTCTGCGTGACGTTCCAGCAGGAACGCCAAATCTTCGGGGGTGTCGATATCAAGTGCAAGGCGCGGCAACCGCTCGATTCTGGCTTCAATGCCTGCGTCCCGGGCTGCCCGCTGGTGGGCGCTGCAGCTCGCCGGCCCATAAAGGAACGGAATAGCATCGGGAGGCGTGCAGATCATCACATTGGAGCCGTCTTCGTTTCTGCATGGAACAATGGTGACAGATGGCGCCGGTCCGGTGTTTTCAAGCAGCAGTTCAAAATCGGCTGGTATGGCCAGCGGAATATCCCCGTGCACGACCATCATCCTGTCGACCCGGTCAGCGACCAGCAACCTTGCCGCACAAGCAATTGCCCCGGAAAGACCCGGCTGCTCGCCCTCGGGTAAAACGCGCGCCCCATACTCAAGGGCAACCTCGGTCACCGCCGCGGCATCGGACACCACCACGATGCCGTCAATACCAGACGATGCCACCAGAGCGGCGAGCACGTCCCGGGCCATGGCGGTGACAAAAGCCTCGCGCTGCTCTTCGTCCAGCAGGTCAGCCAATCGCTTCTTGGCGCCCCGCAGTGACTTCAGCGGCACCACTGCCCAGACCCCGGTTTCCTTCGCTACCCCAACCACCGTCACTACGTCCATAGCTGCTTGGAGAAATCTATGCAGGCCCTGGCCAGATCGGTCCGATCCTCAAGTGTTTTCATGATGGTATTGGTGACGAGGGCCCGCATCCCCAGACCCTCGACCGCGGCGCGGGCGTCCGCATCTTCGGTATCAATGACCAGACCATCGACAAGGCCCTGGTAGTGCCGCGCCACCGTTTCGACACTGGCCTCCATTCCCAGTTCTGCCATCATCTTTGCCGCAGGGCCCTTTATGGCCATCCCCTTGACGATTGGTGATACGGCCACGACCGGGGCCGCAATATCACGCAGAGTCTCCCGAATGCCCGGCAGCGCCAGAATAGGATCGACACTGACATAGGGATTCGACGGGCAAATAATCACACCGGCAAGATTCCTGTCTTCCAGTGCCTGGAGAAAAGCAGGCGCGGGTCGGGCCGTCTCCGCGCCGTCGAAGCGGACAGCAGTGATCCGTGGCTCGCATCTTTCGCGGACAAAATAATGCTGAAACGCCAGATCGCCATCCGCCGTGACTATGATGGTACGGACCGGATCGTCGCTCATCGGCACGACAGCGTGCTTAATACCCAAAGCCTTCGAGATGGCAGAGGTAACCTGGCTCAGGGACTCGCCCCCCCGGAGGCGTTCGGCGCGTTCGAGATGGGTGGCCAAATCCTTATCACCCAGATTGAACCAAGTCTCGCCGCCAAGCTCCCCGAGCGCGGCCATGAAGTTCCAGGTCTCACCGGCGCGGCCCCAACCGGTCTCGGTGTTTGAAACGCCTGCCAGCGTATACATGACGGTATCGAGGTCAGGCGCAATATGCAGCCCCAAATGAACAAAATCATCGCCGGTGTTGGCAACAATGGTCAGGTCTTCCGGCGCCAGGACATTGACCTTAACTTTTACGGAGTGATGACCACCGAAGTTGCTACCCTTAATAGACTTGAACTCTTCTTGA
>JACZSK010000113.1:6854-8142 GCA_022574255.1 Pseudomonadota bacterium
GCGCCAGGACCCTGGCCAGACCAAGCGCCAGCGTGGCACGGCCGACGCCACCCGATAAAGCGATGAAATGATCTCTCACCGGAACAGGTCCTCGGCTTTTGGACGCAGAAGATCAGCGGCAGTTTGATCGGTCGCCGCTGGTTGCAAGCCGCTGATCAGGACCACCGGCGTTCCTTCGTCAGCCTGGCCCATAACAAGCGACGCTGCGGCGGCGAGTTCATCCCCATGCCCGACGACGGTGGCCTCGAGCGGTCGGCCGAAGAGATCGGGCCGTCCCAGAAGATCCTGCACGGTCTCCACGCCCGATGCGCCAATAGCGAAGCCCACTGTTCCGTTACGCCAGGCTCGCCCCAGGCTGTCACTGACAATAACGCCCAGGCGGACCCCGTAATGCGCCTCCAGGCCCTCGCGAATCCGCTTCGCCGAGGCGTCGGGGTCCTTTGGCAACAGAAGAACCATTTCCTCGCCCTCGACATTGGAGCGATCGATGCCGGCATTGGCAAGTACAATACCCAGCCGGTGGGCGACAACCAGTACTCGCTCAACCAGATGGAGCACGAGATTCTCCGGAAGTTGGGCGAACCGCGTATCCACTTCGCCATCGTCTGCGCGTCGATCGGTTGCCCGCGGCTGTTGAACCATGCGTACACACCCCAGCGTCTTGAGTCGCAACTTGCCGAGAACACGGGCGACTTCTTCGCGCGTCGAGGGAACTTCCAGGTAGACCCCTCCGGCCGGAGGGTTCGCGTGTCGTCCATCCTCAATTGGTTCGGCGACGACTTCGGCTCAACTCCACAAAAGGGGCTGGCCGGTTTGGCGAGGTACATGCCGGACGAGGCTTCCAGAAGACTCGTCGCCGGCCAGGGTTTCTCGGTCTCGTACCTGAATTACGACTGGAGTTTGAACGAGCAATGAATACCAAGACCGGTCTCGGAATTGGAATTGCCATACTACTCGTGGCGGGAATCGTGGCGGGACTTACGCTCCTGCCCCTGAAAGGCTACCTGGCTCAAACCCTGGAGCAGATCGAATCGGTCGGGCCATGGGGACCGGTATTGCTGGCCGGGGTCTACGCCGTGGCCTGCGTGCTGTTCGTGCCCGGTTCGATTCTGACGCTGGGAGCCGGTTTTCTGTTCGGCGTCGTGCGTGGCACGATCGCCGTGTCCATTGGAAGCGTGCTGGGGGCGACCTTGGCGTTTCTTGTAGGCCGAACGCTGCTACGCGGGTCGATCGAAAAGCGGATTGCGACCTACCCTCGGTTCCAGGCCATCGACGCCGCGGTGGGCGA
>JACZSK010000114.1 GCA_022574255.1 Pseudomonadota bacterium
CGGCTGACTCGGGCGTTATCCGACGTTGGCAGGATGGTCGAGCTCTTCGATGAGCATGATGCGTCCTTCGTCTCGGTGACCCAGCAGTTCAACACCACCACCTCCATGGGCAGGCTGACGCTGAATGTGCTCCTCTCCTTTGCCCAGTTCGAGCGCGAGGTCACCGGCGAGCGTATCCGCGACAAGATTGCTGCCTCCATGAAGAGAGGCATGTGGATGGGCGGCCCGGTGCCGCTCGGCTATGACAGCGTGGAGAAGAAGCTCGTAGTCAACGAAGCCGAAGCGGAAACCGTCCGGACGCTTTTCGGCCTGTATCTGGAACTGGGCAATGTCAGGTCGATGAAGCGGGAGGCAGATCGGCGCGGGTTCCGCTCAAAACTGAGGGTATATAAAGGCGGAAGAGAAGCGGGGGGTGGATGCTTCACCCGCGGCCATCTTTACCGGCTGCTCTCGAACCCCATTTATATCGGCGAGGTGAGTCATAAAGGCGAGCGCTACGACGGCGTCCATGACGGTATCATCGACCGGGATACCTGGGACACGGTCCAGGAGCGTCTGAAAAAGAATGCCGGCGAACGCCGTGCCGGCACCAATGCCAAATCCCCGAGCCCGCTCGCCGGGCTTTTGTGGGACGAGAATGGTGGGCGCCTGATACCGGTCCATGCCTGTAGATCCGGAAAACGCTACCGGTATTATGTCGCCGCGCACGACAAAGATGGCTTCTCCCAGACCGGCTGGCGGCTGCCGGCACAGGAGATCGAACGTGTTGTGATGGATGGCCTGAGTTCCTTTCTGAACGACCGGGTCAGATTGGTGGACTGCCTGCCGGTGGCCAGTGCATCGCCGGCAGCCCTGAATAAACTGTTTAAGGATGCGGCTGAATTGGCGCAGCGGATCACAGAGGGCACCTCATCTGAAAAGAAGGCCATATTGCAAGAGCTGGTGCATCGCATCGATGTCGGGGCAGAGCAGGTGAGCGTCGTCGTCAGCGCAGACCATTTGCTCAGACTCGTGCAAGATCCCGACCGCGCGTCAGGGGATGTGCCAACCGACCAGTCTGAACTGATCACAATCCATCTGCCCGTCAGCTTCCGGCGGAGCGCCCAGGGCGAGAAGCTCATTATCGCCGCCGGCGATGCCCCCGCGTTCAATCCCGATCCCCGGCTTATCAAAGCGATCGCGCTGGGCCACAAATGGTTCAGGGAAATGCGGAACGGAAGCGCCGCCTCTCTGCGCCAACTGGCTGAGCATCATGGAGTGGACCGAAGCGATACCGGGCGTATCCTCAGGCTTGCGTTCCTCGCGCCCGACATCGTCGAGGCCATCCTTCAGGGGCGTCAACCCCGCGACTTGACCTACAAGCGCCTTATGCGTCTCAGCAATATCCCTGTTTCATGGGCAGAACAGCGGAAATTTCTCGGATTTCCCGGATAACTGCCTCAACTCCGATTCGGAGCATCTCAAAACGGGGGTCGCAAAAACGGCCTCGACAGACTTTTGCCCAAATGGCGCTATTCGGCCCCTGATTTGCGGTCTCTGTGCTGCTGTATAGGGCTGCACAGGGGGCTAACCCATTGAAATTGCGGCGTTACTCCGAGAGCAAGGCGGGGTCGCTGGTTCGCAGAGAAAAGGGTGGTGATCTCGACAGGATTTGAACCTGCAACCTCCGCTTAAATAACCCTTTGAAATCATTAAGATATTCCGGCCCATTTTTCTGCAGAGATGAGTGACTCTTTTCAGTTGCATTCCGCCGAGAGCCAGTCGACCAGGTGATCCGCAAGTTCGAGCCGGTTCGTGGAAAAATAATGATCGGTCGGCAAAATCAGTGAGGAGAAACGGCTTGCGCTGGCCGCCCCGAACGCCTCGACCAGCATTTGATGCTCGACAATTCGTACCAGCTGGTCGCGCGCACCGTGCAGCAGCAAGACCGGTCGCGTACTGAGGGCCGTCGCCGTTGCCCGCAGGTCCCAGTCCTCAGCATGGGCTTCAAGGTCCAGCGCAGACTGTTGGCCACTATAGCCGCGAACGGCCTTTTCCTTGTCAATCAGGTCCCAGTTCACCTTTCCCAGCTCCGGATTGGCGACGATCATCTGGCCATACAGTCCCAGATTCCCGGGCGCCATAGCGGCAACGCAAGATATGTCGGGATCAGTGCTGGCCACCTTCAGGGCGAGAAAGCCGCCGAAACTGTGACCGATTAATGCGATTCTTGTGGTGTCGATTCTATAGTTGCCTGCAAGACTTTTACCCCGCAAGCTTTTCAGAACCGCCTCAACGTCATCAAGTGCGTTGCCAAAGGAAAATTCCCCGCCGCTCCCCCAGGTCCCCCGATAATGGAAGTAGGCAACGTTCCAGCCGGCGCGGCGTATCGCGTGTGCCAGATCGAGGTTCAGCTCGTTGCCGGGAAAGCCGTGCAACAATATGACCGTTGGATGCGGCCCGGCGCCCTCGGCAAGATAGATGGACCCCAGCAAGGTCGCATCGCCATTCATGATCCTCAAGGGGGCCAACGTTGCCGGCGGAATCGCCTCGTTTCCCCCTGTCAAGCCGGGTGGCTCTTCGGCCCTTGGAATGGAGGTGAGCAATCCCATACCGACCGCTATCAAAATTCCGATCAGTGTCTGGCGCCGTGTCTCTCCCTTCGCCGCTGACATCATTTCCCGGGTTCACAGATCTGTCTGAAGCCGGCGGCAATAAAGGGAATCATCCTGCCGTAGGCTGTCTTGAAATCCTCTGACGAACAAAGCCCGTGAGAGAGAATATCGAGACGCCCTGTGCGTGCCATGGTCAGCGTCAGCGAACCCGAAAGATAATGATAGGCCCAATAGATGTTTTCTTCCGGGGCCCCGGGCAGGGCCCGCTTTAAGGCTTCTATGTACCGTTTGATCAGCGGATTGAAGTGTCGGGTCATCAGCTCGCGGGCCCAGACCGGCGAGTTGTTCACATAAGCCACGAGCGCCAGATAGTTGCGCCAGCCCTCGTCGTCTTCTTCGTGCGGCAGTTCCATCGGTCTTAGGAATGCCTCGATGATTGCCTCGACGGTTGGTCCATCCGGACCCGCGGCTTCCTCGCAAGCTTCCAGGGCACTAAGCCGCAAATCATTCAGCACTTCGGCGCGGCGCACAAAGACCGCTTCGAACAGGTCGTGCTTCTTGCCAAAATGATAACTTGGCAAGGCCACGTCGACATCGGCTTTGTTGGCAATCTGCCGCAGCGTCACCCCGTCATATCCATGATGCGCAATCAGCTCCTCTGCAGCGTCCAGGATGCGCTCCTTGCGTGGTCGCGCGCTGTTGTCAGGCTTATCATTCATAATCGCCCCAATTTCTTCGTTATCCCGGTTTTCGCTTATTGGCGCCAGCGAATCTAGTGCATCTATGCAACACAGTAGAAAAAAATTCAACGATTGTTGAAGAATCCTGTTGACAATTCAATGCTTGTTGAATTTCAATGACTGTTGAATTTTAGCAAATGCTTCGGGTTGCCGGCTTGGCAACTTCGGACGTTTGGGAATGCAGTGGCGATGGGGCCACCAACTCAGGTCCGGCAGCGGACCACGGGAGAGGATATCATGATCTACAAGTTCAATCAGGTGAGCCGACTGGTAATCGCGGCGACGGTGGCAGGCATGACCACGGGTGTGCAATCTCAGGCGGTTGCACAAGACGAATCATCGGCGAGTGGAATTGAGGAAATCATCGTCACCGCCCAACGGCGTGAGCAATCGTTGCTTGATGTGCCGATCGCGGTGACTGCGTTCACTGGTGCTGACCTGGAGCGCAGGGGCATTCAGGATATCGTCGAGCTCGCGAAGTTCACGCCGAACGTGACGCTGGAAGTATCCCGCGGCACTAACACCACATTGACCGCTTTTATTCGCGGCGTTGGCCAGCAGGACCCGGTCGCCGGTTTCGAAGCGGGTGTCGGGCTCTATATCGATGACGTTTATCTCAACCGGCCCCAGGCTGCTGTTCTCGATATCTATGACGTCGAGAGAATTGAAATCCTGCGTGGTCCACAGGGTACGCTTTATGGCCGCAACACCATCGGCGGTGCCATCAAATATGTGACGAGGCGGCTGGGAGACGAGCCAGAGTTCAAGCTTCGCGGCTCGGTCGGTACCGAAACGCAATTGGATTTCGTTGTCTCAGCCAGCATACCGGTCTCCGACACCCTCAAGATAGGCGGCTCCATTGCCTCGCTTAACCGCGATGGATTCGGCGACAACCTCAATATTGCGGGCGTCGAAAACTACAACAAGCAATTGCTCGCCGGACGCATTTCAATCGAATTTACGCCATCGGAGACACTGTTCTTCCGCCTCAGCGGCGATATCATTGACGACAGGTCCGACCCCAAGCAGGGTCACCGGCTGACGGTCGCCAATATTTCGGGCGCGCCGATTCTGGACAATGTTTTTGATACCCGCTCCGGCCTGAACAACCCGAAACAGAGGGTAAAGGCCAAGGGACTGGCCTTTACCGGCGAATGGCAGGCCAGCGACACCATCACGGTCAAGAACATCCTGGCTTACCGCGAGGATGATTCGCGCACACCGATCGATTTCGACAGCCTGCCGGTGGCCGATCTGGACGTGCCGGCGGATTACAATAACAAGCAGTTCTCCGAGGAATTGCAGGTCCATTATTCCAGCGAAAGGCTGAACGGCCTGGTCGGTTTCTATTATCTGGACGCCAACGCCTTCACAGCCTTCGACGTGATCCTGGCTCAGCTCGGCGATCTGATCGGCCTGCCGGGGCTGAACGCCTTCACGCTCGGCGACGTGGATACCAAGACATGGTCGGTCTTCGGCGACTTCACTTATGATGTCACGAATAGCATCAGCGTCGCCCTGGGAGGGCGTTATACCGAGGACGAACGGACATCGACGATACTGCGTCAGACCTTCATCGGCGGCACGTCGGCAAGGTTCGGCGGTACCGCGACAGCAATCGCCACCACCTCGGACTTCAATGGCAGCCAGACCTCCACGAAATTTACCCCGCGCGCCGTTCTTAGCTGGAAGCCGAGCGACGATCAGACCCTGTATTTCAGTTACAGCAAGGGCTTCAAGGGTGGTGGCTTTGATCCCCGCGGCCAGTCGACCGCTGCCCCGGATCTGGATGGTGACGGTGATATCGATGACGACGATATTTTCCAGTTCCTGAGCTTTGAACCGGAAACCGTCGATTCGTTCGAGCTGGGCTGGAAGGCCTCGCTTCTGGACCGGCGGCTGAACGTAAGCATCGCCGCCTTTCTGGGAAACTATAAGAATGTGCAGGTTCCGGGCTCGGTCGGTATCGACACCACCGGTGACGGCAACGAGGATACCTTTATCGGCATCACCTCCAACGCCGCCGACGCCGACGTAAACGGCATTGAGTTCGAGGGTCAGGCGCTGTTGTCGACTGACCTGACCGGTGCTGGCGACAGCGTCAATTTCTTCTGGTCGCTCGGTTATCTGGATGCCAAATATAACGTCTTTATCGACGCCCTCGGCGTTGACGTCGCGGACCAGCGGGTGTTCCAGAATACGCCGGAATGGACTTTGAGCGGCAGACTGGTCTACAGCCGCCCGTGGGCGATCGGCGGCAATGACGGATCGCTCTCGTTGATCAGTTCCCTGGCCTATCGCAGCGCCGCGAGCCAGTTTGAGACGCCAAACGACTTTCTTGACCAACCCGGTTTCACCCTGTGGGACGCCAGCCTGGTATGGGAAGCGGATGACGCCCGCTGGCAGGTCGGCATACACGGTAAAAACCTGACGGATGAGCGCTACAAGGTGGCCGGTTATAACTTCCCGGCGCTGGGCCTGGAGGGCTCGGTCACCGCCTTCTTTGGCAATCCCCGCACCGTTACCGCGACGGCGGAATACCGTTTCTGACACATCTCCCTAACCGGGCAGGGTGGCACAGTTCGTAGTGCCACCCCGCCGCGAATCCTTCGATTGGGGACACCTCCGAGCGGCGACTGAAATATGAGCAGCAACCAAACAAAGGCTCCACTTTTCCCCGATATTCTGTCGCTGCACGCCAAGGGGCAGCGGGAAAAACCGGTGCTGATAACGGGCGGCAAGACAGTTAGCTGGGGCGAGTTCGAAGCAGCAACCAACCGTGTGGCAAACGGACTCGGGGCGCTGGGATTTGGCCCCGGCGATATGATCGCCGTACTCATGGTCAACAGCCGCGCCATGGTTCAAGTCCTGTTCGGCATAATGAAGGCGGGTGCCTGCTCGGTGCCCATCAATCTGTCGGTCAGCGATCTGGCGGTCACCGCGATGATCCGGGATTCGGGAGCCAGCGCCATATTCGCCAGCGACAGTGAGGCCGATCGCATTGGCGCGATGATCGAGGCAGACGATCTGGAGTTCGACGGAAGATTGTTTGCTATTGGCCGCGAACGTCAGGGCTGGACCGATTATGCCGAATGGATGAACGAACAGCCCGCGGAATTCGCCGGTGTCGAAATCCCACCGGACGCGCCCTGCAACGTGATCTATTCGTCAGGCACCACGGGCCAGCCCAAGGGTATTCTTCACACCTTCAGGGGCCGGTCCGACTGGGCCAACGATGTTGCCCCACCCTTCGCATATAACAGCAATGCCCGCACACTGTGCACCATCGGGCTTTATTCCAACATCATGTGGGTGGCGATGCTCTGTACGCTGCTTGTCGGCGGCACGCTGATCCTGCATGAAAAATTTAATCCGGTGCGGGTTCTAGAGGATATAGAAGCGCTTGGCATAACCCATACCGCCATGGTGCCGGTCCAGTATCAGCAACTGCTGGATGCGGGCGCCACGCGGGAGGGCCTGAAATCAATGATTTCAGCCATCACAGTCGGCTCCAAGATGCACAGGGACCTGAAGTCGCGGATGCTGGAGGTAATGCCCGACGCTCTTTACGAGCTTTATGGTCTGACCGAGGGCCTCATCACGGTTCAGTCGCCGGCGGAGGGTGCTGTTTTTCCCGACAGCGTCGGTCACCCCATTCCCGGCAGCGATATTCTGATCCTTGGCGATGACGGCAAAATAACCCCACCCGGCGAGAGCGGCGAAATTATTGGCTGGGCGCGGTTTATGATGGCTGGATACCTGAACCGGTCGGAAGAAACAGAAGCTGCCATGTGGGTCGACGACCAGGGCCGGGAATGGCTGAGGACCGGCGATATCGGTTATCTCGACGACGCGGGATCGCTTTTCGTCGTTGATCGCAAGAAGGACATGATTCTGTCCGGTGGGCAGAACATCTATCCCCAGGATATAGAAGCCGTGCTGGCGGCCCATGAAAACGTGGATGATGTCGCCGTGATCGGCGTCAAAAGCCGCAAATGGGGTGAAACACCGATCGCTCTTGTCGTATCATCGGGCGGTCAGGCAGTGGACACTGGCGACCTTAAAGCGTGGTGTAACGAGCGGGTTGGCAGGCAACAGCGGATCGCGGAGGTAATCCTGGTTGATGCGCTGCAGCGCAACCCAAATGGCAAGCTGTTGAAGCGCGAATTGCGAAAAGAGTTCGAGGATCGGGAATATGACTGAATACCAGGACGTCTATTACCAGAGCGCCGACGGACTGAGGCTCTATGCCCGCGATTACCAAAAGGCCGACGCCCCCTTGACCATCCTCTGCATGCATGGACTGACCCGCAATTCTGCTGATTTCGAGGATCTGGCAGCGCATCTGCACCAGAAATACCGGATCATCGCGGCGGACCAGCGCGGTCGTGGTAAATCGGATTACGACCCCGACCCCGCCAACTATCATCCCGGCACATATGTCGGCGATATGTTCACCCTGCTCGATCATCTGGGGCTCGAAAGGGTTGTCACCATGGGCACCTCCATGGGCGGGCTGATGTCGATGATAATGTGTGCGATGCAGCCAACCCGCATCACCGGTCTGATCATCAACGACATCGGCCCCGTCGTTGACCCCAGGGGGCTGGCGCGCATAAAGGGCTATGCCGGGAAATCCAGCCCCGTTGCCTCATGGTCTGAGGCCGCCGAACAGGTGCGGGAAATAAACGCTGCTTCCTTCCCGGATAATGGCCCCGACGACTGGATGGGCTTTGCGCGGCGGACATTCCGGGAAAACGACCTGGGCATAACGGTGCTGGAGTATGACGCGGGCATCGCCA
>JACZSK010000115.1 GCA_022574255.1 Pseudomonadota bacterium
GTCGCCACCGCATGCTCGCCCTGGTCGGCGATGCCCTTGGCGTCGGAGAAGAAAATAACCCTGGCGCCGCGGGCGATGGACTCCTGCATGTTGGAGATGGTCTTGTCGAACAGCGGCCCCGACGGCGCGATCACGATCACCGGCACATTGTCGTCGATCAGTGCGATGGGCCCGTGCTTCAACTCGCCGGCGGCGTAGCCCTCGGCATGGATATATGAGATTTCCTTGAGCTTCAGCGCGCCCTCAAGCGCAATGGGATAATCGGCGCCGCGCCCGATATAAAGCACATCGCGGGCCTCTGCCACCTCCTTGGCCAGCTCGCGGATCGCCTCGTCGTGGTAGAGTACTTCGGCCATGCGCGCCGGCACTTCTTCCATAGCCTTGCAATGCGCCGCCTCTTCCTCGGCGGTAATCTCGCCCCGCGCGCGCGCGGTGGCGATCACCAGAGCCGCCAGCACCGCCAACTGGCAGGTGAAAGCCTTGGTGCTGGCAACGCCAATTTCGGGGCCCGCATGGGTGCGCAGAACGGCGTCGGACTCGCGGGCGATGCTGCTCTCTGCCACATTGACCACCGACAGGATATGCTGGCCGGCGGCCTTGCAATGCTTCAACGCCGCCAGCGTGTCGGCGGTCTCGCCCGACTGCGAGATAAACAGCGCCAGGCCGCCATCAACGAAAATGGGGTCGCGGTAGCGGTATTCCGAGGCGATATCCACCTCCACCGGCACCCGCGCCAGGCGCTCAAACCAGTATTGCGCCACCATGGCGGCGTAATAGCTGGTGCCACAGGCGATGATGGTAATTTTAGGCACACTGGCCAGGTCGAAGGGCAGCTCGGGCAGCTCAACGCGCCCTTTCAGGGTGTCGATATAAGCGCCCAGCGTCTCGCCCACGACAGCGGGCTGCTCGAAGATTTCCTTCTGCATGAAATGGGCGTGGTTGCCCTTGGTCACCTCATCGGCGGAGGCTTCGGTCCGGGTTATTTCGCGGGTGACTTCAGCGCCGGTTTCATCGAATATCTGCACTGAATTGCGGGTCATCTCGACCCAGTCGCCTTCTTCAAGATAGCTGATCTGGTTGGTGAAACTGGCCAGGGCAATCGCATCCGAGCCGAGATACATCTCGCCGTCACCATAGCCGACCACCAGCGGGCTGCCGCGCCGCGCGCCATACATTACCTCGTCGTCGCCGCGTATCAGGATGGCCAGCGCGAAGGCCCCCTCCAGCCGGCCGAGAGCGGCCTTAACCGCCTCGCGGGTTTCCATGCCGTCATTCAGGTTGCGGGTAATCAGATGGGCGATCACTTCGGTATCGGTGTCGGTTTCCAGCTTCAGCCCGGCGGCGGCGACTTCCTCGCGCAGGGCCCGGTAATTCTCGATAATGCCGTTATGCACCACCGCCACGCGGTCGCTGATATGCGGGTGCGCGTTGATAATGGTGGGTGCGCCATGGGTCGCCCAGCGGGTGTGGCCAACGCCAGCGGTCCCGGCCAGCGGCTCGGCGGCCAGCACTTGCGCCAATTCGCTGAGCTTGCCCTTGGCGCGGCGGCGCTGAATGTCGCCATCGGCGATGGTGGCGATGCCGGCGGAATCATAGCCGCGGTATTCCAGTCGCTTCAGGGCCTCAAGAATTCGCGGGGCGGCCTCTTCCTGCCCCAGGATACCAACAATGCCGCACATGCCTGATTACTTTCTGTATGGGAGCTTGATTAGGACTCTTCGTCTTTGGCGTTGCGGTGCCTGAATTTTTCCGCCCAGCCTTCTTTCTCGGTATGCGCGGCGCGGGTCACCGCCAGCGCGTTCGCCGCCACGTCTTTGGTGACCACGCTACCCGCCCCGACGATGGCACCGTCACCGATGGTCACCGGCGCCACCAGCGCCGTGTTCGAGCCGATGAAGGCACCTTCGCCGATATCGGTAAAATGCTTGTTAAAGCCGTCGTAATTACAGGTGATGGTGCCGGCGCCGATATTAGCGCCCTTGCCGATGCGCGCGTCGCCAATATAGGCCAGATGATTGACCTTGGCGCCTTCTTCAATCACCGCTTTCTTGATCTCGACAAAATTGCCCACCTTGGCGCCGGCCTTGATATGGGCGCCCGGGCGGAGCCGCGCAAAGGGGCCAACGCTGGCGCCCTCGCCCACTTCAGCGCCCTCCAGATGCGAAAAAGCGTGGATCATCACGCGGTCGTGGATGGTCACCCCGGGGCCGAAAAAGACGCTGGGGCCAATGGTCACATCCTTGCCCAGCACGGTGTCATGGGAAAAATATACCGTCGCGGGGTCCAGTAATGTGACCCCTGCCTCCATCGCTTCGGTGCGCCGTTCGGCCTGGAATATGGCTTCCGCCTCTGCCAGCTCAGCGCGGGAATTGATACCCATAACTTCTTCCTCCGATGCTTCAACCGCCACCGCCCCCCTGCCCTGGCCGCGCGCGATGGCCACGATATCGGTCAGGTAATATTCGCCTTTTGCGTTCTGGTTGTCGACTTTTTCCAGCAGATCGAAAAGCAATGCGCCTTTCACCGCCATGATGCCCGAATTGCACAGGCGGATGCGGCGCTGGTCCGCCGTTGCCTCCCTGAATTCAACAATCGCTTCCAGCGCACCATCCGCGCTCTTGTTTTTGGCAACCACCAGCCGTCCGTATTGGGCCGGGTCGCGCGGGGTGAAGCCAAGCACCACCAGCGCCGTATCGTCACGCTCATGCAGCGCCGCGATCATCCTGCTCATTGTTTCCGCCCGAACCATGGGCACATCGCCATAGAGGATCAGGATATCACCGGCAAAACCGGCCAGCGCATCGCGCGCCGCCAGCACCGCATGGCCGGTGCCCAGCGGCGGATCCTGTATCGCGAATTCGGCGTCCGGCAGGGCCTCCTCAAGCTGCTCCTTCAGGGCGCCCACCACCAGCACCTGTTTGCTGGCCCCAAGCCTGTTCAGGCTGTCGAGCAAATGACGGATCATTGCCCTGCCGCCGATGGCGTGCAGCACCTTGTGCCGCGCCGACTTCATGCGCGTGCCCATGCCAGCGGCAAGAATAATGGCGCCAATCTCGGATTTTGCCATATGAAACAAACCCTTGCGCAACCACCCGGATGCCGTTTCCCGGTTCAGGGCATTGCGATCCCGGCCAAACTGCCATAGACATGGTAACAATTCCAGCGCCGAAGCCCGATCTCCGGACGTTGCCACCGAAAAGAGGCGCAATTCTCTCCATGCATGAAAAATTCAACGCCAGCGCCGTGATCTTCGATCTCGACGGAACCCTTGTGGATACGGCGCCGGATTTGACCCTGGCGCTCAATCATGTCCTGGTCAAGGCGGGCCGCGACGCCGTCCAGGGCGCGGCGGTAAGATGTATGGTGGGCCATGGCGCCCGGGCGCTGATCGTGAAGGGGCTTGAGGACACCGGCGGGCTGCTGGATGACGCCGAAATCGACGCCATGTTCGAGGATTTCATCGAATTCTATGGCGCAAATATCGCCGTGGGCAGCCGCCCCTTTCCCGGCGCCGTCGATTATCTGGCGCGGCTGCAGGCTGCGGGCATAAAGCTGGGGCTGTGCACCAACAAACCCCAGGACCTGACCGAAGCCTTGACCGGGGCGCTGGACCTGACCCGGTATTTCGACGTTATCGCCGGCGGCGACCGCTTTGCCGCGCGCAAGCCCGACCCCCTGCATGTGACCGGCACGCTGGACCTGCTGGGTGCGGCGGCCAACGAGACGCTGTTCATCGGCGATTCCGAAACCGACCTTAAGGCGGCGCGGGCGGCGGGCGTTCCCATCGCGCTTGTTACTTTTGGCTACAGCCGCGATCCGGTCGAATCACTTTCACCCGACGCGGTGATCGAGAGCTACGAAGACTTGACATAACCGCCAAACCCCGCTGTCACACTGCCTTTCCTGAATTAACCTTTGGTTAACTATCTCTCGTCACCCTGAGAGGGTTCGGAAGGATCTGTATCCTATGTCACTTGAGCAGAAGTTTCTCAGCCACAGCGATCTGGCGCCCGGGCCGCGGCTTCGCCTGTGGATCGGTGGCGCGTTGATCGCCTGGGCCATGGTGCTGACCGCTATCCTGAACATGGTGGTCCAACCCGACAGCAGGATTACCGAAGACGGCGGTGCCCTGAACGAAATTGCGCCGGCTGCGGGCCAGAACCGCGAAGCCGAGTCCACCGGCCCCGGCGGCTCCTAATTCCCCGCCAGGTTTGACGCCGCACCGTACTCAGGCAAGTCCTCGGGCGCGCTCTCCCCTATGAATTCCAGAATATCCGCAAAGGCGGCATCGGGGCGCAGGCCGCGAAGAAGCATGTGATAACCATCGGCGTAGAGGCGGTATTCATGCGCGCCCAGCCGATCATGCAATTTCGCCATGGGCTTCGACGGAATGATATCGTCCTTAGCGCCGTAGAGCAGCAGCACCGGCAGACGAACCTGGGGCGCGACTTCCAGCGCGTCGTCCATGAGCGTGACCAGGCCATAGATGGCGTCAACGCGGGTGCGCTTGATGACCAGCGGGTCGCGCCCCTGGGCACGCAGCATTTCGATATTGTCTGATGGCATTACGTCCAGCGACTTGCCGGTAAGCTGCCAGCCCGGCGTTGTGTGGGCGCTGAGCCAAAGCCCAGCACGGTAAAAAATATTCATCGAGGACCAGCCCCAGACCGCCGGAGCCACCAGGATCACGCCATCTGCCACCGAAGCAGCTATTGGGTCGGCATCGCCTGCCCCCTCACCGGCAAGCGCCAGCAATGCCACGGCGCCACCCATGCTCTGGCCCAGCACATAGAGCGGCGTGCCAGGATGTTCGCGCCTGACCAGCACCAGCAATTGCCTCAGGTCGGCTGCCATGCGCGCGCCACCGGCCCACAGGCCCGCTTCTGCGTCATGGCCAAAGCCCCGCTGGTCATAGGCAATGGTGAGAATTCCGGCGTCCGCGAACCAGCTTGCGGAGCTGTCGAAGGCGTTGGCATAGTCGTTAAACCCATGCACCGCGACGAAGACCGCCTGGAGCGGGGCATCGCCTGGAGGGCCCCAACGCTGGACAGCCATCTCCTTGCCGTCCGCGGCGATAAAGGCCGTATCGGTGAGCCGCGGCCCTTGCAGGTCAGGCAGCAGCGGTTGCTGGCGCGGCGCGCAGGCGGCGAGCATCAAGGCAAGTGCGATCAGCAGAGCGCGCTGCGATACGGATGGTCTGACGCTTTTATCCATTTAACCTCGGCCTTCACTTGCAAAATGAAAGAAACTTCACCGAATACACTATCCCCCCTTGAACCTCATCCTCAAATACTTATCCTATTGGGGGACCGTGGTTTGGGCACGGCATCCGTTCGATAACCTAAAGTAACCAGTTGTGGAGAGGGGCGCATTCCAAAAGGGATGCGGGAATCATTTGCACATACCTCAAGCACTCCAGTATTTCGAGGAGACCCTGCTCGACCGCGGGGTGGCTCTCCGCCGCTTCAGAGATGTGCGGGCGGCGACTTTGCGGCTGACCGCCCCTTTGTCGGCTGAGGATGCCGCCATCCAGACCATGCCCGACGTCAGCCCGGCCAAATGGCACCTGGCGCATACCACGTGGGTATTCGAGGCCTTCGTCCTGAAGGCAGAGGCGACAGGAATGGCGGCGGAATATGAGGAACTCGACCCCCACTATCACTATCTGTTCAATTCCTATTACGAGGCTGAAGGGCCGCGCCACCCACGACCCCAACGCGGTCTGATTTCGCGTCCCTCGCTTGAGGAAGTGCTGGACTATCGCAAGCATGTGGAGGCCGCCATGGAGGCGCTGATCGGGAACGGTGCCGATGACGAGGCCTGGGCGCGCATCGCGCCGCTCCTCGACCTGGCCTGCCACCATGAGGAACAGCACCAGGAACTGATATTGACCGATATCAAGCATGTTCTGTGGTCAAACCCCCTGCGCCCCGCCTATACGCAAACCATGCCCAAGGAAGTGCGCCCGGCGCCGGAATTGTCCTGGACCAGCTTCGACGAGGGCATATTCGAGATCGGCCATGACGGCACCAAATCCGGGTCTGGTTTCGCCTATGACAACGAGGGGCCCCGGCACAAGCAGTATGTCCACGCCTTCCAACTGGCCTCGCGTCCGGCAACCAACGGCGAATATCTGAAATTTATTGAAGACGGCGGTTATTCGCGCCCTGAGTTCTGGCTGTCCGACGGCTGGTTTAAAGTCCAGGCTGAAGGCTGGACAAAGCCGTTTTATTGGCAACAGAAGAATGGCGACTGGCAGGTTTTCACCCTGAGGGGCCAGCATGGCATGAACAGCGCCGAGCCGGTGGCGCATCTCAGTTACTTCGAGGCCGACGCCTTTGCCCGCTGGTCGGGGGCGCGGCTTCCCCGCGAGGCCGAACTGGAAATTGCTCTCGCCGGACATGGCAACCCCGCCAGAGCCAATGACGCCGCGAGCGGGGCGCTGAACCCGGTGGCCGCCGGCGGTGAAGGCCTTGCACAGCTTTATGGTGGCGTCTGGGAATGGACCCAGTCTTCCTATGCGGCCTATCCCGGCTATACGCCCGCACCCGGCGCCATCGGCGAATATAACGGCAAGTTCATGTGCAACCAGTATGTGCTGAAAGGCGGGTCATGCTTTACCCCGCCGGGGCATGCGCGCGCCACATACCGCAATTTCTTCCCCACTGATGCCAGATGGCAAATGACCGGCGTGAGGCTGGCGAAAGACGTTTGACGAGGCTTGCATGAATATTCCATTGCCCATGAATACCAGCGCCGAATCCTGGCCAACGGCGCGCTATGTCGATTTGCGACCGAGCAGCGAATCCTTTCTGGGCGCGGTGATCAGCGGCCTCGGCGCCGGGCGGAAGTCGCTGCCCTCGAAATTCTTTTATGACGAGCGCGGCTCGCGGCTGTTCGACAGGATTTGCGAGCTGCCCGAATATTACCCCACCCGCACCGAAATGGCGCTGATGACGGATATTGCCCCGGAGCTGCGCGCGCTGGTGCCTGAAGGCGCCGAGCTGGTTGAGTTCGGCTCCGGCTCAAGCCGCAAGGTGCGTATTCTGCTCGATGCCGTCGCCGCCTTCGCCGCCTATGTTTCGATCGATATTTCCGGCGATTATCTGAAACAGATGGCCTCGGCGCTGGCCTGCGATTATCCGGCACTGGACGTCCTGGCGGTCTCGGCCGATTACACCCAGCCCATCGACCTGGCTCATTGGGAGGGCTGCTCGCGCCCGCGCGTCGGGTTTTTCCCGGGCTCGACCATCGGCAACCTGACCCCCGAAGACGCCGTCGCATTTCTTGAAAACGCACGGCGGATTCTCGGGCCGGGCGGCGGCTTCATCGTTGGCGCCGACCTGAAGAAGGACGCGGGCATTTTGCACGCCGCTTATAATGACGCCGCGGGCGTTACCGCCGCATTCAACCTCAATCTGCTGGTGCGGATCAACAGCGAGCTGGGCGGCGATTTCGACCTCGCTGCCTTCCACCACAGGGCCCACTACAACCAGGAAAAAGGCCGCATCGAAATGTATCTGGTCAGCGACCGCGACCAGACCGCGCGTATTGATGGCCATAGTTTTGATTTTACCGAAGGCGAGACCATCCATACCGAGAATTCCCACAAATATACGGTTGAGGAATTTCAGCGCATCGCGGAGCGCGCCGGTTTCATAGCCCAGCGCGCCTGGACCGACGAAAACCAGCTCTTTTCAATCCATTATCTGGAAGTCTCTTCTGATTGACCCTCGATCGCCGGGCCTAACTTGTCATTCGCCAACCCCCAATTCGTCATTCGCCGACGCTCTTTGCGTGAAGCGCCTTGGCGGCGAATCCAGTCTTGCTCTTCTACATTGAGCCAATAGAAAGCTGGACTCGCCGATCAAGTCGGCGAGTGACGAAGAAAAAAGGGTGAG
>JACZSK010000116.1 GCA_022574255.1 Pseudomonadota bacterium
GCTGAACTCGGGCAATCGGAGGCATTCATCGAAATACCGTTGTGCCGGTTTCTGGGCCGGCGACACATCGGGAAAGAACTGCATGCCGAATTCCATGGCAGCTTCCTTATCGTATTTTCCGTGGAAATTTGCGACCGGGCACCCAATTGATTGGGTTCAATAAATCTTATCCAATCGGTCGATCGGTGTACAGGTGCGGTGCGTCGGGAATCGTCAATCTTCGCCGAACGTTATTCCCTGGGCGAGCGGCAGTTCGGTCGAATAATTGATCGTATTGGTGGCGCGGCGCATATAGGCCTTCCACGCGTCCGAACCCGATTCGCGTCCACCGCCCGTGTCCTTTTCGCCACCGAAAGCGCCACCGATCTCCGCTCCGCTCGGCCCGATATTCACATTGGCGATGCCGCAATCGCTGCCCACCGGTGAGGTGAAAAGCCCGGCCTCGCGCACATCGCGGGTAAAGATCGACGACGACAGGCCCTGGGGCACCGCGTTCTGCATGGCGATGGCTTCCTCGATGGTCGCGTATTTCATCACATACAGAATTGGCGCGAAGGTCTCGTTGAAGACGATCTCGCTCTGGGTCGTCATTTCAACCACAGCCGGCTTCACATACCAGGCGTCGGGGAACTGGTCTTCCATCACCCGGCCACCGCCGGAAATTTCGCCGCCTTGATCCCTGGCCGCCTCCAGCGCCCGCTCCATGGCCTCATAGGCGGCCTTGTCGATCAGCGGGCCGACCAGAATACCGTCCTCCAGCGGATCGCCGATGGGTGTGCTTTCGTAAGCCGCCTTCAGGCGCGGCACAAATTCGTCATATACACTTTCATGGACAATCAGCCGGCGGGTTGAGGTGCAGCGCTGGCCGCAGGTGCCGACGGCGCCGAACAGCACGCCACGCAGCGCCATATCCAGATCGGCGGTGGGCGCCAGGATGATGGCGTTGTTGCCGCCCAGCTCCAGAATTGTGCGGCCAAAACGCCTGGCGACCAGTGGACCTACCACGCGGCCCATGGCGGTTGACCCGGTGGCGCTGATCAGCGGCACGCGGGCGTCGTCGACCATAGCTTGAGCAACAGTGCGGTCGCAGATGATGATCTGGCTGAGACCGTCTGGGGCATCACTGCCAAATTTGGCCGCCGCGCGGTCAAACAGCTTCTGGCAGGCCAGCGCCGTGATCGGGGTTTTCTCCGACGGTTTCCAGATCACCGGATCGCCGCAAACAAAGGCCAACGCCGCATTCCACGACCATACCGCGACCGGGAAATTGAAGGCGGAAATGACGCCGACGACGCCCAGCGGGTGCCAGAATTCGCTCATCCGATGCCCCGGGCGCTCCGAGGCGATGGTCAGGCCGTAAAGCTGGCGCGACAGCCCGACGGCGAAATCGCAGATGTCGATCATTTCCTGCACTTCACCCTTGCCTTCTTCCAGCAGCTTGCCGGATTCGGCGGTGACCAGCGCCCCCAGCGCGTCCTTGTGGGCACGCAGTTCCTCGCCCAGCAGCCGCACCAGCTCGCCGCGGCGCGGCGCGGGAACGGTCTGCCATTTCTGGAAAGCCTGGTCCGCCCTGTCGATGGCGGCGGCGACGCTGGCCGCATCGTCCTCGGCGAGACGCCCGATCAGCGTCCCATCAATGGGGCTGTAAGCGGCAAGGCTGCCCTCTGCCAACTCGTTTTCGGCGAAGCCCAATGAGGCCAGAATGTCTTTCACGTCCATGTCGATTTTATCCTCGTTCTTGGGTTAGCATTCAGCTACCGCGAATTCCGCTTAAAGTGGCCCCGGTGGTAATGGCTTCCGCGTCGACGGCGATTTCGATAAGGGTCGGCAGCGCAGCCGTCAATGCCTTTTCGAAGGCCGGTGCAAATTCCTGCGTTTGCGTCACCCGCACGCCATTGGCGCCAAAGGCCTCGGCGTAGGCGACGAAATCGGGGTTGGTCAGGTCGGTGCCCGAAACGCGGCCCGGATAGTCGCGCTCCTGGTGCATGCGAATGGTGCCATACATGGCGTTGTTGAAAACCAGAAATATGACCGCCGCGCCATACCGCACCGCCGTTGCCAGTTCCTGCCCGGTCATCAGGAAACACCCGTCACCGGCAAAACAGACCACCGTGCGCCCGGGCTGGATAATTTTCGCCGCCACCGCCGCCGGCACGCCGTAGCCCATGGCGCCGGACTTGGGCGCAAGCTGGGTGTGGGGCGCCTTGTATTGATAATTCCGGTGCAGCCAGCCGGTGTAATTGCCGGCGCCGTTGGTGATGATCGCATCCTCGGGCAGCCGCTGGTTCAGCCACTCCACGATCTCGCCCAACTGCACCGGGCCCGGCACCGGGTGTGGCTTCAGCCAGGTCTCATAATCCGCCCGCGCCGCCTGGCGCCAGTCCCGCCAATCATCGGCGCGGCCAAGGTTTTCGCCCGCGATGGCCGATGCAAAAGCGCCGGGGTCGGCATGGACAGACACTTCCGCCTCATAGACCCGGCCAAGCTCGCCGGCACCCGCATGAATATGGATCAGGCGCTGGTCTGGCCTCGGCGCGGTCAGATATTCGTAGCCGCCGGTGGTGATCTCGCCCAGCCGGGTGCCCAGCGCCAGGATGACATCGGCGTCCCGCAGCCGCGCCACCAGCGCCCCGTTCACCGTGAAGCCCAGGTCGCCCGCGTAGCAGCCATGCCGGTTGTCGATCAGATCCTGCGAGCGAAAGGCAACGGCGGCGGGGATTTCGTTGGCCTCGAGGAATTTGGCGGCGGCGGCCATGCCCGCATCGCTCCAGCCCGGCCCGCCCAAAATCGCCAATGGCCGCTCCGCTGTCTTCAGGGCCTCCAGCACGGCGGCAACATCGGCTTGCCCGGGCGCGCGGGTCTCGCGAACCGTTGGTCCCCGTGGCGGCGTAACGTCACAGGTTTCGCGCAGCATATCCTCGGGCAGCGCCACCACCACCGGGCCGGGGCGGCCGGAAAGCGCAATCGCGAAGGCTTCATGCACCGCCTCGGCCATGCGCGCCGCGTCTTCCACCTGCATCACATGCTTGGCGACGCCGGTGAACATTTGCCTGTAATCGATCTCCTGGAAGGCCTCGCGGCCGAGATGCGGGCGCGGCACCTGGCCGATGAACAGGATCATTGGCGTCGAATTCTGGAGGGCGGTATGCACGCCAATGCTGGCATGGGTGGCGCCGGGGCCGCGGGTGACGAAGCAGATGCCCGGTCGCATAATGCCATTTACGGGCAGTTTGCCGGCGGCTTCGGCCATGTTGGCGGCGCCCCCTTCGTGGCGGCAGGTGATGAGTTTGATCCTGTCGGCGACATCATGCAGCGCGTCGAGCACCGCCAGGTAGCTTTCGCCGGGCAGGCAGAATATGTGTTCCGTGCCCTCCTCAAGAAGAGCGCGGACCAGGGCCTCGCCTCCTGTCTCCCGGCCTGTTTCCGAATTGCCCGCCACCAAGGCCCCCTTTTTCCCTAACCCGCCGCGCTTCAGGCCACGCCGTTCCGCTGGTCGTCGCCCTGGAACATGTAATTTGCGCCAAAACGGTTCGAGATGAAATCATCAAAGGTGATTTCTTCCTGCCGGACAAAGCCTTTTTCCCGCAGCTTGCCCGCGGCCAGCAGGTCCAGCACCGCGCAGATGGCCGAAGCGGTGGTAATCTGGATGGCGGTGCCATGGCGCCCGGCGATATCGCGCGAATAGATTTTCCGTGACCAGCTTTCCTGCATCAGCCGCCCGCCGCGCTGTCCGGTGATCGTAACGAACACAATCACCACGTCCTGCGTGGTCAGCGGCAGGGCATGCTCGAAGATATCCTTCAGCAACTCGGGACGCTCGTTCAGCCCCAGATCCTGGATCAGCAGCTTCATCACATCGCGGTGGCCGGGATAGCGCATGGTGCGGTAGTTCATGTTGCGCACCTTGCCCTCAAGCGTTTCGGCCAGGGTGCCCAGCCCGCCCGAGGTGTTGAACGCCTCGTATGTCATGCCGTCCAGCGAAATGGTCTCAAGCTCCTCCAGCGCCGGCACCTGGCACAAGACGCCATCGACCACCGCCTCGCAGGGCTTGATATATTCGTTAATCAGGCCGTCGGTCGACCAGGTCAGATTATACTGCAGGGCGTTGGTGGGATATTGCGGCAGCGCGCCAACGCGCAAATGCACGTCGCGCAGGGTGTCGAATTTCTTGGTCAGATCATAGGCGACGATGGAGACAAACCCCGGCGCCAGACCGCATTGCGGGATAAAAGCACTATCCGCGCCCTCCGCCAGTTCCTTGACCAGCCGGGTGGAGGCCACGTCTTCGGTCAGGTCCAGGTAATGCACGCCTGCCTCTTTGGCGGCACGGGCTATGATACTGTTCAACTGATAAGGGGCGGCGGAGAGCGCGGCGAATTTGCCCTTCATCGCATCTGCTACGGCGGACTGGTCAGAGAGGTCCAGCTTCAGGGGCGTCGCGCCTTCAATGGCGCCAACGCGGGCCAGCCCGGCCTCGTCGCGGTCGGCGACGGTCACCGCATAGTCGCCGGTCTCGCACAGAAGCGCGGTGATCATTTCGCCGATATTGCCGGCGCCCAGCAGCAGAATGTCTTTCATGGCAGGTTTCCTCGCAACAGAGACTTTCAGGATTGGCGATTATGCTGCGGGGAACCGGCGTTTTGAAGGCACAAAAGCGTCGATTTAATGGGTAATATATGCCATATTGCCGACATTATCGGCGATTTGCCGAAACTGGCGGCAAAAAGGGGGCTGGAAATTATGGATGACACCGACAACGGAAGAAATTGCCAATGGATGAAACTGACAGGGCTCTGATCCGCAACCTCAGCGCCGACGCCCGCGCCACCACCACGGCGCTGGCCCATAGCCTGGGGCTGGCGCGCTCCACCGTGCAATCGCGCATTGAGCGGCTGGAGGCGCGCGGCATCATCACCGGCTACACGCTGCGGCTGGCCGAAGAATACGAGCGCCGCCAGATCAAGACCCATGTGATGATCGCGGTGGCCCCCAAGCAGGCCGGCGGCGTGGTGGCGGCGCTGGGCAAGATGCCGGGCGTCACCTCGCTCTACGCCATCTCGGGGGAATATGACCTGATCGCCATCATCACCGCACCGACCACCGAGGTCATCGACCAGGCCATCGACGCCATCGGCGGGCTGGACGGCGTCGCGCGGACAAATTCATCGGTTGTGCTGAGCACCAAGTTCGAGAGGTGAGTCTGTTTTGATCGCGCTTCTTTCTTTCGTCACTCGCCGACCCTCTCTGCGTGATGCGCCTTGGCGGCGAGTCCAGTTACGCACCGGCAATATCAGGAAAAACGTCGTTCCAGACTGGATTACTCGTTTCCATCAGCTTCCGTTTCCACCCCCGCCTGCAGCAATTCTGCACCTTTGGACCCGTGACCGGCTTAGGCGGTGGTGCCGCTGGATTCGCCGATCAAGTCGGCGAATGATGAGGGGGGAGATCAAGTCGGCGAATGACGACGCGGCGTGTAGGCGCGGTGCCCCTCTCCCTTGGGGAGAAGTTGCCTAAGATCGAAAAGAGTCTGCTTTGGGCCAACAGCCGAACATGAGCCGACTTCCTGATTTGCAGTTCAGGCCTGATGGTCTAAGCTGCTTTCTTCTTGGGAAAGAAAATATGATTAAGTCGGCTTATATATGTCTGACCATTTTGATTTTTGGATCCCCTGCCGCAATCTCGGATGCTACGGGGAAGCCTTTTCGAGTCTTGCAAACCGAACACGAAGAAGAAGCAAGGTGGAAGGTCGCGGGATTTGATAAGCCGGACGGATTAATTGACGCGGTTACCAAGATTAGGCAGGCGGCCAATACAGGTGAAATTGACGGTTTGATCTCATTATTTGGTGATCTGAAATATCCAATATACTTCAATTGTGAGGGGCGAGAAGGTAAGTGGGGCACGGGGGACGCCGTGATCCGAGATGAGAGGCATTTCCAACGCGTTTGGCAATTCTTGATAGAGAAAACAGAGTTTCAGGCTTTAAAGGGATTAACTTTTGAAGCTTTGGGTTTTAATTACATGGGTGCCAGCACATCAGGCGGCACCTTGTGGATTACTCCAAATCCTCATGATGGTTCTGGTGAACCCTATATTCTAGCTATTAATTCCTATTCTTCTTGCACGGTACTTGAAGCACTTTAGTGCCTTTCAAATTCTTGAGGCTGCGACACGAGGCGGGGTGTTTGCCCTGTCCGCCAATTGTTAATTCAAGTTTTCCGGATGTTTTTCGCGGACCACGCCTGTGTCCGCTCTTAGCCAAAAACAGACATTGAGAACAGTCTGGAATGAGCTGTTTCCGGGGCCTACTACCCCAACCGTTGCCCTAAAACGTCCCGAACACTCTTTTCAGAATGTCGGTGGTGCGTTTCACCGGGTTCTGGCGGATGGCCGCCTCTTCGCGGGCCACGTAATAAAAAATTCCGTCCAGCGTGCCGGTGAGCACATGCGCGATCAGGTCGCCCTTCAGGTCGGGCATAAAGGGGATGTTGCTGTATTGCCCGGCGAAGTCATCGTAGGCACGCACCACGCCGACCTCGCCCATGGCCGTCTCGATCACCGGGCGCAGTTCGGCGATCAGCGCCGGGGTCATTTTGCGCTGGAAATAGCGCGTCGCGGAATCGGGCGGGCCGTTGTAAATGCCCATCACGTCGGTGAGCGTCATCTCGCGGATGGCCTGCCAGAAAATAGCCTTGGCGCGCAGCGTCGCCACTTCGGCGGCACGGTTCAGCTTTTCCTCCAGATCCCGCGCCAGGGATCCCATGCCGATCTTGCGCAGCAGTTTGCCCGGGCGGCGGAGATTTTGCGGCAGCGGGATATGGACAACCTTGTCGCCATAAAAGCCGTCGAACCGACCAAGCCCGGCGACCGCATCGGCGGTGCCGACGCGCAGGGCTTCTTTCAGCCCCTCGCCGATCTCGCCAACGCTCAGCGCCGAAATGGCCGGTGCGCCCATGGAAGGCGGCTTGCTGCCCATGAGATTGGCCTTCAGCTTGCTGAACAGACCACCGGCGGCAGCGGGTTGCCCCACAAGAAGCGCGGCAATAACAACGGCGATGCCAATGTCCCGGCGGGTGATCTTCATGGCAAATTCCTCCGGCAATTCATGCCCGCAGATTTAGCGCAAAAAGGTGAAGGGGGTATTGAGAGACCTAGCGCTGGAAGTCGTAGATGGCGCCGAGGCCGAGAATGCCGGTGAGTGCGTCGAGGGCGGTGTTGCTCTCGAGCATCAATTGCGGGTCGGCCAGATCGGCGGGCTCCAGCCGGTCGCGGTAATGGGCCTCGATCCAGGCGCCGAGGCGTTCATAGAGCGCCTCATCCAGCAAAATATTGCCCGACAGCGCCGCCCGTTCGGCCGCGCTCAGCACCACCCGCAGCCTGAGACAAGCGGGCCCGCCGCCGTTGCGCATGCTCTGGCGCAGGTCGATAAATTCCACGCGGTCGATGGGGTGATTGCCACCGGCAAGCCCCTCCAGATACTCCCGCGTGCTGTCGGTCTCGCGCGCCTCTTCGGGCAAAACCAGCGTCATCCCGCCATTTCCCTTGTCTCCGGCAGGCGCGCTGACAAGCTGCGAATTGAACAGATATGACGTCACCGCATCGCCGAGCGGCACATCCGCCGCCGCAACCTCAATGAAATGGAAATCAACCTCGGGGGCCGCCGCCCGCAGCGCCGCCTGCAACGCCGCCGGGTCTTCGTAGGCCGCCTGGTGATAGAAAAAGACGTTCCGGTTGGCCACCGCCACCACGTCATTATGGAAGGCCCCGGCGTCAATGACCGCCGGGTTCTGCTG
>JACZSK010000117.1 GCA_022574255.1 Pseudomonadota bacterium
AAGCCAAACTGTTGAGTTTGTTAACCTTCAGGCGGAAAAGATTCTTAATGCGAGAAGCAGCGATGTTGTTGGCAAGCATATGAATGACTTAAAGATAATTTCTCAATTTCCATGGCTCAAAACCTTAATTCTCAAAGACCACAATAAAGATAGCGCAAGAGAACTTTCGCTTCCGGAATCCTCTCTTGTTTTTGAGGTAACTGTTGTACCTCTTCAGTACGAAAAAGAGCACAGAGGGGTCATTATGGTGTTTCACGATATTACGCGCGAGAAACAGATTGAGCTTTTGAAAACAGAGTTTGTGTCTCTGGCAGCCCATCAACTCAGGACTCCTTTGTCTGCCATGAAATGGGCGACGCAGATGCTCTTGGACGGAGATGCAGGCAAGCTTACAGAAGAACAAGAAGAGCTCCTGCAAAAATCTTTTCAGTCAACAGATCGCATGATTCGTCTGATTAATGATCTTTTGAATGTAACCAGGATTGAAGAGGGACGCTATCTCTATCGGCCAACCCTTCAGCAGATAGGCGATATTATCAAAAACATGGTACAATCATATCAGGACACGGCAAAACAAAAAAAGATACGTCTTGAGCTCAAGATGCCCCAAAAGGAGATTCCCCGCATTGTGGTGGATATGGAGAAAATCCAGTTGGTGATACAAAATCTTTTGGAAAATGCCCTTCACTATACTTCCCCGGGAGGAGAGGTGACAGTGGAGCTTCATTATGATACAAAGGAGGTGAGAGTTTCTTTTGAAGATACGGGCATCGGAATTCCAGTCGAACAGCAGGAAGTCATATTTGAGCGTTTTACACAGGCCGACCCGTCACCGACGCGCGTGTACGAGGGGACCGGCCTTGGGCTAAGTATCTCAAAACAACTCGTAATGTTGATGGGTGGACGCATCTGGGTTGAAAGCGAAGTTAATCGAGGAAGCACGTTCTATTTCACGCTGAGCTTCGAAGCGTGTCGAGAAGAGGACATGGCACAGGAGGCTCTCTCCAGAGTGAACTTCCAGGGGATCAGAATATTAGTTGCAGATGATAATGCTACCAATTGCATGATTGCTGAAGAAATGCTGACGGTTTGAGGCGTTCATACTCAGTCAAAAGGGTGCGGACGCGATACAATTGACGAGCTTTTGGACGCTTACGGCGCAGGCATGCCGTATGATGTACTTCTTCTGGATTTGCACATGTCAGACATGGATGGCCTTCAAGTTATTGAACAGATAAAAAAGAAACCAGAACTCGACACGCTTAACATCCTCTTGACGACATCAGATATGCATCCAGGTGATCTCATGCGCTTACGGAAATTTAACATCATCAATTATCTGACCAAACCGATCAAACGCACAGAACTTTTTGAAGCACTTTCGATGACTGTGCGTCGGACACAGGATGATGTCCAACCGGCCTCGGCGCATGGCTTGGTGGACAGCGGAAGTCGCGCGGATCATCCATTGCGGATCCTGTTGGTCGAAGACTCCGCCGAGTCGATCGGCGCCGACCTGGTGGAGGCGATGATCCGTATTGCCGCCGGTGAAAAGCTGGCGGTGCGCCAGGAGGATGTGCAGATGCAGGGCTGGGCGATTGAGGCCCGGCTCTATGCGGAAGACCCCTTCCGCGGCTTCCTGCCCTCGATCGGTCGCCTGACGCGCTATGTGCCGCCCGAGGAAAGCGAGACCGTGCGTCTCGACACGGGGGTCTACGAAGGCGCTGAAATAACCATGCATTACGACCCCATGATCGGCAAGCTGATCACCCACGGCGAGACCCGCGAAGAGGCCATCGCCACCATGCGCGGGGCGCTGGACGCGCTCTATATTCGCGGCATTTCGCACAATATTCCCTTCCTCTCGGCGGTCATGGCCAATCCGCGTTTCCAGAAAGGCGATATTTCAACCGATTTTATCGACCAGGAATATGCCCAGGGTTTTCAGGGCGGCCGCCTGTCGCCCCGGTTGAAGGACGCCTTCGTGGCCGTGGCGGCGTTTCTCAATGCCATAGAAGTTTCCCGCAACGCGCAAATCGCAGGCGGCATTGCCGCGCCCATTGTTGAGCCAGATGCCCCGCAAAACCGCGAATGGATCGTTCGCCTGAACGGCAGCCCGGACAGCGGCCAGAGCCGGGAAGACCTGCCCGCCGTTGTGGCCGCCACCCAGGGCGGCGCCACGGTGATGGTCAGGGAAAAGGCCATATCGGTGGAATCCGACTGGCTGCCCGGCCAGCCGGTCTTCTCGGGGCTGGTTGCCCGCAAGCGCACTTTTATCGAGGTCGACAAGCTGCCGCTGGGCTATCGCTTTACCTCCGACGGGGTGAGCATGGATGTGGCGGTGCTGACCCCCCGCCAGGCGGCGCTGCATGCGCTGATGCCGAAGAAAAAAGCGCCGGACACCTCGAAGAAGCTTCTCTGCCCGATGCCCGGGCTGGTGGTGTCCATAGCGGTGGCCGAGGGCGACAGCGTGAAGGCGGGCCAGGCGCTGGTGGTTGTTGAAGCGATGAAGATGGAAAATATCCTGCGCGCGGCGCGTGATGGCGTGGTCGCGGAAGTGCATACGGTGGCCGGCGACAGCCTCGCCGTCGATGATGTGATCTTGGAATTCGAGTAGGCGCCATGACGGATGACAGCGACAGAAAAGCCATATTCCTGCGCATCCAGGGCCGGGTGCAGGGCGTCTGGTTTCGCGCTTGGATGAAGGAAGAGGCCGACAAGCGCGGCATACAGGGCTGGGTGCGCAACCGCACCAATGGCACCATTGAGGCAATGATGGTCGGTGCCGGGGAACAGGTCGATGATTTGCTGGAAGCCTGTAACAGTGGCCCGCCGCTGGCCCGTGTCGACAAGATTGACACGCAGCCTGCGACCGGTGTGGTGCCAAACGGCTTCGAGACCCGCTCGACCGGCTGAATATCTAGCGCTGGACCGCGCTTTCAGCCAGCCTCTGATAATCCGAAACGTCCTCGCCCGAGAAATCCCGGGAACTGATATTATAGTTCAGCAGCAGTGAAGCCCCGGACTCGGTCGCGAAGGTAAAAATTTCCGTGCCGCTGCCGCGCTCGAAGGTGGTGCGGTAGACCAGCGTCACCATGGCGCCCTCTTCGCTCGACGTATAGAAGCTGGCATCGATTATTTCGCTGTCCAGCACCAGGCCGAGACGGGAATGCATTGCCGAGAAAACCGCCCGGGCATCCTCGCGCACCTGGGCCTCGCCAAAACCAGGCGCGGTCAGCTCCCATATTTCCTCATACAGGGCCAGATTCAGCCGGTCATGGAACAGGCTCACCGATTGCTCGGCGTCGTCGAAGTTTTCCGGCTGCTGGCAGCCCTGCAGGGTTATGCCGGCGAGAAACAACAGGGCGATACGCATTGCTGACATTGCCATCTCCTCTGTTTGAGAGAGGTCAATCTGTTGCCGTGAGTCTATTCTCTAATGGTGGAGGGAGCGTTAATCCGCTGGAAAGCGGTATGGGGCGGGGTTTTGCCGAAAAAGCGGCTTGAGGGCGCCGTGCCTACGCCCCGAACACCTTGTCCCATGCCGTTTTCAGCGCCGCGTCCACGTCTTCCATGCTGGCGTCGATGCCCAGGTCTTTGAGCGACGTGACGCCGTGCCCGGCGATGCCGCAGGGGACAATGCCATCGTAATGCGACAGGTCGGGCGCCACATTCAGGGATATGCCGTGATAAGTGACCCATTTGCGCACGCGCACGCCAATGGCGGCGATCTTGTCTTCCCGCGGAATACCGCCCTGGCAGCCCGCACGCACCACCCAGATGCCGACGCGCCCCTGGCGCCGTTCGCCGGTAACGCCGAAAGCGGCCAGGGTCTCGATGATCCACTGTTCCAGATCGCGCACGTAGCCGCGCACATCTCCGCTCCCGGCACCGCTCCGGTTGCCGCTCCCTGTGCCGCCGCGCGCCTTCAGGTCGAGCATCACATAGGCAACCCGCTGACCGGGGCCGTGATAGGTGTATTCGCCGCCGCGCCCGGTCTCATAGACCGGAAATTTACCGGCATCCAGCAGATCGGCAGCCTGGGCGCTGGTGCCGGCGGTATAAAGGGGCGGATGCTCGACCAGCCAGACGCGCCCTTCGGCGCCGTCGTCGCGGATCGCCGCCACATGGGCTTCCATGGCCCGCACGGCCTTATCGTAGTCCAGCGCGCCCGATTCCCTGATCCATTCCATGCCCGCTACATAAGCGTTAAAGCCGCTGTCCACAAGGGTCTGCCCCTGTTCGGCGATTTTCGACCGCGCGCCTCGCGGCGGCGCATTAACAAATAAATAACGATCTTTTGTGACAGTGGCGTCTGAAGGAGCAGCGGTCAGATGAATGCACTATCCAGAGTCGCCGTCGAGGTCACTGTCGTTCTGGGCAAGAACGTCATGCCCATTCGGCAATTGTTGAAAATGGGCCGCGGCGCGGTTATCGATCTCGATTCAGGTCATGAAGACCTGGCCTGGGTCTATGCCAACGGCGAGCTGATCGCGCGCGGTGAGGTGATGATGATCGGCGAAAAAATTGGCGTCTCGATCACCGAAATGACCAACTCTCTGGAAGAATAAGCGCGGATATGCCGGCCGCCTCCGTGGCGCCGCTCCCATATCCAGACCCTGGCCGGCGCAGGGCCGCAAGGGACTTGAACAGCGGCCCCCTATTTGCTACTCCCTCTCTCACTTCACGCGGTCGTGGCGGAACTGGTAGACGCGCAGCGTTGAGGTCGCTGTGGGCGTAAAGCCCGTGGAAGTTCGAGTCTTCTCGACCGCACCATATCAAAGCCCGCGAGGTATCCATCTCGCGGGTTTTGTCTTTGCCCTCTTTCAGGGGCGGGGCCAGAGCGGGGAGGCATCACTCTCGCGGGTTTTGTCTTGGCGTAATGTCAGCTAGGATGGCGCCGCCGGGGAGAAATCCGGAGAGGGGTTATGAACAACAGGCCGGATAATCAGGAAATCGACCAGGGGCCTGCGCAGCCTCGCAGCCAGCGCCGGGACGAGCGCCGGGACGAGCATTGGCTGGACGATGTCGCCAGGAAAACCGTCGAGGCCATTCGCGCCGGCAATACGGCGCTTGTCCGCGAACTGGTTGAGCCCCTCCACGCCGCCGATTTTGCCGATCTGATCGGCCTGCTGCGCGGCTCGGACCGCAAGGCGGTGGCCGAACTTTTCAAGGACGAGATTGACCCCGAGGTTTTGCCCGAACTCGAGGGCGTTGCCCGCGACGAGGTTCTTGAAATCATGGAGCCCGAAGCGGTGGCCGACGCCGTATCGGAACTCGAGACCGATGATGCGGTCGAAATTCTTGAGGAAATGGACGCCGAGGACCAGCAGGAGGTTCTGGAAAAGATCGACGCGGAAGAGCGGGTGGCCATTGAAGAGGGGCTCTCTTATCCCGAGGACAGCGCCGGGCGCCTGATGCAGCGCGACCTGGTTGCGGTGCCGCCCTTCTGGACCATTGGCCAGACGCTGGACTATTTGCGCGAGCAGAAGGATCTTCCCGAGGATTTTTGGGAGATATTCGTTGTCGATCCGCATTTCAAACCGGTGGGGACGATGCCGCTGTCCTGGGCCATGCGCGCCAAACCCGGGGTCAGGATGGAGGATATAATGATGGCCGAACAGACCCTGATCCCCGTTGAAATGGATCAGGAGGAAGTGGCGCATCAATTTCGCCAGTACAATCTGGTGTCGGCGGCGGTGGTCGACAGCGGCGGGCGCCTGGTGGGAATGATAACGGTCGACGATATTGTCGATGTTATCGAGGAAGAGGCCGAAGAGGACATTCTGGCGCTGGCCGGCGTCAGCGAGGGCGACGTCAATATCTCGGCTCTGGCGATTACCAAAAAGCGCTTTTCCTGGCTGCTGCTGAACCTGGGAACCGCCATTCTGGCGTCGATGGTGATCGGGTTGTTCGGGGCGACAATCGAGCAACTGGTAGCGCTGGCGGTGCTGATGCCCATTGTCGCATCGATGGGGGGCAACGCCGCCACACAGACCATGACCGTTGCGGTGCGGGCGCTGGCCACCCGCGAGCTTTCATCTTCCAACGCGCTGCGCGTCGCCTATCAGGAACTGCTCGCCAGCCTGATCAGCGGCGCCCTGCTGGCGCTGGTGATGGGGGGCGTGGCCGCTGTGTGGTTCGGGAACAATGCGCTGGGCGTGGTTATCGCCGCGGCGATGGTGATAAATCTTTTTGTCGCGGGACTGGCGGGCATCGCTGTTCCCGTAACGCTGGACAAAATGGATATCGATCCGGCGGTGGCGTCCAGCGTCTTCGTGACCACGATTACCGATGTGGTCGGCTTTTTTACTTTTCTCGGGCTCGGCGCCTGGTTCCTGGTTTGATACCGTAAGGGCCGAATATGGCACGCCCAGCAGTTCTGATTGTTGATGATGAACCGGTAGCGGCGGCGATGTTTATTCGCGCGCTGGAAGCAAAAGGTATTGGCACGCTTTATTGTGACAACGCCGAAGAGGCCCTGGTTATGGCAAAGCAGGTGGCCCCGCTGGTGGTGGTCAGCGACGTTGAAATGCCGGGCATGGGCGGCGTGGAATTTTGCCGGGAGATATCCTCCCGGGGGCTGCGTACCGGTCCAATCCTGTTCCTCACCGGCCATGACAACCTGGACGTGGTGCGCAAGGGGCTGAGCGCCGGCGTTGACGATTTCATGGTCAAGGGTACGCCGGTAAAGGAATTGCAGCAGCGGGTCTATTTCTGGATAGCGGCCGGCTTTCGCACGCTGCCCGCGGCCGCCCGCACCCGCGCCATCGAATATGCCGAGGCCATGGCGGGCGATGGCCATAACCCGATCGCGAAAAGCACCGGGCTTGACGATGCGCTGCTGAAAAAGTTGGCGGATCAGGTGTCGCAGGAGGTCAGCGAACTCGACCGCGATTTCGGCGAGCGCATGATTGAGCGCATCTATTTCGTTGGCCGGTTGTCGCACCTGGTGATTGAATCCTGCGCCGACCTGAGCGCTGCGCTGCGGTTTCCCGATTACCTGTTGGCGGCCGTGGGGCATGTGAATTTCCCCTGGATCAGAGACCTGCGGGTGATCTTTGCCCATTACGAGCAGATCTCCCGTGACCCCCGCTTCCAGAAGGCCGCAACCGAGGGCCTTCGCGCCTTCGAGGGCGGCGGTGGCGGCGCATGAGCCTGCATATCCTGAAATTATGCGTCGGCGTTTCCAGCCTCGACGATTTGCGGCGCTGGCAGCAGCGCCGTGGCTTCCATCGCACCGACCTCGCCCACGCGGGCAAAGTTGTTGTGCATGTGACCCGCAACATGCCCCGGCGGGTGGCGGATGTGCTGGATGGCGGCTCTCTGTATTGGGTGGTGCGGGGGCGCATTGCCTGCCGCAACAGGATTCTCGCGCTGGAGGAAATTGAAGGCGAGGATGGCAAGCGCCGCTGCGCCATCGTCATGGCGGCGGGGCCGGTTCAGGTTATTCCGCGCCGCCACCGCCCGTTTCAGGGCTGGCGTTATTTTGCCGCTGATAGTGCGCCGCCGGACCTGGAAACGGCCAGGGCGGACGCCGGCGATCTGCCTGCCGAGATGGCGGCGGACTTGCTCGAGCTGGGGCTCTTGTGAGCTAAGTGCGTAATCTCTCTACGTTGTTCACGGGATATTTGTTTCGGTCACCCTCACCCTGACCCTCTCCCTCAGGGAGAGGGGATAAGAGAGCCGGCGCGAAAACCCCTCTCCCCTCGCGGGAGAGGAAGGGGCCCCCAAGGCGCATCACGCAAAAATGGTGGGAAGGTGAG
>JACZSK010000118.1 GCA_022574255.1 Pseudomonadota bacterium
TGCGGGCGCAAGGCAACCATGAACCTTCGTGTCCATGAGGACGGTTCTGCGGTCAAGGAGGGCGCGCAGAAGGAAATTGGCGGCAACGATCTGTATGTCGCGCTTTGCCGCAAGCATTTCATGGAGAGGCTCGCGGAATAAGCCGGTTACCCGGCAAGTGGTTCTATTTGGCCGGAAAATGCTCTAGCCTGAATCCTTGTCATGCGACGGAGGCTGGCTTTCGCGCCGGAAGCCGACCCGACGCTGAAAATGCCGTTGCTGAAAATGCAGGAGTCGACCAGTGGGGCAAATGGGCTCAGAGGGACCAGAGGGGATCACAGAGTCCGGCGAGAGACCCCGCCTGACCGAAGTTATGAACGAGATTCGCCGCAGCATGTATGTGGCGATAGCGTTCAGTCTGGCGATCAACCTGCTGATCCTCACCGCACCGCTCTATATGCTGCATGTATTCGACAGCGTGCTGTCCAGCCGCAGCGTCGATACCCTGTTGCTCCTTACCCTGATCGCCGTGCTTGCGCTTCTGACGCTGGCTATTATGGACGGTCTGCGCAGTCATCTGTTGCTGCGCCTTGGAACCTGGTTCGAAAAAGAGCTGTCGGGCCCGGTATTGCGCGCCCATATTTATGGCGCTCTGTCGGCCAATGCCCCGGCGACAACCGAAGGCCTGCGCAGTCTTGGCACCCTGCGCAGTTTTATGAGCGGGCCAGGCATTGCGCCGCTGATGGACGCGCCCTGGGCGCCGATATTTCTGTCGATCATATTTATTCTCCATCCGCTTCTTGGCTGGGTGGCGCTTGCCGGCGCGATAGGGCTGTTCTCGTTGGGGCTGCTCAACGAGCGGCTGACACGCGCGCCATTGGCCGCCGCTGGCCGCGGGTCGGGCGTTGCCCTGCGCTCGGCCGCCGCTGCCGTCAGGAACGCCGATGCCATTGAGGCCATGGGCATGGCGGGCAAAATTGTCGAGCGTTGGCGCCTCCAGGAAAACGACGGTGCGCTGGAGCATCTTTCGCTGGCCGGGGGCCGTAGCAGCACGATCAATGCGATCTCGAAATTTTTCCGCTTGCTGATCCAGGTCGCAGTCATGGGAACCGGCGCCTATCTCTTTATTGCCGGCGAGTTGACGCCCGGCGGGATGATCGCCGGATCGATTCTTGTGGGCAGGGCATTGGCGCCGGTCGAGCAATCGATCGCTGGCTGGCGGCAATTCCTTGGCGCCCGGGCGGCCTATGACCGCATTTCAAAGCTGCTGGAGGGCACGCGGCCTCATGCCACCGGCACGTCCTTGCCCCGGCCGAAAGGCACGCTTTCAGCGGAAGGCCTGAGTTATGTTCACCCGGGAAATCGCAAAGCAGCCGTCCGCGGGATCAGTTTCACGCTTGAGGCTGGCGAGAGCCTGGGCCTGATTGGGCCAACGGCTGCGGGAAAATCCACGCTGGCGCGGCTTCTTGTCGGCAGCATCAGGCCTTCAGCCGGGCACGCACGTATTGACGGCATGGATGTAACCGAGTGGCCGGCTGACGATCGGGGTCAATATGTGGGCTACGTGCCACAGGATGTTGAATTGTTTCCCGGCACCGTGAAAGACAATATCGCGCGGCTCGGTGGCGGCGATGACGAAGACGCCTTCAGTGCGGCGCGCCGCGCCCATGCCCATGATCTGGTGATGCGGCTTCCCAAGGGATACGACACCGTAATCGGTGATGGTGGCGCCGGTCTGTCGGGTGGGCAGAAGCAACGCATTGCCCTGGCCCGCGCTCTTTATGGCAACCCGGCGCTGGTGATTTTGGACGAGCCCAATGCCAATCTTGACGGCGAAGGGGAGGCTGCGCTGCTTGCGGTTCTCAAGCAGCTCAAGGCGGAAGGTGTGACCGTTGTTATGGTCGCGCACCGGCCCAGCCTGCTGCGCGATGTGGACAAGATACTGGTTCTGAAAGAAGGGCAGCTTGCGGGCTACGGCCCCCGGGACGAGGTTATGGCCCGCGTCACCGCCGCCGCGCCGGCCAAGACGCCGGAAAAAAAGGAAGAGCAGGCAAAACAATGATCGGCATGCCAAAATTCCTGGCTTCCCTGTGGAAGCAAGCTTCGGCGGAGGACAAAACCGACCTGGAAGGAGACCCCGCCAATGTGCGGTCCCTGGCCCGCGCCGGGTTTGTCGTCATTGTATTATTCTTCGGCGTTTTCGGTACCTGGGCCTGGTTGGCGCCGCTGGACAGCGCCGCAATCGCCATTGGTACGGTGAGCGTGGAGAGTAATCGCAAGACCATCCAGCATCTGGAGGGCGGCATCGTTGCTGAAATTTTGGTCGGCGAGGGCGACCGGGTAAACGCCGATCAGATTGTCGTGCAACTGGACGCAACGCAGGCGCGCGCCTCGCGTGACCTGCTGGTGGGCCGGCTCGGGGAAGCGCTGGTTCTGGAGGCGCGGCTGATCGCTGAGCGGGACAACGCGGACGAAGTCGACTTTCCGGAAACGGAGTTGTCCGATTGGGACGGCGACGCCGCCGCGCGCGCCATCAAGGGTCAAAAGGGTATTTTCGAAAGCCGCCGTGTGGCGCAGCAAGAGAACGAGGGCGTGTTGCGGCAGCGCATCGCACAGCTTAACGAACAGATTGAGGGCCTGAAGGGGCAGATTGATTCCGAGGATCGCCAGATCGAGCTCCTGCAGCAGGAGCTGCTGGATGTGCGCGAGCTGGTGGAAAAGGGTCTGGCCCGCCGGCCACGCATGTTGGCGCTGGAGCGCAATGTCGCTGCGATCGAAGGAGATCGCAGCGGCAACAGGGCGTCCATAGCCGGCTCAAGACAGGCCATTGGTGAAACCGAACTCAGGATCAGCGGGCTGCATACACAGCGCCAGAATGAAGTGCTTGAGGAACTGCGCAATGATCAGGCGTTGATCGCCGATCTTCGCGAAAGGCTGCTGGCGGCCCAGGCAATTCTGGCAAGGACGTCAATCAGAAGCCCGCTGGACGGGACCGTGGTCGATCTGCGTATTCACACCACCGGCGGTGTGCTGCGGCCGGGTGAGGCGATCATGGATATCGTGCCGCGGAACGACAAGCTGGTCATCGACGTCAGGATTGATCCGCAGGATATTGACGTGGTTTTTCCGGGGCTTCGTGCCCATGTCACGCTCACCGCGCTGAACCGCCGCGCCCAGATACCGCTTGCCGGCACGCTGACTTCCGTTTCCGCCGACCTGCTGCAGGATCCACAGACCGGCGCCATATACTACCTGGGGCGCGTGGAACTGGACGTGCAGCAACCGGGGCTGGCCGGTGGCCCGACCCTCTATCCCGGCATGCAGGCGGAGGTGATGATCGTTACGGGGAACAACACGCCGCTTGATTATCTGCTGCGGCCCCTGACCCGAAGCCTGCGCCGTGCCATGCGGGACGGCTGAAGCGGGCGGGTTGCTTTAGTCAGTTGCTTTGGTCAGTTGCCGGTGCCGGGCTGCCTTGCACCGCAAATCTCTATTGAAATCCATGATCAGGGCAGGTTTTGGCGCCGACTGTGGTTTTTCGGTGACCATGAATGGCAAAATTGCCACAGATTCCTCTTTTCTCGACCCCTCCCGCCGCAACCCGCCCGGTAAGCCTTGCTAACCGCGCACTTCCTTTGCAGGATCACGGGGTTGGGCAGTTTCATGATTTTTAGGGCTACGCTTGGCTTGGCTGGTGGGAAAACCAGTTGGCATGGGGGCTGTAGCGACAAAGCGAAAACAACAACAAATAGAAGAATGTAGAAATCGAGGCCGTAGAGTCTCATAAACCGTAGCGTCTCTAAAGGGAGCAAGAAGAAGATGAGAAAATTTCAACTGTTAACAAGCGTGTCGGCCTTGCTGATGGGTGCCGTTGCGACCGCGCCAGTTACATGGGCGCAGGATGCGGCCAATGATGAGGCAATCGAAGAGCTGGTGGTCACCGGCTCACGCCGCGCCCCACGGTCCACCGCAGACACAATGGCGCCGGTCGATATCATTTCTGGCGATGTTTTTGCCAATCAGGGCACCGGCGATATGACGGACCTGCTTCGCACGCTTATTCCGTCATATAACGTGAGCCCGCAGCCGATCAATGATGCGTCGACGCTTATTCGCCCGGCCAACCTGCGCGGTCTCGCACCCGACCAGACTCTGGTTCTTATAAATGGCAAGCGGCGGCATCGCGCGGCGGTCATCAGCCTGCTCGGCGACGGTATTTCCGATGGCGCGCAGGGACCGGATATCGGGGTCATTCCCGCCATCGCCCTGAAGCGCGTTGAAGTGCTGCGCGACGGCGCTGCGGCCATTTATGGTTCTGATGCCATCGCCGGCGTGATGAATTTTGTGCTCAAGGATGATTCCGAAGGCGGTACGTTCGAGGCCAAGTGGGGCAGCGCCTATGATGGCGACGGCGACCAGCGCCAGCTTTCGGCGAATTATGGCTTTCCGGTCACCGACAACGGATTCATCAACATCTCCGCCGAATGGCGTGAGCAGGATCCGACGACCAGCGGCAGCGTTCAGCGCACCGATGCGCAAGGTCTGATTGACGCAGGCAACACAGCCGTTCGTCAGCCATTCGCCCAGATCTGGGGTCAGCCCGAAATTCGCGACGACTGGAAGGTCTTTCTGAATTTTGCCGTTCAGGCGACCGAAAGTACAGAAATCTACGCTTTCGGCAATTATGCCCAGCGCGAGGTCGAGGGTGGTTTCTTCTTCCGCAATCCGGATACCCGTGGCGGCGTAAATTCAGTTGACTCGGGTGTGACCCGCCTCGTCGGTGATCTCACACCGAACGACAACATCACCTGTCCCGGCGGCATCGATTTCGTCGAAGGAACGGTGACAACGGGTACGGTTGTCAATCCGGTTGTCATTGGCAGTACAGGCGAAGCCGCGGCGTTGGCGGCGATTAATGCCGACCCGAACTGTTTCATTTTCAATGAAATGTTCCCGGGCGGTTTCACGCCCCAGTTCGGCGGCAGGCTGAATGACATCGCCGGCGCAATCGGCTTCCGGGGTGAGATGGAAAACGGCCTGACCTATGACATCAGTGTTCATGCCGGTCGCAACCAGGTTGATTTCTTCATTCTGAACACGATCAACCCGGGCCTTGGCCCGTCTACACCGAACGAGTTCGAGTTGGGCAGCTACATCCAACTTGAAAAGAACTTCAATGCCGACTTCAGCTACCCGGTAGACGTTGAGATGTTTGCTTCACCGCTGAATGTTGCCTTTGGCTTCGAGTGGCGGGAAGAGCAGTTCGAGGTCCTCCTCGGCGATACAGCGTCCTGGGAGGTAGGTCTTCTGTCTCAGCCGTTTGCGTTGAATAACATCGATCCAGTGACACTTGTGCCTGGCATCAAAACCGGAACGCAGGGCTTTGGCATTGGCTCCAACGGCTTCATCGGATTCAGCCCGGAGGTTGTCGGTGTCAATGATCGCACCAATATTGCCGTCTATCTTGATCTGGAAGCGGACGTTACCGAAAACCTGGTCCTGGGCGCCGCGATCCGTTTCGAGGATTTCAGCGATTTTGGTTCGACGACCAATTTCAAGATATCCTCACTCTACAAACTGGGCGAAAGCGTCCGGCTTCGCGCTACTTACAGCACGGGCTTCCGGGCACCGACTGTTGGCCAACAGCAGTTGACCAATATCTCCACCGTGTTCGAATCGGTTAACGGCGTTCTGCAACTGGCCCAGCGTGGCACCATTCCCCCAACCAACCCGATTGCCATCTCGAAAGGGGCCGAGCCGCTTAGGCCCGAGAAGTCCGACAGCTTCACCCTTGGTGTCGGATTTGACCTTGGTGGCGCCAGCGTGACCATCGACTATTTCAACATCAAACTGACCGACAGGCTCACGCAGTCCGCATCGATTTCCTTGACCCAGGCGGAACGTGACGCGCTGGTTGCTTCGGGCATTTCTTTCGCGGCGGATCTCTCGGCCTTCCGCTTCTTCGTCAATGACTTCGATACCCGCACAACCGGTATCGACCTTGTGGCGACCATGCCGCTGGACCTGTTCGAAAACGGCTCGACCAACGTGTCGCTGGTCGCCAGCTATGTGAAGACCAAGGTGCTTGACTTTAACCCGATAACGCTGGACGGGGTACGCATCCAGCAGTTGGAAGAAAGCCTTCCCAATTACCGCGCGAATATGACGGTGACCCACGTGACCGACAAATGGCGCGCCTTGGGCCGCGTGAACTATTACGGCAGCTATACAGAGGTGCATCTTGATAGTGCCGGGCTGGAAGTTTTCCCCGGTGCTGAATTCACCCTGGATGTTGAGTTTGGCTACAACGTGATGGACAATCTGGAAATCAGCGTTGGTGCTGCAAACCTGCTCAACAACTTCCCCGATGAGCTCCCGACTGGTATTGGGGCAGACGTTGTCGGTGCGAAATATCCGGTGACCTCGCCGATGGGCATTTCCGGTGGTTTCTATTACGCCAGGGCCCGCTACAGCTTCTAGCAGGCTGACAGCATAATGAATTTGAGAGGGCGCTTCGGCGCCCTCTTTTTGTGGGCATATATGTTGAAAATTCCGAGGCGGGCTGTGGCGCCCCCGACAAGGCAGCGCGGTTATTCCGGCCTGATGCCCAGCCGCTCAAACAGCTCGGTGTCCCGTGACTTCCCCGGGTTACCGGTGGTCAGCAGCTTGTCGCCTGTAAATATCGAATTGGCGCCTGCCAGGAACGCCAGGGCCTGCGCCTCATCCGACATTTCCTGGCGTCCGGCTGAAAGCCGCACATGGCTTCTGGGCATGAGTATGCGGGCGATGGCAATGGTTCGCACAAACTCAAACGGATCAAGCCTGTCGGTACCTGTCAGCGGCGTGCCCGCAACCTGAACCAGCAGGTTTATGGGCACCGATTCGGGGTGCGGGTCCATACCGGCCAATATTGCAAGCATCGATGCCCGGTCTTCCCGCTCCTCGCCCATCCCCACGATTCCCCCGCAACAAACCTTTATGCCTGCCGCACGCACATGGGACAGGGTTTCAATCCGTTCGGCGAAGTCGCGGGTGGTTATGATATCCCTGTAATATTCTTCGGATGTATCGATATTGTGATTGTAGTAATCGAGCCCGGCACCTGCCAGGCGCCCCGCCTGCTGGCTGCTCAGCATGCCAAGCGTCATACAGGTCTCAAGGCCCAGGCCCCTGACTCCCTCGACCATTTTGACAATGGAATCCAGATCATGATCCTTGGGCCGTGACCAGGCGGCGCCCATGCAATAACGGGTGGCTCCGGAAGCCTTTGCTTCCTTGGCACAGGCCAGAACCCTGTCGACGCTCATCAGCTTTTCGGCTTTGACACCGGTGGCCGCGGCATATTTCTGGGATTGCGGGCAATAAGCGCAGTCCTCGGCGCAGCCTCCCGTCTTGATAGAGAGAAGCTCGGAAAGCTGCACCCTGTTGGGATCAAAATTGTCGCGATGCACGCTCTGCGCCCGGTAAATGACATCGCCGAATGGTGCGGCGTACAGATCTAAAATTTCCCGCTTTTTCCAGTCATACCGAAGGCCTTCATGGCCATGCGCTTCTCGCGCTTTGGTGTCTGTCGCGATCGCTTCGTGAGTGTTCAAATCCAGCCTCCAATAACTTTCTATATCTCCATGACGCCCCGGCGGCACAATATAGCGGTGAACTTTCCGGTTGGCCTCTTTTTTT
>JACZSK010000119.1 GCA_022574255.1 Pseudomonadota bacterium
TTGACAAACCGTGCCCCCTCACGACATGACAAAGAAAGCCGATCAAATACGTGCCGTCCTTGCCCGCGCCAAAGACGCGGCGGTGGAATATTACGACCTGACGGGGAAGCCGCTGGGGATAACAGGTGAGATCGGCGAGTTTTACGCCGCCGAAGAACTCGGCCTGAAACTGGCGCCGGCCAGGGCGGCAGGCTATGACGCCACCGATCCGCGCAACGGCAAAACCATCCAGATCAAATCGCGCGCCCTCGACGAAGCCAAGCCGCTGGGTGGGCAGCGGGTGGGATCAATCAACCTCAACCATGAGTTTGACGTGGTTCTGCTGGTGCTGATGAACAAGCGCTATGAATTGCTGGCGATGCACGAGGCCGACCGCGCGGCAGTTGAAGTAGCCCTGAAGAAGCCCGGCAGCAAAGCGCGGAACGAGCGTGGGTCGCTCGCAGCCAGCCAGTTTATTCGTATCGGCAGGCAGGTCTGGCCCCGGTAACGCCTGGCGCTAATTCTGCCTGCCCCCCCCTCACCCTGCCCTCTCCCCCCAAAGGGTGGAGAGGGGATAAAAAGGAAAATTGTCACTCCGGGCTTGACCTGGAGTCTATTGCCCTTTCCGATGCCTTGTCCTGCGGAACCGAGTTTTCAATGGACCCCGGCTCAAGTCGGGAAAGGGATGGGGCCGGGGTGACTAAAAAAGGAGGCCGGAGTAGCAGACTCTTTATCCTAGTCACCCTCTCCCTTTTCCTGTCTTGGCCCTCTCCCTAAATGGAGAGGGCTTGCCTTCCCCCTCCCCGCCGTTGCGTGCTAGGCTCCGGGCGGCAAAGAAGGAAAAACCATGACCGAGTCACCCGCTGAGTATATCGCCGTAAGTGAGGTGGAGCGGCTGTTGCGCGAGGACGGGAGTATCGCGCTGATCGACGCCCGCACCGCCGAGGAATACGCCGAGGCCCATGTGCCGGGGGCGATTAATGTGCCGATCAATGCGTTGGCGGACTTTTCCCAGAGCGGCGCGGGCCAGAGCGGCGCGGCCCAGAGCGGCGCGGGCAGGATTGCCAAGAAGCTGGTTACCATGTGCGGGTCAACCGGGCGCGGCGAGAAGGCGGCGGCCATTCTCGCCGACAGTGGCGTGGAGAATGTGCTGGTGATGGAAGGCGGGCTGAAGGCCTGGCGGGAAGCGGGCTTGCCTGTCGCCCCGGAGTCCACCCCCTAGGTGGTCCACCCCTAATCGGCAGGGTCCGCCCCCTAATCGGTGAATTCCCATTTGTCGGCGCCGTCGAAATGGCGGACGCGCAGGGCCGCGATGTCGTCCGGCTCGGCCAGCCGGCAGTTGATCCCCACGCGGGTCTCGGCCTCTGCCATCAGGCTGGTCCAGTGGGTGGTGCAGCCACAGGTCTTGCAGGTGTGAAGCGCAACCCTCTTCTCGCCCTGGACATAGGTGAAGGTGGCGTCCTCGTCGTGGGTCACCGTGGCGCAGGCGGTATCCACATGGGCCCAGAGCGCCCCGACGCGGCGGCAGAGAGAGCAGTTGCAAATGGTCAGCCATTCCGGCGGCTCGCTCAGCTCGAAGGTAACGCTGCCGCAATGGCATGAACCACGGATCATGTCTCAATTCCTTCTGTGTTCATTGGGAGCAACACAAGCGCGCCCGGGCGCCGCCAGACCTGTTGAGAGATGCGGCGGCGCGGTAACGCGCGGTAGCTGTTTGCGGCTATTCGCCGGCGTTGTTAATGGCGCCAACCCAGAGCGCGGTGGTCAAACCAGCGGTAACGGCCACGATGACGGCCTGGAGGTAGCTGTCAATCGCGAAGCCCGCGTACTGCAGGGCGAAGATCGTGTTACCGACGAGGATCGCAAGCACCAGCCATGGCAGGCTGGGCAAAAAACCGGTGACCGTGCTGACCAGTTTATCAAACATGCCTTCGCCCGCGGCGTCGGATTTGGCGCCCCTCAGCACCACAAGGCTGATCAGAGTGAAGAGCAGAAACACGTCGCTCCAGTCGACCTCGGGAACGTTGAGATATGCCCATTGATAGCCGATCCACCACCACGCATACCCAAAGACGCCCACGAGCACCCACGAAATGCCTTTCTGAGCCATTTGGAATCTCCCTCTGTTTGATATGCCCGGAAGCCTACACCCGTACGACGGATTGGCCTAATCGGGGGGCAGCGGGGACAGCGGGGGGCAAAGCCAGACCTGGAAAACCCTTATGGATCGATCCATTCGAGGAGCGGCAGCGCCAGATAGGCGGCGGCGAAGCCGACCAGCCAGATCGAGGCCGAACCCCAGACAAGCCGCCTGTTCCATTTGTCCGCCGCCTCGCACCTCCCGGCCAGCACAGGGTCGGCGGGACAGGTCCGGCCTGGCCGGTAGAGCGCCCAGGCGGCCAGCGCCAGAAGAATGAAACTGCCGGAGAAAAACCAGGCCTTGTGCCTGGCCAGATCGGCCAGGAAAGGCAGGCTGGAAAATAGCGCCGCCGATACCGCCCCCATTCCCAGCGCAACCAGGATGATTGGCAATGCGCAACAAACCAGCGTCGTGGTCGAGGCAAAAAGGATCAGCCAGCCCCATTTCCGGGTCTCGATCTCGGGCGTCATAAGGTCTCCCGCCGTTCCATCAAATTCCGCTGCACCACCCGGCGCGATCAGGATTCATGGTCGTCAAATTCCGGGCCGTGATCGGGGATGCCATCCCCGTCGTGATCGTGATCGGCGGGGACGAAGGCGGTAAAATCCATTTCTTCGCCGCCATGGCCCATCGTATCGTGCATCGCTGCGCGCCGTTCCATCTCCTCGGTGCTAAGCACTGTCGTGCTGTCAAAGCCGTCGCAATTTTCGTGGATTTCCATGCCCTTGTAGGTGAAACCCTTCTTTAGGAAGACTTTGGTCAATTGGGCGTCGGTGAACTTTACGCTTTCGTCGGCGCAGACACGGATGATCCCGGTCTCCAGGTCGCCCGATACCTGCTTCACGCCATCGATCTTCCTGAGTGCGCGCTCGCTTGTCGCCACACAGAAGGGACAGGTGATGCCGTCCAGCTTCAGATCGTACTGGATGTCACCGGCGAGAGCTGGCACCGCCAGAAAGAGTGTCGAGGCAGCTCCGATAATCAGTTTCTTCATTTTCTTCTCCTCTGTTCAGAAATTTACTCTGAGACCGGCCAGAACCGTGAAGTCTCTCTCAAGGGCCGATCCATTCAAATCCTGTATTACGGGTAGCTGCACCGCAGCTTCGGCGATCCAGCGCCGGGTCGCGTATTGTACTCCGGGCACCAGAGAGAGCGTTGTGCCGCCCGTGTTCGGGTCGTCGATTCCATCCACACGCATCTCGCCGGAATGCACAAGATTGGCTTCGATAACACCGTAGAAATACCCTTTGTCATGGCGGCTCAGTTTGCGGGGCAAGAGCCTGTATTGAAAGGACGCGTCGGCGCGGGCCACATCGCCGCGTTTGACGCCCCCAGCCCTGGTGTTCGCCCGGTAGCTGGCCTGAAAATCGAAGTTCCAGTCGACGCTGGCATAGGTCGCGATTACGCCGCCGAATACGTCCCAAGAGCCGGTGCCAGGCTGCAGGGGCGCAGGCAACAGACCAAAATCGTCTGTTTTTGCACTTGCACCTGTCGGAACCTTCAGGCCAATGAACGGCGCGATACGGGTGGTCTTGCCGACCGCGTTTTTCTTATAGATCGTGTAGCGTGCAATCAACCTGGCATCGCCTATTCCGTCGGCATTACGATCTCCAGCCGGTGTTTCCAGTACCCTGAACGTCACCGGAAGAATAGCGAAGAACGCGAGGTCCGGGGTCACCCCGTAGACCACGACCGAGTTTGCTGTCACTACCGTCATCTTACGGTCCAATCCACCCGCATCATCGCTTGCCCTGCCGACAGTCGCCAGCTCCCGGAAAATGATTTCCCCCTGGCTGACCGGCAGCGCCGTATTAAAGGTGATAGGAGCCGCCTGCGGACTTCCTGAAGGAAGGCCCAAGGCGGCGCCGAACATCAACAGCATCCCTGCCTGGCTCCCGGCCAATACAATCCCTCGGCTCATCTGTGATTTATCCCGCTGGTCTGATTGTCAGGTTATTACCTGTAGCCGGTACAGGCTCAAGTGATAATATCCGGCGTTCCTGAATCGGGGGAATGGATTCCGGCTTGGGTTCAGGTCTTGGTGAGTGCAGCAGGGGGCTGGATGGCGATCTCTGGCCGCTGGCCTCCGCCCGCGCTGCTTGCGCCCTGCTCCCGATGTCGTGAATTCCCCCGGGGGCGCGGTGGATGTAGGCTGCCACTCGGGTAAAACGGAAATTTGCCAGAACTTCGGGCATAAATGCGGGAGGATCAGCATGATCGGCTATGTAACCTTGGGGACCAACAATCTGGAGCGCGCGGCGGCCTATTACGATGCCCTTCTGGGCGAACTGGACGCCGCCCGCATTATGGCCGGCGACAGCTATGTGGTGTGGGCCACGGGGCCGCGGAGACCGGCGCTCATGGTGACCAGACCCGCCGACGGTAAAGAGGCCAGCGTCGGCAACGGCATAATGGTGGCGCTGGCGGCGGACAGCGATGACCGGGTCGATGCGCTGCACGCCAGGGCAATGGAACTGGGCAGCGGCGACGAGGGCGTGCCGGGGCCGCGCGGAGATAATTTCTACGCCGCCTATTTCCGCGATCTGGACGGCAACAAGCTCTGCGCCTTTCACATGGACGCCCTATAATCGCAGCCCGGCCAGCGGGGACGGAAAACCAGGAGGAAGACGCAGATCATGACCCTGAACGCCGAGCTTTATTGGTCGTTTCGCAGCCCTTATTCCTATCTGGGGGCGCGGCATTATCGCCAGATCGCCGGTCAATATGACCTGGAGATCGATGTCCGCGTGGTCTATCCGCTGGCCATCCGCAACCCGGATTTCTTCACCCATATGAACCCCCTGTGGATTCCCTATATCCTCCGCGATTGCCAGCGCGTGGCCGAGCACCGCGGCCTGCCCTTTTCGCTGCCCTCGCCCGACCCGGTGGTGCAGGACATGACAACCCGCGCCATCGCCGATGACCAGCCCTATATCCACCGTCTCACCCGCCTTGGCGCCGAGGCGGCGCGGCGCGGCCAGGGGCTGGCCTTCATCGACGAAATTTCGATGATGATATGGGGCGACGGCACGGTGGGCTGGGACCAGGGCGCCCATATGGCCGAGGCCACGGCGCGGGCCGGGCTGGAGCTTGGCGACATGGAAGCGGCAATCGCCGGGCATGAAGACGAACTGGACGCCGCAATCAGCGCCAACCAGCGCGCGCTGGAGGCCGCCGGCCACTGGGGCGTGCCCTGCCTGGTTTTCGATGGCGAACCGTTCCACGGCCAGGACCGCATCGAGCTGGCGGTGTGGCGCATGCGGCAAAATGGTCTGGAGGACTGCCGGACCTGATGACGTCTCCGCCGGGGCCGCTTACCCACCATGGCCGCTTGCCCGCCAGGGCCGCTTGCCCGAAGCCTTCCTATACAGTTTGTTAAGGTTAAGTATTCCCATGTAAAGCGTTGTATTTCCAATAAGATTACTAAACCTGTGCGCTGGTGTCCGCGTCTGGATGGGCGTTACTGCGTTGCGCCAGGGAACTGCTCTTGATGGTAACGAACTGTTTACTATTAACGCGCGTTTAATAAGTCCCAAATCTGGACAATTATTTACAGTTTGTTATCCATTCCCTTGTATTCCGACCAATGACGAAGAAGCAAATGAGACGCCAACGCGGCCGGGTTTCGGTTGCAGGATTACGGAGGGGTAACCGTGGCACAGGCACTTAGGAAGAATACCTCGACCAGCGGGCCGAAGAAGGCCGCCGCCAAGAATGGCGCCAAAAAAACCGGTCGAGCGGCTGCCGCAAAACAAGCAACCCATTCGCCACCCGAATGGATGCCGCGCGGCCATGAAGAATCGCCGCGATGGAATGTATACCGCGTGCGCCGCGGCATTCTGACCGGCACGAATTTCAACGCCTTCGAGCGCGACAAGCATGAGCGCCTGGCGGCGGACCTGACGATCAGCGAGAACCTGGTCAAGGGCGGACGCAGCATGACGGGCTCGCGCGTCGAAAAACGCGTTGGCGGTTCCATTGAGCTGCTGCGCGACGCGCAGAATTCAATGGCCGATGGCCGCCCCGAGCAGGCTTGGCGCGAGATCAAGGCGGTGCGGCGTGTCGAGATCACGAATTACACCGAGGAACAGCGCCGCGTGAAAGCGCTGGAGCTGATGGCCGAGTCAGAAAAGATTTCGGTCAAATGGCGCCGCGAAGCGGTCCGGGCCCTGCTTACGGTTGTCAAGGGCAGTGGCCGCAGGGTGCCGTCGGTCGATGCGGTTATCAAGGCCGCCGAACTGCGCGACGAGCATTTCGACAAGGTCTGGGCGCGCTGGCGCCTGCGCCGCCGCAACCTGTTTTATCTTTTCGGGTTTCTGCCGCTGGTTCTGGCGGCGGTTCTGTATCTTTCCGACCTGGCGCTGCTCGGCCCCGGCTTCAACAATGCGCCGCTGCTGCTCGCCATCTTCATATTCGGCGGCCTGGGGGCAACGCTCAGCACGGTCTATTCGGTGACGCGGCTCGACGCGTCGGCCCGGTTCAACGAGCGGATCAATACCTCGATTACGGTGCTTATGCGGCCGCTGATCGGCGCCGCCACCGCCATTGCCGCCTATATTGTGCTGCTGGCCGCGGTCAATGCCGATGCCGCCAGCATCCAGAACATCGCCCGGGAGCAGATTTATCTGTTCGCCTTTATCGCCGGTCTGGTTGACAGGTTCATCTACCGCCTGTCGCCGAAAACCGACGAGTAAACAAGGACGCGTAAACAAGGACGCGTAAACAAGCGCAAATTTCCGGCAGCGACTGCCGAACAGCATAAGAGGGCCGCACAGCAATGAGCGGCCCTTTTTCGTGGGCCGCGGGCAGACATGAGCGGCCCTTTTTCGTGGGGCGCGGGCAGACATGAGCGGCCCTTTTTCGTGGCCCCCAACTGCGTTGCGTCGCGCTGAGGGGTCTGCGACAGTGCGAATGGGTGGCGCGACAGGCAGCGCGACAGGGAGCGCAACTGCGAACGCAAGAGGGAAACAGAATGAGCGGGCGGGCAACCAGCATTGCCGAATTCCAGGGGAAGATGTCGAAATTCTATTCGGCGGAGGGAGAGGCCTATGCCCGGGCTTTCACGCCCCGCGCCACCGACGTGGTGATATCCCCCTTCGCCAAGGCCGGCACCACCTGGATGCAGCAGATTGTCCATGGCCTGAAGACCAGCGGCGACATGACTTTTGACGAGATCACCGCCGTCGTGCCCTGGATAGATCTGGCGTATGATATGGAACTGGACCTGAACGACGACCAGGAGGGCGGCTTTCGCGCCTTCAAGAGCCACATGAGCTGGGGCGATGTACCCAAGGGGTGCCGTTATATCTGTGTGATCCGCGACCCCCGCGACAGCGCCGTTTCATTTTACAGGTTCATGGAGGGCTGGATCATCGAGCCCGGCGCCATTTCCATGGAGGATTTCATCTGCAATTTTTATAGCCGCCGCCCGGGGGGAAAAGACTATTGGACGCATCTCATGTC
>JACZSK010000024.1 GCA_022574255.1 Pseudomonadota bacterium
GATAAGCTGGGTGGCGAGAGCGCGCCGGCACCGGTACAGGCACAGGCACAGGCACCGGCGGATGATCCGATCGCGGTGGGCGATGCGGCGCTTGAAGCGGGCGATGCGCTCGGCGCCATGGAGGCTTTTGGCCGCGCCGCGCAGGAGGATGGCGGCAATATCGAAGCCCTCGGCGGGCTGGTGCGGGCCTATGTGGCGTTGGGCCGGCTGGAGGAAGCGAAGCAAATTCTTGCCACCGTGCCGCCGGATAAAAGCAGCAACGACGCAATCACCAGCGCCGCGGCGATGTTGCAGATGGCCGAACAGGCTGAAGATGTTGGCGACACCGGGGAACTGCAGGACCGCGTTGCCGCCGACCCGAACGACCATGAGGCGCGCTTTGAGTTGGCGCTGGCGCTGCAGGCGGCGGGTGACATGGAGGCCGCCGGCGACGCCCTGCTGGAGATCGTGACCCGTAACGCCAAGTGGAACGAGGAGGCGGCGCGCAAGCAGCTGGTTGCCATGTTCGAGGCCGCCGGACCGACGCACCCGTTTACTCTGGCCGCCCGGAAAAAATTATCTGCACTTCTTTTTTCGTGAGCCGCATATGACCGACGAGACCGGAAAACCGCGCAAAAAAACAGAGGCCGGCAGTATCGACCTCAAGCTGCTGGAGATTCTCGTCTGCCCGGTGACCCGGGGGCCGCTGGAATATGACGCCGCGGCGGGCGAGCTGATCAGCCGCAAGGCGGGGCTGGCTTATCCCATTCGCAACGGCATTCCCATCATGCTGGAAGATGAAGCGCGGGCCATAGAGGACTAGGTCGCGAGATTCGTCCCGTGGTTGGCTGGTGACCGGCGGTTGGATTGAAGAATCCTTGTTTTTGTCACCCGTACCCTTTCCTGCCCTGGCACTCTCCCTCATGGAAAGGGAATTTTCTTTCGTCACCCTCACCCAACCCTCTCCCTCAGGGAGAGGGGAAAGAAGAGCAAGCCTGTAATCCCTCTCCCCTCGCGGGAGAGGAAGGGGCCCGCGCAGCGGGAAGGTGAGGGGTGGAAAGAGAGGCCCGCGCAGCGGGAAGGTGAGGGGCGGAATAAACAACCCGTCGAGACAACAGGGCTAGACGGCTTCACCCTTGAGCAGTTTCGGCAGCTTGCCGACGGTGCCACGGGCATGGCGCATGAAAAAGCGCTTCGCCGCCGGCATGCGGTTGATGGCCGCCAGCCCCATGTCGCGCAGCGCCCGGATGGGTGCGATATCGTTGGAAAACAGTCTGTTCAGCCCGTCGGTGGCCAGCGCCAACGCCAGGCTGTCGGCGCGCCGCCAGCGCTGGTAGCGATCCAGCACGTCCGCCGCCCCGATGTCACCGCCCAGGCGGCGGGCATCGACCAGCACTTCGATCAGCGCCGCCACATCGCGAAGGCCCAGGTTCAACCCCTGCCCGGCGATGGGGTGAATGCCGTGTGCCGCATCGCCGACCAGCGCCAGCCGGGGGTCGATATAACGCTGGGCGAATTGCAGCCCCAACGGATAAGTCCAGCGCGGGCCGATGACCTTCAGTTTGCCAAGGAAGCCGCCAACGCGCTTCTCCACTTCAGCCAGGAAGGCGCGCGGACTGAGCGACATGATTTCTTCGGCCAGCGCCGGATCGACGGTCCAGACCAGCGACGAACGGTTTCCCTTCAGCGGCAGGATGGCGAAAGGTCCGGGGGCGAGAAAACGCTCATGGGCGATATTGCAGTGGGGCAGCTCATGTGCAATCGTGGCGACGATACCCGACTGGTTGTATTGCCATTTCCGGGTCGGGATGCCCGCCCATTGGCGGAGAGGGCTGGCGCGTCCCTCGGCGCCGACCACCAGCGGCGCTTCAATTATGATGCCGCTTTCCAGCGTCAGCCGCGCACCCGCGGCCTCCGCCTCAAATGACACCGCCTTGTCGGGGGCGATGATCCGCAGATTATCCAGCTCGGTGGCGCGCGCGAACAGGCCCATTCTGGTGTGGCGGTTTTCAACCATATACCCCATCGGGCCATCGCCAAGTGTCGCCTGGTCGAAATGCAAAAACTGCCTTGAGGGGCCGTCGGTAACGCGTATCTCCAGAATTGGCTCGGCCCGGTCGGCCAGATGCGGCCAGATGCCGACGCCCTGAAGCAGCCTGCAGGAGGCATGGGCGATGGCTGAAGAGCGGCCGTCGAAAGCCGGCTCGGTCAGCTCTGCCTGGGGCGCGGCATCGATGACCACCACGGAGAGCCCCGATTGAGCCAACCCGATGCCAAGGGTCAGCCCGACCATGCCGCCGCCGGCAATGGCCACGTCTGCGGAAATGGCCACATCCGCGGAGAGGGTCTTCTTCTGGCGCGCCATGCCTGGTCCTTATTCAGCCACAATGGACCTGTTTGCTGTAAACCCGGCGGCGACGTCTGTCCAGAAGATGTCCCTGTATGTCCTCTGTCTGGTGTATGTCCTCGGGTGCATGGTCGCCGAAATCTGTTGGTTGTGACCGGAGGGGGATTGTTTTAGATTCAATAACCTCGTTGTTTTCGGAGAAGATTTTGCCCCGCTCAAGAGCCCGGAAAAAGCCCATACCAATCCTGCCCGAGGGCAGCACCGCCTGGATGGCGCAGATCGCCCGGCGCGGGCTGGGGCTGGGGCTGGCGGCGTTGTTCGCCTTTGTGGTCTTGTCGCTGGCCAGCTTTCATGCCGGCGACCCCACCCTGAACAACGCCACCGGACGGGCGGTGGAAAACCTGATGGGTGTGGCGGGCGCCGGGGTTGCCGACCTTTTATTGCAGACACTGGGCCTGGCCGCGATCGCCGTGGTTATGCCGCTGGCCACATGGGGCTGGCGGCTGCTCACCAGCAAGGGCCTGCCGCGCTACTGGATCAGGCTGATCGCGCTGCCCCTGGCTGCATCTTCCCTGGCGGCGGCCGCCGCCGTATTCGCCACCGCACCGGCATGGCCCATGGAAAGCGGGTATGGTGGCTTTCTCGGCCAGATAATCCTCGACGGGTTCGATACCGCGGTTTTTGCCCTGCAGGACAATTTTCCGCCCCCCTGGGCCAGCTTTCTTTTCTTTGCCACGCTGGGGCTGGCCAGCCTGGTATCGGCGCTGGGGCTGGACCGCGACCAGTGGCGGCACATCGCGGCATCGCTGGTGGGTGCTTTGATCTCGACGGTTTATTTTTTCCGGGCGCGCCTTGGCGGCAAGGATGGCGGCCTGTGGCGGCAAAAGAGGGCACGGCGCCGGCGGCGCCGGGAAGCGCGCATGGTCGGCGAGGTTGCGCCGCGCAAATCCGGCAAAAGCCGGGTGGCCGGGCCGAAGAAAATGCGCCTGGGCAAGCGTGATTTCCGCGAGCGCCAGCGGAACCTTGATTTTGGCGAGCCGGCGGAATTCATGCTTCCGACCCTCGATCTGCTGAGAAAGCCCAAGGCTGGGGGCGCCAGCGACCAGATGAGCCAGAGAGCGCTGGAGCAGAATGCGCGGCTTCTGGAATCCGTGCTCGACGACTTTGGCATCAAGGGGGAAATCGGCAGGGTGCGCCCGGGTCCGGTGGTCACCCTTTATGAGCTGGAGCCCGCAGCGGGGGTTAAATCCTCACGGGTCATTGGTCTGGCCGACGACATTGCCCGCTCGATGAGCGCCATTTCGGCGCGGGTGGCGGTGATACCGGGGCGCAACGTCATCGGCATAGAGTTGCCCAACAGCCGCCGCGAGACGGTTTACCTGCGCGACCTTCTCTCTTCCTCGGCTTTCGAGAACAGCAATGCGGAGCTGCCGCTGGCGCTGGGCAAGGACATCAGCGGTTCGCCGGTGATCGCCGACCTGGCCGCCATGCCGCATCTGCTGGTCGCCGGAACCACCGGTTCAGGCAAATCGGTGGGGCTGAACGCCATGATTCTCTCGCTGCTGTACCGGCTGCCGCCCGACCGCTGCAAGATGATCATGGTCGATCCCAAGATGCTGGAGCTCTCGGTCTATGATGGCATTCCGCATCTGCTGACCCCGGTTGTGACCGAGCCCAAGAAAGCCGTGGTGGTGCTGAAATGGGCGGTCCATGAAATGGAAGAGCGCTACCGCGCCATGTCCAAGCTGGGGGTGCGGACCATCTCCGCCTACAACAAGAAGGTGGGCGAGGCCCGGGCCAATGGCGAAGTGATCATGCGCCGCGTCCAGACCGGCTTCGACAGGGAGAGCGGCCAGCCCCTGTATGAGCAGCAGGAGCTTGACCTGCAGACCTTCCCGCTGATCGTGGTGGTGATCGACGAGATGGCCGATCTGATGCTGGTGGCGGGCAAGGATGTGGAGGCCGCCGTGCAAAGGCTCTCTCAAATGGCGCGCGCCGCCGGAGTGCATCTTATCATGGCCACCCAGCGCCCTTCGGTGGATGTGATAACCGGCACCATCAAGGCCAATTTCCCGACCCGCATCAGCTTTCAGGTGACCTCGAAAATTGACAGTCGCACCATACTCGGCGAACAGGGCGCCCAGCAACTGCTGGGCCAGGGCGACATGCTTTACATGGCGTCGGGCGGACGCATAACGCGGGTCCACGGCCCCTTCGTCAGCGACCAGGAGGTGGAGAAGGTTGTCGCCGCCCTGAAAAAGTCGGGTGCGCCGCAATATAAGGCGGATATAACCGAGGAGCCCAGCGGCGGCTTTCCTTCGCCCTATCTGCCCGGCGGCAAACCCTCGACCAGCGAACTTTACGACAAGGCCGTGGATATCGTGCTGCGCGACCGCAAGGCCTCGACCAGCTATATCCAGCGGCGCCTGAAAATAGGCTATAACCGGGCCGCTTCGCTGATCGAGGAAATGGAAGAGAATGGCGTGATTTCAGGCCCCAACCACGCCGGGCGGCGCGAGGTGTTGCCCCCGGCCCTCGAGGGGTAATCCATCCCCGGACTTCGAGGGGTAATCCAAAGTGCGGCGTTCAGCCCCCGTTCATGGGGCGGGCGGCAGAATAGAGTGAAGAATTTAGCGAAAGGTGGAACTGTGAAAACGCCGGTGATGCGGAAAATCCTGCTGCCCCTGCTGGCCGGCTGCGCCTTGGCCCTGGCGCCGCTGACCCTGCCCTATGCGTCAGGGGAAGAGGCAACCAGCGAGGACGTTGCCGCGCCGCTTCCCACCATCGAGCTTTCCCCCCGCACCGACCTCCACCAGCAGCGTCTGGAAGCGGTGGAGCGGTATCTCAACAGCGTAACGACCCTGCGCGCGCGCTTTGTGCAACAGGCCCCCGACGGCAGCGTGTCGCGCGGTATCTTTCACCTTGAGCGCCCGGGGCGCGTGCGATTCGAATTCGAGGAGGCCATACCGATCCTCATTGTCAGCGATGGCCGCATCCTCAATATGGTCGATTATGAACTGGGCCAGGTGACCAAATGGCCGATCAAGGACACGCCGCTGGCCCTGCTGGTGGCCGACGAAATCGTCCTGGGAAAGAACGTGACGCTGGTCTCGTCGGGGCCCGGCGAACTGGCCAACATGATTTCCATCACCGCGCGCAATCCCAAGAAACCCGAGCAGGGCACCATGACGCTGATTTTTTCCGCCGAGCCGGCGACCGGCGGCGGGCTGCCCGAGATGACCCTGCGCGCCTGGCAGGTGATTGACGCCCAGGGTGGCTTGACCACGGTGACGCTGGCCCAGATGGAGGTCAATCTGGTGCTGGATGCCGCGCTGTGGAAGTTCAAGGATCCGCGTGGCGACCGCTTCAAGCGCCGCGTGCGCAGACGGTAGGGTATCAAGGATCCGCTTCAAGGAGTGGCGCTGGCCTTGAAACTGCGGAAAATTGCCCTATCTGCAGAATGTCGCGGTAGCATCCCTCAGCGGCCGAACTTCACCCCCCGACGTTTGGCTGGATGCCACCGAAATTGCGCCCTGACGGGTGCATATAACGCCCGGCCGGATTGCCCCCTTGGCCGGGCGTTTCCTTTGGGGCATGTTCACCTGCGGTCTGGACAGCCGAAATCGCCTTAAAATAATGGACCATGATATGAGCGAGAAGAAAAAGGGCTGCATCAGGCTGATGAGCTGGAATGTCAATTCCGTGCGGGCGCGGCTGGATTTGATCGGGCGGGTGATCGACGAATACGCGCCGGACATTCTCTGTCTGCAGGAAACCAAGGCAATGGATGATGTTTTTCCGATGCCCTGGTTCGAGGAACGCGGCTTCCGCTGTAACGCCATACGGGGCCAGAAGAGCTACAACGGCGTCGCCATTCTGGCGCGCGGCGCGGCGGTCGGGCCCGATAGCGCAGGCAGCGCGGAAAATATTGACTGGTGCGAGCGCGGCGACGCCCGGCATATTTCCGTTGGCCTTCCTGGCGGCGTGATATTACATAATTTCTATGTGCCCGCCGGTGGCGATGTGCCGGACCCGACGGTCAACGACAAGTTTGCCCACAAGCTGCAGTTCCTGGATGAGATGATCGCCTGGTCCGGGGGGCTGACCGGTCCGGCCATTCTGGTCGGTGATCTGAACGTGGCGCCCGAGGAATGCGATGTGTGGTCGCACAAGGCGCTGCTGAAAATCGTCAGCCATACGCCGGTGGAAACCGACCGGCTGCGGGCGCTGCAAAAAGCCCATGGCTGGGTCGATGCGGTCCGCCAACAATTTCCCGCACCCGAGAAAATATACTCCTGGTGGTCCTACCGTTCGCCTGACTGGGCCAAGGCCGACAAGGGCCGCAGGCTGGACCATATCTGGCTCAGCCCGGCCATCGAAAAAACGCTGGTGCATGTGCAGGTTGCCCGCGACGCCCGGGGCTGGGAGAAACCCTCGGACCACGCGCCGCTGATGGTCGATCTGAGACTGCCGGCCTGAGACCCTGAGTGGTGCCGAGTGTCAAATGACAGGGGTCAGGCGGTCGCCGGTTGGCTGTTGCTGGTGGCATCCAGCCGGTAGCCCCCCGGTTCGGTGAGGAGAATGCGCGCCTCCGCCGGATTTTCCTCAATCTTCTGCCGCAACCGGTAAATGTGGGTTTCCAGCGTGTGGGTGGTGACGCCGGCGTTATAGCCCCATACATCGTTGAGTAAATCGTCGCGGCTGACCGGCCTCTCGCCGGCCCGGAACAGGTATTTGAGTATTGAAGTCTCTTTTTCGGTCAGGCGCACCTTTTGACCGCCCTCACCATGAATCAGCACTTTAGCGCTGGGCTTGAAGGTGTAGGGGCCGATGGCAAAAATTGCATCCTCGCTCTGTTCGTGCTGGCGCAAATGCGCCCGCAGGCGGGCCAGCAGAACCTCGAAGCGGAAAGGCTTGGTGATGTAATCATTGGCGCCCGCGTCCAGGCCCAAAATGGTGTCTGAATCGGTGTCGGCCCCGGTCAGCATGATGATCGGCACCTTCACGCCGATGCGCCGGATCATGCGGCAGACTTCGCGGCCGTCCAGATCGGGCAGCCCCACATCCAGAATGATGATGTCGACATTGTCGGTCTTCAGGGCGGCAAGCGCCTCGGCGCCGGTGCCCGCTTCGCTGGTCTCGTATTCCTCATAAAGATTCAGCTGGCTGGCCAGCGCCTCACGCAGGTCCACATCGTCATCAACAAGAAATATCTTTTTTGCCATGGGCATGTCGCTGACCGCCTTTCGCTTATCTGCTTTGCAGCACTGCAAATGGGAAGGGTGATGCCATAATCAAGGATAGGCCAGAACCGCCCCGGCTGCAGCAGAAAGTTGGCGTGGTAACGGAAAGTTGGTCAGACAACGGGTATTTTTGCCGGGAATCACATAAAGTCCGGACCCGGGGTCAGAAGATGGGCAAAAATGACGGTTGAATCTGTACTGCGGGTTATTCCCGCCACTGAAAACCAGTGCCGAGGCCATCTGTGGTGGCGGGACCGCAGCTATCCCTGCGCCCTGGGGCGGGGCGGCGTGCTGCCCGCCAGCCGCAAGCGTGAGGGCGACGGCGCCAGCCCGGCGGGTCTGTATCCTCTGCTTGGCCTTTATTACCGCGCCGACCGGCTTGATCTGCCGGAAATGCGCCACGAATCCGCCCTGCCGGCGCAGAAAATTGCCCCGCACCTGGGATGGTGCGACGATCCCGGGTGCGACAGCTATAATTCCGCCGTCAATCTGCCCCACCCGGGAAGCGCCGAGAGCCTTATGCGCGGGGACAGCCTTTATGACCTGCTGGTGGTTTTGGGTCACAACCAGAACCCGGCTGTTCCCGGGCGGGGCAGCGCCATTTTCCTCCATGTTGCGCGAGACGACTTTTCCCCCACCCAGGGCTGTGTGGCCATCGCCAGAGAAGCGCTGCTGGAGATTCTGCCGGAGTTGAGCGCCGGCGCCATGATGAGAATTCATCTGCCCTGAATTCGCGGCGTTCAGGCGCCCGCTGTTTCTCTTGGTCCGAATATGGCGGTTCCGACCCGCACATGGGTGGCCCCCATATCGCAGGCCAGCGCGTAATCATCGCTCATCCCCATGCTCAGGTTAGGCAGATCGTGGAGCTTCGCCATATCAGCCAGCAGCTTGAAATGCGACGCCGCCTCTTCCCCGGCCGGCGGAATGCACATGAGCCCGGTTATCTGAAGCCCCAGCTCCTGGCGGCAAAGCTCCAGCAGCGCCGGCAAATCCCCCGGCAACACGCCGCCTTTTTGCGGTTCCTTGCCGGTGTTGATCTGCAGGAACAACCGCGGCGAGGGCGCCCCACGATCAATTTCTTTTCTGATGGCGCGCGCCAGTTTGGGCCGGTCCAGGGTCTCGATCACGTCAAACAGGTCGAGAGCCGCCCGCGTCTTGTTGGTTTGCAAGGCGCCGATCAGATGCAGATCAACGCCCGGGTAACGCGCTTTGAGGGCCGGCCATTTGCTCGCCGCTTCCTGAACGCGGTTTTCACCAAAAATGCGATGCCCGGCTTTAAGCGCCTCCTCGATGGCGGCCACCGATCGGGTCTTGCTGACCACCACCAGTTGTGCGGTGTCGGCGCCACCCCCGGCCAATGCCATGGCAACCTTGACCGCTTCAATTCTTGCCGCAATGTCGATGGTTCAACTCCCCGCTGCGGGTTGGCCGGGTCATACCCACATGCCACCCCACATGCCGCCTGCATCTATATTCCGGGGACAGGTTTACCGCAATGAACTAGGCTTGGCCACATGACGCGCACCAGACCAGCATGCCCCTGCCCGATTCCCGGGCTTCCGGCGGGGTTTTTCCTCACCGACAGCAGGCGCACCCCCGACCCCCTGCCCGCCATTGCCCGATTACCCCGGGGTCACGGGGTGATTTTCCGCCATTACGACATTCCCGATCGCCGCGCACTGGCGGCCCGGGCCAGCCGGCTTTGCCGGGCGCGGGGCCTGCTGCTGGTGGTGGCGGCGGACCTGAAACTGGCCAGGGAGGTGGGCGCTCTGGGCCTGCATCTGCCCGAGAATATGGCGCGGCGCGGCCGGCCCCACGCGCTGCCGGCGCACTGGATTCTGACCGTGGCGGCACATTCAAAGGCGGCGCTGGCACGAGCCGCCGCTATCGGCGCGGATGCGGCGCTGGCCGGTCCGGCCTTTGCCAGCCTCAGCCACCCCGACGCCCGGGGTCTGGGGCCGCACCGGTTTGGCCGCATGCTGTCAAACACACGAATTCCGGTCTTCGCGCTGGGCGGTGTAACCCCCAGGACCATGCGCAAATTGCCCACGCAAAGACTTGCGGGCAGCGCCGGCATTGGTGCGTACCTTTGAGATTGGAAACGAAGCCGAATTAGAAATTCAGGCGGGTGCCCAAGTAGAATATCTGCGATCTTGCCGCGCCATCGGCGTCGAGCAGGTTGCTGCTGCCATATTCAAAATGGCGGAAACCGCCGCTCAGGCTGAAGGCGCGGGAAAAGCTGTAGGATGCCCCCAACTCGAAAGCGTAATATTTGTTCTCCAGATCCTCGGTGTCGCTGAAGATATGCGCATAGCGGCGGCTGTATTCACCGACCGAGAGGCTGGTCGACCAGGATGAGCCCTGGTAGGAAAGACCCACGTCGTAGCCCTTGAACCCGTCGCTGAATTCACCCATTTCGCTGCGCAGGGAAGCGCCAAGATTGAAGCCCAGATAGCCTATTTTCAGGCCGATTTTATATTGCTGGCGGCCCAACGCTTCGGCGAGCGAGGGGCTGGCCGCCACCCCCGGCATATCCACCTGCCGCACACGGAGGCTGGACGACAGCTCTATCCCCAAAGCCTTGCGCGCGCTTTCCTCGTCAGTCCGTCCATAGGTCAGGCTGACATGGGCATTGGCGTAACGCGGTGTAAAGGTGGAAAGAAGCCACGCTTCGCCAGGCTCCAGAAAGCTTTCAATGCCTTCGTTCGCACCGAGCGGCACCCTGCCGAATCTCGGTGTGAAAGTGGCGCTGCGGCTAGTACCCAAATTCAGCGACAGCTCGGGAGCATCCTGCCCGGCGGCCTCTGATTCGCGGAAATACAGAAAGCCGGGATTCTTTTCTCTGCCCTGGGCGGCATTTTTCGCGCTCGAGCGCAGGTCGACGGAAAGGGGGCCTGGTGCAAAGCGGATGCCGGCAAGCTCGGTCATCTCAAAGCCGTCAATAGATGTCTCGATGATGACCGCGGCCCGTTCCACCGCCGCATCGCCCGGGTTCTTCCCGGCATCGTCGGCTGCCGAAAGGGCGCCAATCGGGCCCAGCAGCAACGCGCTGCCAGCCAGGAAAGGAAGTGTATATTTCGGTAATCGATTCATTTTTTAAACTGTCGCTCACCCCTAAGCTGCATTCTAATCTTTGCGCAACTTATTAAGAGTTCGTTAATATCCGTAACTATGGAACATTACAGGGCTTTTACAAGATCGGGCAAGCGGTTGTCGGCGGTTTTTTGCCCAAGGGTGAGTCGGTTTGCCGCGCCGCTGTGCTCTTGCGGCCACAGAAAACAAAACCAAACGGGGTCTGGTTTTCTAATCTGGGCGCCGCTATAAGACAGTTCGGCATTAGGGTCCGGACTCAACCACCGATGAGAGCTGGATGGCAAGATCGCCCGGTTTCAATTGGCAAATGGAAATCCACAGGTAATGAAAAAGAAATCCACTCTTTCGCGCGCCGTCATTGCGTTTGTCCTGCTCACCTTCACCGCATCATGCGGTGGTGGCTCGAGCAAAGAGACGCTGGGGCCGGTCAACGAGGATATGACGACGGCGATTGGCGTGAATGGTTTCCTGTGGCGGGCAACGCTGGACACGCTGTCCTTTCTGCCCATGGCCCAGGTTGATTCGGCCGGTGGCGTGATCATCAGCGACTGGTATATCAATCCCGACACCCCCACCGAGCGCCTCAAGCTCACTGTTTTCATGCTCGACAAGGGGTTGCGGGCCGACGCGCTGAAGGTCGCGGTATTCCGTCAGGCGCTGGTCGATGGTGTCTGGGCGACGGCTGAAGTACGCGCCGGGACCGTGCTGCAGATCGAGGACGCCATCCTGACCCGGGCGCGGGAACTGCGCATTCATTCCTTGAAGGACGACGACTGATTCGGATAATTGCGGACCGGGCAAACGGCAATCTGGCGGCAATCACGGCAATCTAGGGGATTCGGGGACGCATGGAGCGCTATAACGCCGCGGTAGCAGAGGCCAGGTGGCAGGAAATCTGGGACGAACAAAAGGTCTTCGAGGCGCCCGACGACTCGGACAAGCCAAAATATTACGTCCTTGAGATGTTTCCCTATCCCAGCGGCAGGGCCCATATGGGCCATGTGCGCAACTATACGCTGGGCGATGTGGTCGCCCGCTATCGCATGGCCCGGGGATATAACGTGCTGCACCCCATGGGCTGGGACGCTTTCGGGATGCCCGCGGAAAACGCCGCCATCGAGAGCGGTGTGCATCCCGCCATATGGACCCGTCAGAATATCGACCATATGCGGGCCCAGTTCAAGCCACTGGGCCTGTCGGTGGATTGGGGCCGCGAGCTGGCCACCTGTGATCCTGAATATTACGGCAAGGAGCAGGCGATCTTCCTGGAATTGCTGGAGATCGGGCTGGCCTACCGGAAAGAAGCCTGGGTCAACTGGGATCCCGTGGATCACACCGTGCTGGCCAACGAACAGGTGATTGACGGCAAGGGCTGGCGTTCCGGCGCGCCCGTGGAGCGGCGCAAGCTGACCCACTGGTTCTTCCGCATTACCGAATTCGCCGCCGACCTGCTGGACGCGCTGAAGGGGCTGGATCGCTGGCCGGAAAAAGTGCGGCTGATGCAGGCCAACTGGATTGGCCGCTCGGAGGGGGCGCGGGTCTTTTTCCCCCTTGAAGGCGGCGTCGGCGGTGAGGGGCGGAAAATAGAGGTTTTCACCACCCGGCCCGATACTCTGTTCGGCGCCTCTTTCTGCGCCCTTGCCGCCGACCATCCGTTAAGTCTGGAACTGGCCGGAAACGACCCGGACCTGGCCGAATTCATTGAGGAATGCCGCAAGCTGGGCAATACCGCCGAGGCCATCGAGACCGCCGAGAAGCGGGGCTATGATACCGGATTGACCGTGGCGCGACCGGTGGGCGAGCCGGTTAGTCTGCCGCTCTATGTGGCTAATTTCGTGCTCATGGACTATGGCACCGGGGCTATTTTCGGCTGCCCGGCGCACGACCAGCGCGATCTGGATTTCGCCCGCAAATATGATCTGCCGGTACCGCCTGTGGTTATCCCGCCGGGCGAGGATGCGGCTGATTTCAGCATCGGCGACGAGGCCTATACCGGGGAAGGCCTTCTCGCCAACTCGGATTTTCTCGATGGTCTTTCCTCCGCCGAGGCCATCACCCGGGTGATTGCCCATCTTGAAGAAAACGATCTCGGCAAGGGCGCCATCACCTACCGCCTGCGCGACTGGGGCGTTTCGCGCCAGCGCTACTGGGGGGCGCCGGTGCCGATCATCCATTGCGACAAATGTGGGGTCGTGCCGGTGCCAAAAGACCAGCTGCCGGTGACGCTGCCTGAAGACGCCACCTTCGACAAGCCCGGCAACCCCCTGGACCATCACCCCACATGGAAGCATGTGGACTGCCCGAAATGCGGCGGCAAAGCGACGCGGGATACCGACACGCTGGATACTTTTGTGGATTCCTCCTGGTATTTCATGCGCTATTGCTCGCCCCGCGACGAGGGCATTCTGGACAAGAAAGCCGCCGCCTACTGGCTGCCGGTGGACCAGTATATCGGCGGCGTCGAGCATGCCATTCTGCATCTCCTGTATTCGCGCTTTTTCACCCGCGCGCTCAGAAAACTGGGCTATGTGGATCTGGACGAGCCCTTCGAGGGCCTTTTCACCCAGGGCATGGTGACCCACGTTACCTACAAGGATGAGGATGGGGCCTGGGTGTTCCCCGAAAATGTGGAGAAGAAACCGGACGGCAGCCTGGTGCGCGTCGACAATGGGAAAACCGTGAGCAAAGGCCGGCTTGAGGCGATGAGCAAGTCGAAGAAGAATGTCGTCGACCCGACACCGATCGTCGAGCAATACGGCGCCGATGCGGTGCGCTGGTTTATCCTCTCCGACAGCCCGCCGGAGCGGGATTTGCTATGGTCGGAATCCGGCATCGAAGGCGCCTGGCGCTTTACCCACCGCCTGTGGCGGCTGGTCCTGGAGAATATCGAGCTGCTTGGCGACTCGCGCCCCGAAATAGCGAAAGCGAGCGAATTTTCCGCGAGCGCCACGGCGCTGCGCCAACTGACCCACAGAACCATCGACGGGATCACCGGCGACATCGAGGCCTTTCACATCAACAAAGCAGTGGCGCGCATTTACGAGCTGGCGAATGCTCTGGGCAGCCGCCCGGATGGCCCGGGCGCCGAGGCCGCCCTCCTCGAGGCCACCGAGTGCATTGTGCGCCTGACGGCGCCGATGATGCCGCATCTGGCCGAAGAGCTGTGGGCGGCGCTGGGCCACAAGACGTTGCTGGTTCAGGAACCCTGGCCGGTGGCCGACCCGGCACTGCTGGCCCGGGACGTGGTGACAATGGCCGTGCAGGTGGCAGGAAAGCTGAGGGACACGATTGAAGTCGAGCTCGATGCCGACAGGGAGGCGGTTGAAAGCCTTGCGCTCGCCTCATACAAGGTTCAAAAGGCGATTGGCGACGGCGTGGTCAGGAAAGTGATCGTTGTGCCGAATCGCATTGTCAATATCGTGGTGGGCTGATGGCCGGTATGCGTTTATCTCTGGTGGTTCTTGTGGCGCTGGCTCTGGCCGGCTGCGGCTTCACACCAATGTATGCCACATCGGGCGATGGCACCGGCCTGGTGGATCAATTCTCATCTGTTCAGGTGGCGCCCATCCCCGACCGGGTTGGCCAGGTGGTGCGAAATGGCCTGATGGACCGGCTCAATCCCCATGGCCCGCCCGGCGCCCCGCTTTACCGGCTGGAGGTGACCCTGGACGAGGCCGTGGAGGGTTTTGGCTTTCGCCCGGACGAGGCCATCACCCGTGAAAACCTGCGCCTCGATGCGGTCTACCGGCTGATTCGCACGGCGGACGAAGAACTGCTGCTGGAGGGTAACGCGCATTCGAACCTGGCGTATGATATCGTGCAGTCGGATTTCGCCAATTTCAGCGCCAAGCAGGATGCCCGGCGGCGCACCGCCGAGCAGGTGATCAATATCATTGTTGTGCGGCTGGGGCTGTTCCTGAAAAGCAAATAGCCGCGCCAGAACGAGCCAGGAAGAAGGGGGATTTGTTGGTCAAGGCCAGAGCCAGCGATATCCGGGCGAATCTCAAGTCGCTGGAGCCGCGCTACGTCGCCGTGCTGGTGTATGGGCGCGACGAGGGCATGGTGCGCGAACGCGCTGACCTGCTGGCCGGGCAAATCGTCGAGGATACCAGCGATCCTTTTTCGGCCATCCGGCTGGACGCCGACGAAGTAAAGCGCGACCCGGCGCTGGTCGCCGATGAGATGGCCTCCATGTCGATGATGGGCGGGCGGCGGCTGGTGCGCATTGATCGCGCCCCCGACGGCGTTGCCGCGCCGGTTCAGGCAGCTCTGGAACAGACCCCACCGGCTTCAGCGAGCGGTGAGCCGGGAAATTTCCTCCTTGTGACCGCCGGCGAACTGGCCGCCGGGTCGAAACTGCGCAAATTATTCGAGGGCAGCAAGATTGCCCTCGCCATGCCCTGTTACGGCGATGAACCGGGGGATGTGGAGGCCCTGGTGCGCGCCGCCCTGGCGCCAGACGGCCTGACCATTGAGCCGGCGGCCATGGCCTTCCTGACCAGCAATCTCGGCGGCGACCGGCTGGCCACGCGCGGCGAGCTGGACAAGCTTATGCTTTACATGAAGGGCCGCGATCCAGCCCGCATCACCCACGGCGATGTGGTCGCCTGCATTGGCGATTCCGCGGGCCTGGCGCTGGGCGATATCGCTTCAGCGGTCACCGGCGGCAACGTCAGGCAGCTTGATATTTTGTTCGAGCGCGCCGAGACCAGGGCCGAAAGCCCGGTCGCAATTCTGCGCGTCGTCAGCCGGCGCCTGATGCAATTCCACTTTGTCTGCGGGCTCATGGAAGAGGGTCTGGCTTGCGGCGCGGCTGTTAACCAATTGAAACCAAGCCTGTTTTTCAAGGATAACGATATGTTCCGGATGCAGGCGCCGTCCTGGAAGCAAAGAAATGCAGCGCGCGCCCTGGACATTCTCAGCGAAGCCGAGGGGCAGTGCAAATCAACAGGGCTGCCCGACCGCGCCATTGCAATGCGTGCCTGCATGCGCATCGCCACCGGCGTCGCCCCTCGCCAGCAGGGACGATGAAGTGGTCGGGAGCGACCGAGGGCAGCGCCAAAAGCGGAATTACTGGCAATCCAGAATTACTGGCCGAGCAGTCGGCAGATATCGTCGAGCTGCTCGAGACTCTGGTAGACGATTTTGATCTCGCCCGCCGCGCCCCTGTGGGTGATGGTCACGCGCAGGCCGGTGGCCTGTGACATGTTGCGCTCCAGCGCCAGCGTGTCGGCATCCTTGTGGGCCGGCGCTGAAGTTGCGCGGGTAGACTTTTTGCCCTTGGCGTTCTGCGCCAGTGTTTCCGCCTGGCGCACATTAAGGCCGCGCCCGACAATGGTTCGGGCCAGCGCCACGGGATCTTCGGCGCCAATCAGGGCGCGAGCATGGCCCATGCTCAATTTGCCCTCGTCCATCATGGCCAGCACCGCCTCCGGCAGGATGAGCAACCTGATCAGGTTGGCCACATGGCTGCGGCTTTTCCCCACCAGGCCGGACACCTGGTCCTGGGTGTGGCTGAATTCCTCGATCAGGCGCTGGTAGCCGCGGCCCTCTTCAACCGGCGAGAGGTCGGTGCGCTGGATATTCTCGACAATGGCCACCTGCAGAGCTTCGCTGTCGCTCAAATCGCGGACAATGACCGGCACCTGATGCACGCCTGCCGCCTGGGCGGCGCGCCAGCGGCGTTCGCCGGCGACAATCTCGTAAAGGTCCATGCTGTCGGTCGGGCGCACCAGAATGGGCTGCAGAATACCCTTTTCCTTGATTGAGGAAATCAGCTCCTGTTCCCGGTCCGGGTCAAAGCGCTTGCGGGGCTGAAAGCGGCCCGGTGTTAAATGCTCCAGGGGCAGGCGGGAGGGGCGGCGATCGCCGGTGATCGTGGCGAAGCCCCCGTCGTCGTCGCCCATCAGGGCCGACAGGCCACGGCCCAGACCGGTTACTTTCTTGCTCATGGCGTACCTCCTGCAGAGGGTTCCTGATTAATCGGGCGTTCCCGATAAAGCCGCGCCTTCAGGGAGCGGCCACGCGCGCGTTTCGCTTCAGCATTTCGGACGCCAGCTTGATATAGGCCTGACTGCCCGGGCATTTGTAATCATACAGCAGGGCCGGCTTGCCGTGGCTCGGCGCCTCGGAAATCCTCACATTCCTGGGAATTACGGTCTTGAACACCTTGTCTCCCAGATAGCTGCGCACATCCGACGCCACCTGACCCGAAAGGTTGTTGCGCTGGTCAAACATGGTCAGCACGATGCCGTGAATCTCCAGGGTCGGATTAAAGTTGGCCCGCACACGTTCTATGGTGCGCAGCAGGTGGCTGAGCCCCTCCAGGGCGAAGAATTCGCATTGCAGGGGCACCAGAACAGATCCGGCGGCAACCAGGGCGTTGAGCGTCAGCAGCGACAGCGAGGGCGGGCAGTCGATCATGATATAATCATAATGACTGAGAATATGAGGCTCCCTGAGGGCGTCTGACAGGCGGTTGGCGCGATTTTCGACACCGACCAGCTCCAGTTCGGCGCCGGAGAGATCGACCGAGGAGGGCACGATATCGAGGCCCGGAATCTCGGTGCGATGGACCGCGTCGAGAACGTCGGCGGCGCCCAGTATAACATCATAAGAGGTGACTTTTCTATCCGCTGGCGGAATTCCGAAACCGGTGCTGGCGTTGCCCTGTGGGTCCAGGTCCACGACCAGAACCCGGTGCCTTACGGCGGCCATGGCGGTGGCCAGGTTAATGGTCGTTGTGGTCTTGCCGACACCGCCCTTCTGGTTGGCCACGGCGATGATGCGGGCCGGCGCTGTCTTGCTCTCCGCCTTCCCCGCCGCGTCTGATTCCATTTCTGAAGCCGAGGCTGGCGTTGCCGCCGCCATGGTCTTTTTATGGTCTATTTTCGACACGCTGTATTCCCTTCAAACACAGGATGGTCCCGGAGGGGTCCGACCGACTTGGGTGCTTTTCCACCTGCATAATCCAAGATATAGTCGCTCGGGTCAATTCTTTCTCTATATGTTGTCCCTTATGGAGCCATATTTCTGTATGCGCGCCAAGAAATTTCTCACCGAGTTCAAGTATCTTCTCAACATCGCCCAGCGCCCGTGACGTAATGACGTCGGGTTTCATGGCCGGCAAGTCCTCGCTCCTGGCGTTATGCACAACCGCCGCCGCGCCGGTCTCGCGAATCACCTGGCGCAGAAAGGCGCATTTCCGCCCGTTGCTCTCAACCAGATGCACCTCGCCGGCGCCGAGGATGGCCAGCACCAGGCCGGGAAATCCGGCCCCGGATCCCAGGTCCAGCCACAGCAGATTTTCGCTGTCCGGATGCGCGGCGCGCACCAGCGGCAGGAGCTGCGCGCTATCGAAGAAATGGCGGCGCCACATCTCGTCCATGCTGCCCGGCCCCACCAGATTCATTTTTGCCTGCCAGCGCTCCAGAAGCGCGGCAAAAATTTTCAGACGATCCAGTGTTTCATGTGAAACATTTGTCTCATCGCGGAAGTCCTCGGCCGAGAAGCAGGCGACCGGTAAGGTCACGCGACCCGCCTGGGCCGCCGCTTGATATGGCCGAGAACCGCCGACAATGCGGCGGGTGTGACACCGGGAATGCGCGCCGCGGTGCCCAGCGTCGCGGGCCGGGCCGCCGAGAATTTCTCGCGCATTTCGGTGGACAGGCCGGCGATCGACGAGAAATCCACATCCTCGGGAATGGCCAGCGCCTGGTCCTTGCGATAGGCGTCGATGTCCGCCTTCTGGCGCAGCAGATAGCTGGCGTAGCGGGCATCATTTTCGACCTGCTCCAGCACAGCGGGTTCCAGCGCCGGCAGCTCATCGGGCCAGGCGGCGCGGAGGTCCTGGTAGGAAATGTCGCGGTGCCCCAGCAGCGTCGCGGCGCTGCGCCGGGTGCCATCCGGGTTGACGAAAATATCTTTTTTTGCCGCCTCGCTGGGGCTCACCCACAGGCTTTCCAGCGCCTGTTGCGCGGCGTTGATTTTCCCTTCCTTGGCGGCAAAAATGCGCGCTCTTTTTTTGCCCACCAGACCGGCCTCGACGCCCTTTTGGGTGAGCCGGCGATCGGCGTTGTCGGCGCGCAGGTGGAGGCGGTATTCGGCGCGGCTGGTGAACATACGATAGGGCTCGGCCGTGCCGCGGGTGATCAGATCGTCGATCATCACACCAATGTAAGCGTCCGCCCGGTCCAAAGAGAAAATCTCAGCTATCCCTTGAGATCCGCGCGCAGCATTGATTCCAGCGATCAGCCCCTGGGCCGCGGCCTCCTCGTAACCGGTGGTGCCGTTGATCTGCCCGGCCAGGTAAAGGCCCCGAAGGCGGCGGGTCTCCAGGCTGCGACGCAGCTCTCGGGGGTCAACATAATCATATTCGATGGCATATCCGGGCTGGCTCATGCGCACATTCTCGAGGCCGGGAATGGTGCGCAGAAAAGCCAGCTGCACGTCTTCCGGCAGCGAAGTGGAAATGCCGTTGGGGTAGACCAGATCGCTCGACAATCCCTCGGGCTCGAGGAAAATCTGGTGGCTGCTCTTCTCGGAAAAGCGCACCACCTTGTCTTCGATTGAAGGACAATAGCGCGGCCCCGGCCCGGCGATGGCGCCCGCATACATCGGCGAGCGATGCAGATTTTCGCGGATGATCGCGTGCGTCTCCGGCGTTGTTCTGGTGATATGGCAGCAGACCTGCGGGCGCGAGATTTTGTCGGTCAAAAAGGAAAATGGCGTTGGCGGGTCATCGCCGCGCTGCTCCTCCGTGGCCGACCAGTCGATGCTCTCCGCAAGCAGCCGCGGCGGTGTTCCGGTTTTCATTCTGCCAAGGCGGAAATTCTCCTCCAAAAGCCTCTTCGCCAGGCCCAGCGCCGGCGCCTCACCGACCCGGCCGCCGGCGACCTGCTTCTCGCCCATATGAATGACACCGCGCAAAAAAGTGCCGGTGGTCAACACCACATGGCGGGCGCTGATGGTTTCGCCGCTGGTGGTCACCACGCCGGTGACGGTTTTTTCGCCCGCCGTTTCCTCAATGACCAGATCCTCGACCCCGGCGGCGATGATCCGCAGGCCCCGCTGGCGGCGCAGCGCCTCCTGGACCGCCACCCGGTAAAGCGCCCGATCGATCTGCGCCCTCGGCCCCCGCACCGCCGGTCCCTTGCGCCGGTTCAAAAGCCGGAACTGGATTCCCGCGGCGTCGGCGGCAAGGCCCATGACGCCGTCCAGGGCGTCGATCTCGCGCACCAGATGGCCCTTGCCCAGGCCGCCGATGGCCGGGTTGCAGGACATCTCGCCGATGGTCTCGAGCCGGTGCGTCAGCAACAGGGTCCTGGCCCCGGCCCGCGCCGCGGCGGCGGCGGCCTCGGTGCCGGCATGTCCGCCGCCGATGATAATGACATCGAAGTTCTTCATGGCGCGGTTTTTACCTCTTTTCGCAGGGCTTCACCAGCCCCGGGATGGTAAAGAGCCCCAATAAGCGGCTCATCTGGCGGCGCTGATCGAAAAGCTATTGTCAAAACAATCGCTTATGGAGAATGTTTCACGTGAAACCACGAATTCCCGATCCCGTTTGGCGGAAAAGTCCGCTTCGCTTCATTTTCCGATGCAGAATTCCCCGAACACCACATCGAGAATATTTTCCACGTCCACGGTGCCGGTAATGCGCCCCAATATATCCGCCGCCAGGCGCAAGTCCTCGGCCAGCAATTCAACGTCGCCGCCGCCGTAAGACCCCGCCCGCGCCAGGGCGGCATCACATTCCTCCAGCGCAACGCGGTGGCGCAGCCGGGTCAGGCTCGCGGTCTCCCGCCGGCCCAACTGATCGATGACAATTTCCTCAAGGCCCTTCAGCAAAGCCTCCACCCCAGCGCCGGTCTTTGACGACAGGGGGTAAACCACGCTTGATGTGGCTTTGCCGAGATCCTCCCAGGCAGTGATCTTGTGCGCATCGACCAGGTCCGTTTTTACCACCACCAACAGGCTGTTTTCCCCGCAATGCCGGGTCAAATCCTCTCCCAGCACCGCCTCGCCTTCGGCATCCAGCACAAGCAGTTTCAGGTCGGCACTGGCGGCGCGGGCCTCGGCCCGGCGCACACCCTCCCGCTCCACGGCCCCGCTGGCCTCGCTGGCCTTCCGGAGGCCCGCCGTATCCGCCAGATCGACGGCGAATCCCCCGAGATCAAGACGCACCTCGATGACGTCGCGGGTGGTGCCGGGGCTCTCCGCAGTAATTGCCACATCTTCCCGCGCCAGCGCGTTCAAAAGACTCGACTTTCCCGCGTTCGGCGCCCCCAGGATCACGACGCTATACCCGGCCCGCACCCGTTCTCCCCGGTGATTATCACTCAAATGCCCGGCGATTTCCTGCCGCAGGCTTTCAATTCCCGACCGGCAGTCCCCGATCAAGTCGCCCGGCACATCTTCGTCGGAAAAGTCGATCATCGCCTCGGCGCGCGCCATGATCTGCACCAGGTCCCGCCGCCAGGCTTCATAGGTGCCGCTGAGGGCGCCACCAAGCTGGTCCAGTGCCTGACGGCGCTGGGCCTCGGTCTCGGCCTCTATGAGGTCGTTCAGGCCCTCGGCCTCGGTTAAATCCATCTTGCCCGCGCGAAAGGCGCGCAGCGAAAATTCGCCGGGTTCGGCGGGCCGGCAGCCACAGCCGCCAGGCGGAGCCTGCGAGAGAGCCGCGGACAGCGCATCGAGCACCGCCCGCCCGCCATGAACATGCAATTCGGCCACATCCTCGCCGGTAAAGCTCGCCGGCGCCGGGAACCACAGCACAATGGCCTGGTCTAATTGTTCTTCATTTTGTGGGTCGTACAACGCGCGAAATGCTGCCCGGCGCGGCTCTGGCAGAGGCTTTCGGGTCAGCGTGGTGATCGCGGCGCCGGCGCCGGCGCCCGACAGTCGCAGCACCGCAACGCCGGCGCGGCCGCGACCGCTGGCCAATGCGAAAATTGTGTCGTCAGGTGTGCCTTCTGGTGTGGCGCTGGTCATTATTTTGCCTGTCTCGCTGGCCTGCCCGCCTTGCGGGATTATATTCATCCCTGTGGCGCATTTTATAGCGCCCTTCCCGGGCAAATGCGAGGCTGCCCCCCGAACAGCCCCTGAACAGCCACTGGACAGCGCCTTGCCAGTTACCCGGGTGAACCGTAGGCTGGAACGCCGCCACCGAAGAAGTTTGGAACTGCCGGACATGCCTGCAAAGACCAACCGCCTGGCTGATGAGACCAGCCCATATTTGTTGCAACATGCGGAAAACCCCGTCGATTGGTGGCCCTGGTGCCCGGAGGCGCTGGCCCTGGCCAAAAAAGAGAATAAGCCGATCCTCCTCTCGGTGGGCTACGCCGCCTGCCACTGGTGCCATGTGATGGCCCACGAGAGCTTCGAGGTCGCGGCCACCGCGGCGGTCATGAACCGCCATTTCGTGAATATAAAAGTCGACCGGGAAGAGCGCCCGGACCTGGACGCCATTTACCAGCAGGCCCTTCAGTTGATCGGTGAGCAGGGCGGCTGGCCCCTGACTATCTTCCTCACACCCGACGCCGAGCCCTTCTGGGGGGGCACATATTTTCCCGATACGGCGCGATTTGGCCGGCCGTCTTTTGTCGATGTGCTGGAACGCATCGCCAAGCTGTTCGCCGAAAAAAGTGGCGCCGTGGAGAGCAACCGCAAGCGACTTCGCGAGGCCCTCGAGGCCGCCCATGGCAGGGACTTGTCCGGGAGCATGCCGGAAGATATCCTGAGCGTCGCGGCAAGCGGCCTGGTGGAAATGATGGACCCCGTACATGGGGGCCTGCAGGGCGCGCCCAAATTTCCCCAGCCGGCGATTCTTTCCCTGCTCTGGCGAGCCTGGTGCGCGGGTGGCGACGAACAATACCGCGACGTGGTGCTACTGGCCCTGGAGCGCATGTCCATGGGTGGAATTTACGATCACCTGGGCGGCGGCTTTTCGCGCTATTCCACCGACGCCCAATGGCTGGCGCCGCATTTTGAAAAGATGCTCTACGACAATGCCCAGCTGATCGAACTGCTTACCATGGCCTGGCAGGAAACCGGTAATGTTCTTTTCAAACAACGCGTTAGTGAGACGATCACCTGGCTGATGCGGGAAATGGCGCTGCCCGGCGGCGCCTTCGCCGGCACCCTGGACGCCGACTCCGAGGGTGTGGAGGGAAAATTCTACGTCTGGGATGTAACCGAGATCGAGGCCGTCCTCGGCGATGACGCCGCTTTTTTTGCCACCGCCTATGACGCCCGCCCGGGGGGCAATTGGGAGGGTCATGTGATCCTCAATCGCTCTGCTGCATCTGGCCTCATGGACGAGGCCGGCGAAGCACGGCTGGCTCAGGCGCGGGCGCTGCTGCTGGAGGCCAGAGCGGCGCGCATCCGTCCGGCCCGCGACGACAAGATTCTCGCCGACTGGAACGGCCTGATGATCGCCGCGCTGGCCAATGCCGGGGCTGTCTTTGCCGAGCCCTCGTGGATCGCCGCCGGTGAAAAAGCCTTTGCTTTCGTGGTCAGCAATATGCGCCAGGCGGATGGCGCCCTTCTTCACAGCTGGTGCGGCGGACGGGCGCAGCATGCCGCCATGCTGGATGACTACGCCCAGATGGCAAGAGCGGCGCTTTTGCTTTACGAGGTCACCGGCGCGGACAACTACCTGGACGAGTCATTAAGTCTTGCGGCACAACTTAATAAGGGCTTCTGGGCGGCCGGGCCCGGAGGGTTTCACATGTCTTCCGTGGGGGCCAAGGATTTGCTGGTGCGGCCCCGCTCGGCCCATGACGGCCCCGTGCCGGCGGGCAACGCGGTGGCCGCGGAGGTTTTTGCCAGACTCTTCTATCTGACTGGCGAACAAGCCCATGCGGCGCGCGCCGAAGACACGATCAGCGCCTTTGCCGGCGAGATACGGCAAAATATTTTCCCCCTCGCGGGACTGATCGGCGCCAATGATTTTTGGCGTGCGGGGCTGCAAATTGTGGTTATTGGCACGCGCGGCGCGGCGGCCACCGACAGAGCTCTCGCCGCCATCTACAGCGTCGCCCTGCCCAACCGGGTGGTCCAGGTGGTCCCCGGCGAGAAGGCCGCGAAGGCAAAGACCGGCGCCTCGCTGGGCAAGAATCATCCGGCGAACGGCAAGACCGGCGCCGCCGGAACAGTATTCATTTGCCGCGGACAACAATGCTCGCTACCCCTTAAGGGTCCGGACGAGATTCGCCGCGCTCTGCTGGACATGCGCAAAACCGGCGGCTGACAACGGATACAAAGGGAAACCGCATGCCGCTCTTGTCCCTTCACAGTCCAATCGGTGATCTTTCGGTTGCCGAGGAAGACGGGCGCATTGTCTCGCTGGACTGGGGCTGGGGCTCGGAACAATCCCGAACATCCCTGTTGCGCGAGGCTGCGCGGCAGATCAATGCCTATTTCGACGGTGAGCTGCAAGAATTCTCGCTGCCGCTGGCGCCCCCGGGCACCCCGTTCCAGCAATCCCTGTGGGCGGCCTTGGGGGATATTCCCTACGGTGAAACCCTGACTTACGGCACCCTCGCCAAGCGGGTCAAAACCAGCCCGCGCGCCGCCGGTATGGCCTGTGGCGCCAATCCGCTGCCGCTGATCATCCCCTGCCACCGGGTGGTCGGCGCCGCGGGTCAGTTGGGGGGGTATTCCGGCCGGGGCGGCACAGACACCAAGACCGCGCTCTTGCGGCTGGAGGGCGCACCGGGGTTCGGCGTGGAACTTTTTCCGGTCTGAAAAGCGGCTCTGGCTGGTTTTTGCCCGCGAGCGTCCAATGGCGTCACGACGCCCCACCACAGGCCCAAACGACCACAACACCCCGCCACAGGCCCGCACCGCCGAGTCGCGCCGCACAACTTATACGAGTCGTGGCCTGTTGCGGCGAACAAGACCTAGCTGTTCATCGATTCGAAGAATTCCTCGTTCGATTTCGTGCCTTTGATTTTGGCCAGCAGGAACTCAATGGCGTCGATCACACCCATGGGCATCAGGATACGGCGCAACACCCACATTTTCGACAATGTGGCCTTGTCCACCAGCAGCTCTTCCTTGCGGGTGCCCGATTTGGTGACGTCGATGGCCGGGAAGATGCGCTTGTCGATGATTTTCCGATCGAGCAGGATCTCGCAGTTGCCGGTGCCCTTGAACTCCTCGAAAATCACCTCGTCCATGCGCGAGCCGGTATCGACCAGCGCCGTGGCAATGATGGTCAGCGAGCCGCCGTCCTCGATGTTACGCGCCGCGCCGAAGAAACGCTTCGGACGTTGCAGGGCGTTGGCGTCCACGCCGCCGGTCAGCACCTTGCCCGATGACGGCACCACGGTGTTGTAGGCGCGCGCCAGACGGGTAATGGAATCCAGCAGGATCACCACATCGCGGCCATGCTCGACCAGGCGCTTGGCTTTTTCGATGACCATTTCGGTAACCTGCACATGCCGCGTTGCCGGCTCGTCAAAGGTCGATGAGATGACCTCGCCCTGCACCGAGCGCTGCATGTCGGTGACCTCCTCCGGCCGCTCGTCGATCAACAGCACGATGAGAAAGACCTCCGGGTGGTTCAGGGTTATGGAATGGGCGATATTCTGCAGCAACATCGTCTTGCCGGTTCGTGGCTGCGCCACAATCAGCGCGCGCTGTCCCTTGCCCAGTGGCGCCACCAGATCAATGATCCGCGCGCTGGGGTCGGCTGTGGGGTCCTTGGGGTCCAGATGAAAGCGTTCGTCGGGATAAAGGGGCGTCAGGTTGTCGAAGCGCACTTTGTGCCGGGCATTTTCCGGCGGCTCAAAATTGATGGTGTTGACCTTAAGCAGGGCGAAATAGCGCTCGCCATCCTTCGGCGCGCGAATCTGCCCCTCGACGGTGTCGCCGGTTCGCAGCCCGAAACGCCTGATCTGGCTGGGGCTGACATAAATATCGTCGGGTCCGGCCAGATAGTTGGCCTCCGGTGAGCGCAAAAAACCGAAACCGTCCTGCAGGGTCTCGATTACACCGGCGCCGGTAATTTCAACATCGGACTCGGCCAGATGCTTGAGGATGGCGAACATCAGATCCTGTTTTCTCAGGTTACTGGCGTTCTCGATGTTGTGTTCCTCGGCCAGGGTGACCAGGTCGGCGGGTGATTTCGCTTTAAGTTCTTGAAGGTTCATTGGTTTGTCCGGGGTCTTGGTCGTTGTTGAAATGAATGTTTGTTTATGCGGTCTGGTCTGTGGGGCAAAAATACTGCGCGCCAAAAAAACCATGCGCCAAAAACTGTGCAAAAGGGGTGGGGCGGAATTTTCTGAAAAGCTGTTCTGGAATCCGCGACCAGGAAGGTCAGTCGCACAGTGTCGCGGACGCTAACACCGCGCCGTTATAAGTCAAGCCTTTTGCATGACCCGAGCCGCCACGCCCCGCCAAGCGCCCGCCAGAACCTCACCGGAGCCTGGCCAGACCCTAAAACGGCCGCACCACCACCATGACCACGATCAGAATCATCAATAATGTAGGCGCCTCGTTGACCGCCCGGTAGAATTTTTCGCTCCGGGTGTTCTCTGCCCCGGCAAACTGCCGGCGCCAGCGCGCCATCATCATATGCAGGGCTGTCAGCAGGGCGACCGCCGCCAGCTTCACATACAGCCACAGGGGTGTTTGGCTGGCGCCATCGGCGGCGCTCTCCGCCAGGCCCACGAGCAGCAGACCAAAAATCCAGGACAGGATCATCGCCGGATTCATGATGATCCGCAAAAGCCGCGCTTCCATGAGCTGAAACAGCTGGTCCTGCGCGCCGCCCGGCGCCACGCGGGTGTGATAAACAAACAGCCGCGGCAGGTAAAGAAGGCCCGCCATCCAGGAAATCACGGCGATGATGTGGGCCGCCTTGATCCAGAGAAAATATTCGCCGAGGGTATCCTGCATCGCGCTAAACCTCTTCCGGGCCGGCCTTCTGGTGGCACTTTGCAAAGCCGGCCGGGCAAATCCTTTCGCCCGCATCGCTGCTGGCGGACCCGCACTTGCCGCTGCCAAGCCGGCGTAATGTTATCTTCGACAGGGCTTCGATAAACCGCTCGTCGGTCCCGAGAGCAGGCATCCGGCAATACAACGGTACGCCGGCTTCGGTTGCCAGTTTCGCATATTCAATGTCCAACTCAACAAGGGTTTCTAAATGTTCCGAGACAAAGGCAATGGGCACAACAATCAGCGCCAGGCCTTCGGCGCCGGCGCGGCGTATTTCACTCTGGGTGTTGGGCTCCAGCCATTTTAGCGGCCCCACCCGGCTCTGATAGCAAACCCTGTAGTCGATATTCCCGCGCCCGGTTTCCTCGCGCAACCTTTTCATCAACCGGTCAACCGTCTGGTCTATCTGCCAAACATAGGGGTCACCCGCATCGATGGTTTTTTGCGGCAGGCTGTGCGCAGACAGCAGCAGCCGGAAGGGCTTATCGCCAATTTTTTTCTCGATGGTTTTTGCGATAGCCGCCGTATGGGCCTCAATAACCCCCTCTTCAAGCGGATAGCAGCAACAGCTGTGCGTGGGCACATCAAGCTTTACGGCGCGGGCTGCCCGCGACCATTCATCAAGGGCGGTGCCGACGGTTGTGGTCGAATATTGCGGAAAAAGCGGCAGCAGGACGATATCGTCGGGCGCAAATTCCCTGACTTCCCGCACCGTCTGTTGCGCCCGCGGGTGCCAGTAGCGCATGCTTGTGAAACAGCGGAATTCGGTTTTCCCTGCCTTCTCCGGCGCGTCCGTATTCAGCTTTTTCTCCAGCGCCGCGGCCTGGGCCCTGGTGCCGGCTGCAATGGGCGACTTGCCGCCAATCAGCTTATAAATATCGCGCGCCACCGGCGCCCGCCGCCAGGCCAAAAACCCCGCCAGCAGGTGCCTGATACCGGCGGGCAGGGTGATGATTGCCGGATCACTGAAAAGATTATAGAGAAACGGTCGCACCGCAGCCAGGTTGTCCGGCCCGCCAACATTGAACAGGACCACGGCAACCCTGCGCCGGGAATTTATGTTGCCCTCACTCATCGCTTGTCCAGGATCGCAACAAATCAGATAGTTCCTCTACATGCTCCGGCGGCGTCTCGGGGGTGATTCCGTGGCCAAGATTGAAAATATGTACGCCGCCCTTCAGCGCTTCCAGAATTGCCCGCGCCTCACTTTTCATCGCCTCACCGCCGACCACCAGAAGCCGGGGATCCAGATTGCCCTGAACGCCGGCGATGGGCTGAATGTTCTCCGCTGCCCAGCGCGCCGGCAATGATGTGTCTATGCCCATGCAATTGACGCCTGTCTCAACCGCATAATCCACATACAGGGGCCCGGCGCCACGGGGAAACGCAATGATCGGGATTTCAGGATGCGCCTGGCGCAGTCTTGAAGTTATTTCTTTAACCGGTTCGATACACCAGCGGCGCTGTGCTGGCTCTGGCAGGCTGCCGGCCCAGGTATCGAACAACTGAATGACTTCGGCGCCGGCGTCTATTTGCGCCAGCAGATATTCCACGCTGGCATCGACCAGAATGTCTATCAATGTCTGAAAGCCTTCGGGGTCGCCATAGGCCCAGCTCTTGGTCTTGGCGTGATCAGCCGAGCTGCCGCCCTCGACCATGTATGTGGCCACCGTCCAGGGCGCACCGGCAAAACCGATCAGCGCAACACCTTCCGGCAACTCCGCGCTGACCCCTTTCAGGGTCTCATAGACTGGCGAAAGGGTCTCGTGAATATCGGCGGCGTTCAACCCTTTCAGGGGTGCCGCCGGGTCCAAAGCCTCCAGCACCGGCCCGCGACCCTCTTCAAAGGCGACTTTCTGGCCCAGCGCATGGGGGATGACCAGAATGTCGGAAAAGAGAATAGCGGCGTCCATGGCGAATCGCCGGATCGGCTGCAGCGTCACATCGACGGCAAAGTCCGGTGTATAGACCAGGTCGAGAAAACTTCCGGCATTTTTCCGCAAAGCCCTGTACTCTGGCAAATACCGGCCAGCCTGACGCATGAACCAGAAAGGCACCCGCTTTGTTTTTCCGCCACCGAGGACGGTTAGCAATGGTTTTTCTTGAAGCAAACTTATCTCCTGACGGACGGGTATATCCTACCCCCCTACCTAATATCTATATTAGATTGTTGTTGTAGTTGGTCTTGTGGATAAGTGGATTTTTTACATTCCCACAGATTCATCCACACATACGCCGGATTGCGGCCTTGGCAAGCCTCAACAGAATGAGCGATAAAGCGCAGAAAGCAAAGGGCAGACCGCCGATGTTGTCAAACAGCTTCAACGGGGCGCATTGTTATCCCCGCTCCCCGGGAATGTTGATCAAGTTATCCACCTATGAACAAAACCCCGGCGTTAACCGCGGATCGAGCGGAATTCCGCTGCCTGGCCGTCAGGTGCCTCTTTTCCACAGTTTCATAACCACTGATCCACAGACATTCCCGGCGCCAGGCGGTGGCCCGCGTGTCTGAAAAACCATTCAAGGAATATCACCTGCATCTGGTGTCCGACGCCACCGGCGAGACACTGGAAACCATGGCCAAGGCGGTGCTTGTCCAGTTCGAGGAAACTCACATAACCAAGCATTTCTGGCCGATGATTCGCACCGCCAAACAGATGCTGCGGATTATGCAGGACATAAAAGAGTTCCCCGGCCTGGTCATGTACACGCTGGTCAATGAAACGATCCGCGAGACCCTGGTGCTGGAATGCAAGCGGCTTGACCTGCCGACAATCTCCATCCTGGACCCGGTGATCGACGCCCTGGGAAAATTTCTCGGACAAAAATCACGCGGCCTGCCCGGCCAGCAATATGTCATGAACGCGGAATATTTTGAGCGCATCGAAGCGCTGCAGTTCACCATGGCCCACGACGATGGCCAGCTGCCGGCCGGGCTTCTGTTGGCGGAAATTGTGCTGGTCGGCGTATCGCGCACCTCAAAAACACCCACAAGCATCTATATCGCCAACAGAGGAATCAAAACCGCCAACATTCCCTTCGTGCTGGGCTGCCCCATGCCCCAGGAAATGGAAAATCTGGGGACCGCGATTGTTGTTGGTCTGACGGCCTCGCCCGAGCGCCTGGTGCAGATTCGCACCAACCGCCTGCGCTCCATAAACGAACACCCGAACACCGACTACGTTGATCTGGAGAGCATCAGCGAAGAGGTCACCGCCTGCCGGCGCTATTGCAGCGAGCACGGCTGGCCGGTCATAGATGTGACCCGCCGCTCCATAGAGGAAACCGCCGCGGCAATCATGAATCTCTATTACCGGGACCAGGAAGAGCACCCCGAGCACCATGTCCACAACAACTGAAAGACCCGCTGCCCGGTCCGGCGTCACCAGGGCGAGAGACGGGACGAAAGATGGCCGGCTGGTGCTCGCCTCCGCGAGCCCCGCGCGACGCCATTTGCTTGAGGCCGCGGGGCTGGAATTTGAAGTTATGGCCGCCGACATCGACGAGCGCCTTGTTCGCGATGAATTGCTGGCGAAGGGCCGGTCGCCCGGAGACATTGCCCGGGCCCTGGCCCGCGCCAAGGCCGAAGAGGTGGCGGCACGGCTTGGCGGGCGGCCCGGCGGGGGGTGGTTATCATTGCCGCCGATCAGATTTTGCTCTTTGAGGGCGAGATTTTTGAAAAGCCCGCCGATCCTGCCGCCGCCCGAGAGACCCTGAAAAGGCTGCGCGGCAAGACCCATGAGCTGATGTCAGCCGTCACCGGATACCGGGCCGGCCGGCAGGTCTGGTCTTGTCTGGAGAGTGCCCGGCTGACCATGCGCGACTTTTCCGATGATTTTCTCGAGGCCTACCTGCGGCACGACGAGGGTCAGCTTGCCAGCGTCGGCGCCTACCGCATCGAAGGACGGGGCGCGCAGCTGTTTTCGCATATGGAGGGCGATTTTTTCACCATCATGGGCCTGCCGATGCTGCCGCTGCTGGATTTTCTGCGCCGCGAAAAATTGCTCTCTCTGTAGGTATTCGGATATGAATACGGACATATGAACACAGAGACCAAACACACAAAGGCCTGCGTCATCGGTTGGCCGGTGGCCCAGTCCCTGTCGCCGCTTATCCACCAACACTGGATGCAAAAACACGGCATCGAGGGCTCCTATGAAGCCATCGCGGTTGATCACGGCGATCTAGAGAAATTCCTCGGCGGGCTTCGGGATGATGGGATGGTCGGCGCTAATGTGACCATCCCCCACAAACAGGCGGTGCTGAACCTGGTCGATGATTTAAGCCCGACCGCCCGGTCAACAGGCGCGGTGAACACCGTTATCGTTGCGCCAAACGGACACCTTTCCGGCCTGAATACCGACGGCGCAGGTTTTATAAACTGGCTGGAGGAGGCTGCGCCCGGCTGGCAGGCGGGGCAGGCGCCGGTG